>QCVM01000102.1:0-2071 GCA_003210375.1 Synechococcus sp. AG-686-B21 | reverse complement strand
CCCAGACGATTGTATTTGAACCAGCGGGGTTGTACTTCTGTGCAGCAATACCAATATACCCCTCATCGAGGAGCTTATTAATAGCCCTAGATACTGTATCTCGATGCATATGGAGACTTCCAGCGATCCCCTTAACAGTCCAATTGGATGTGTTGTAGATCCTATTGATGGTATCCATAGAACTGTGTTCATAAAGAAATCGATAGACCTCTGCTGCTGATCGACCAACATTTCGCCTAACGATCTCATCAAGTGGAGGAGCCTTATGGTTGTACATGTTTTGCGTTTTGTAGTCATGAAGTAACAAGTAAAACTATTTATTACTACCAACACATTGGGCTCATCAGTGACAGGCATCTTTCCAAAAGAGTTAAATAGTTTTCAACCTATTATTAACTTAGACTGCTCTCTCGGGAGATCTTCGCACCCTGTGAGTCAGTCGAAAAGATGCGAACAAGAATTTCATTAAACCTAAGAATTTTTCAGATTACCTAGACATACTTTTTGGGAAGAATCTAACGCACTGACAACTAAAAAAGGGTGCGTAATTAGAAGGGGCGGTGCATGCAGACTGAACGAGAGACAAACACTATTCTGCATAAATAGTGGACAAAACTTTTCAGACACCCAAGTGGACCAAAAGAAATATCTCTTTGCTTATGGCCCTCTAATAACCCTCTCTCATCTGAAGTCCCTGCAAATTTCTTACTTTCATGGGGCTACTTCTCTTGCACAACTGGGGCCACTTTTAAGCCCAGTCCCAAACCTTAGTGCTAGCAGTGGCTGTGAGGCCTTTAAGGAACGACCTAGGACCAGGGCATCTGTATTTCTGCGAATTGATATCTAAGATTTTGCAACTAGGTAGCAACTCTGCCAGTGGTGTTTATTTCTAACACCGACGAAAATTATTTTCATTGATTGGTGAGGTAGTTGGTCTGAGGTGTTACCGCTTCCTATCTATTATTAGAACACTCTTCATCACCTGGTCAGAATCACGACAGTGATCACAACTGGTTGATGGCGTGGACATTCCGATCAATGAAAATGCAGCATCTATAACTCACAAGCTGTAGTCCCAGCAGCTTTTTATTCATCCAATCCTCAACCAAACGGTGGGGGATTTTTTTGCCCCAGGCCCAACCCCTATTTCTTTTGACGAATCAAGTTGCAACACACGACTGATTTATCTCTTCAAGAGTGCATTTATTGGGCATGACAAACATCAACGTGGACCTGCACCAGAGATGATCCGCTGGCGCACCTGACGCAGTGAGTTCGCAATCGCCCCCGGGGTTGGCGTCTTCCTTGTACTCACATCCGGAAGATTCAAGCCCTGCAACGTTTGTGTTGTCGCTTTCGCATCTCCACTCGCCAGGTTCTGACTCGCGCGCTTCGCGTCAACCCGTTGGACTGCTACCGCTGCTGATGGCTCCTTCGGTTCCTCGCTCGGTCCCTCTTCTCCAGCAGCAGTGTCGCCCTCTCCTCCGGCGTCATCTTCTCCTCCGGCATCTTCTCCTCCGGCATCTTCTCCTCCAGCGTCATCTCCTTCGGCGTCATCTTCTCCTCCAGCGTCATCTCCTTCGGCGTCACCTCCTCCGGCGTCATCTTCTCCTCCGGCGTCATCTCCTCCCTCATCTCCATCCGCCGTCTCTGCAGCAGCACCGTCATTTCCTCCCTCATCTCCATCCGCCGTCTCTGCAGCAGCACCGTCAGCTCCTCCCTCATCTCCTCCCTCATCTCCAGCGCCCGCTGTCTCACTACCGGCGCCATCACCACCGCTCTCCTCTGGGCCTCCGCCCTCTCCTCCGACTTCTCCTTCACCACCAGCGACCTCAGCTCCAGCCTCTCCTCTGCCACCTCCATCCCCACTCGCACCGTCCTCAGCAACAGCACCAGGCGCCGCATTCCCGCCTTCTCCTTCTGAACCAGGACCACCCGCTGGAGGACCACCTCCTTCTGAACCAGGACCACCCGCTGGAGGGCCTCCTTCTGAGCCAGGACCACCCGCTGGAGGACCTCCTTCTGCACCAGGACCACCACCTGGAGGACCTCCTCCTTCTGAACCAGGACC
>QCVM01000101.1:0-2136 GCA_003210375.1 Synechococcus sp. AG-686-B21 | reverse complement strand
CTCACTACGTCAGGTACGCCAGCGGATCATGTCCGGTGCAGGTCCACGGTGATGTTTAAGGATTGTTGCTTTGGTTGAAGCTGCTTTGAAGATTCCCAAATACAGAGAGATGCTCCACGCCAAACCCGTTGATGACGATCAGACGATGGTCAAAGAGAGTGGACTGGGTACATTGACATTTGAGAGATTGAAAGAGCTTCAAGCCTTGCTTGGGATGCTTCAGGAATTGAAGAGCTAGACAACGCTGTTGATCATCTGAACGTATTTATCCCAGTTGCGTCCGCCATAAGTGCTGTTCGTATTCAAGGCAGAGTGACCCATAACACTTTCGATATTCACTTGGTTGAAGTCATGCTCGCGGAGTTGAGTAGCAAACCTGTCGCGGAAATCCTTTGGCCGGAGTCCTGTGATGTTCTTACAAGTCTTGGACAAGTTCCGTCCCCAACGGATTACTTCAATCCCTCTGATCGTTGAGGTGGTCTTTAGACTTGGCCAAATATGGCCCTCGGCTTTCCTCAGCGGCTCCAAAAGCTTGATGAGAGATCGGTGCAAGGGAATGTCCCTAACTGAGTTGGCTGTCTTATGTGATCGCTCTTCCTGCCACTCAACAACGATGTAGTCCTCATGAATGTCCTCACCTCTCAAGGCTGAGACCTCAGAAAGACGACACCCTGTGAAATACAGCAGCTTTAAAACAGGCAGATAGATCGTTCCATTCCACTGATCAACAGGTGTTGAAGGTTCAAAGCTTTGGTTTCTCTTTGCTTGTGCTGCCCTCGAGGCTTTGGTCTTTGTTGTTTCATCCAACGTTCCAGGCAGTCCCTTGAAAATGTGCTCACCACCACCCTGTTTTTCAATTAGCGTTGTCCACAGGCCAGCGCAGTAGGCAAGATGTGTCTTCGCTGAGTTACGGCTCATCCTTTTGATTAGATGGTTTTTGTATGCAACGGCATCCGCCCTCGTCGCTCGAGCAGGTCTGGGGTGCTTGGTAAATTCCATAAATGCTTGGAGTGCTTTCACCCAGCCTTCGAATGTTCTTGGTGCTGGCTCACGGTCAAGCCGTCTTGCTTCCAGTAGCCCATCAGTTGTCATAAGGGTCTGTAGGTCACCCTTGCCAATTACTTGGGCTGTGGCGTAGAGCCGTTCGAACTCAGGGTTAGGTGTCTTTTGGTTGTCGAGGTAGGCATCAAGTCGTGGAGCTACTGCTTCGACCAGTCCAAAAGTTCCAACTTCTTTGATGAGAGATGGCTCCTTTTGAACTGCTTCGAACATCCACTCCTCTGGCATTAGTTGCTCACCTTTAGCTCTCCTTATCTCCAGATCTGTCTTAGCGAGGAAGGCAGGAACGTTTGCCTTGGCCACATGGATTGATTGGTAGGAGGCTCCCTTCCAAATGGCCTTGCCAATTGCTTGCCGCAATGAACGAGGCACTCCACGCTGGAGCTGATAGCTGCCGGATGGGAGCTGAGCTATGTAACTTGGAGCTCTCCTAAAGCCCACTGTTACCCATGACTGTTACCCAGTTATTATGAGTACCCTACGGGATCTCTGTCCAGCACTAGTTAACAAGCATTACTTCAATTACGGGGGGCAAGGCCCGTTACCCACAGCATCCTTGGAGGCCATCACCGCCAGTTGGCACCGCATCCAAGAACTCGGCCCATTCACCACCGATGTGTGGCCATTCATCGCCGCGGAGGTGAATCGCACTCGCCGACTCCTGGCCCAATGGTGTGGGGTTCCACCCCATCGAATAGCACTCACTGAAAATGTCACCAGTGGCTGCGTTCTACCGCTCTGGGGCCTGCCGTTCAGCAGCGGTGATCACCTGCTGATTAGCGACTGCGAACATCCAGGAGTGGTGGCCGCTTGCGTTGAGCTTGCCCGCCGCGAACACCTGGTGATCGACACCCTCCCCGTGAAACATCTACGGGGAACAGCAAGCGATACCGATGCAGGTGTTTTCAAAAGTCTTGATATCTCTCTAAAGCCCCGTACACGCCTTGTTGTAGTAAGCCATCTGCTTTGGAACACCGGTCAAGTGATGCCGATTGAAGCGTTAGCGCATCACCTCAAGCTGCATCCTCAGCATCCCTTTCTGCTCGTGGATGCAGCCCAAAGCATGGGGCAGATCCC
>QCVM01000100.1:0-2156 GCA_003210375.1 Synechococcus sp. AG-686-B21 | reverse complement strand
GGGCGCATAGGGCTCTGGATTACTTGTGGCGGTTGGACCACCCGCAAAAATCAACGGAACTGAAGCCGGATCGTTGAGTGGCAAATCAGCACGGTCAGCCGCTCGAATCGGAACCTGGCAAAGGTCCAACATTTCAAGAATGTTGGTCGCTCCCAGCTCATAGCTCAGGCTGAAACCAAGAACATCAAACGCCAATAAGGGACGACGACTTTCGACCGCAAACAACGGTTGATCGCGCTCCCTCAGGCGCTCTGCCAAATCCGGAGCGGGTAAATAAGCGCGATCACACAACTGCCCAGGAACGGCATTGAGGATCGAATACAAAATGATGTGTCCCAGATTGCTGGAACCAACCTCATAAATTTCTGGATAGGTCAAAGCCCAGCGCACGCAAGCCTGGTCCCAGTCCCGTGGGACAACCCCCAACTCGTGCCCCATGTACCGGGCAGGCTTGTTGATGCCTTGATCAACCAGAGCGTGAAAATCAACCGGGTGGTCTACAGCAGATACGACCACAGACGATGACCTCGCTCACACCTTCATCGTATGGAGCTGTCGACACGGCAAAATGCATAGATACAAGCCCCCTCCGGTTCCGTGGTGAAGGTCAACGGCAATTACCTCAAGCTCAAGGCGGGATATCTCTTCCCGGAAATCGGACGACGGGTTAAAGCATTCAGCACAGCGCACCCAGACGCAGATTTAATTCGTCTCGGTATCGGCGACGTCACCGAGCCGCTACCTCTGGCTTGTCGTGAAGCGATGAAAACGGCCATCGACGCAATGGGCACGGCGGAGGGCTTTCATGGTTATGGACCTGAGCAGGGTTATGCCTGGCTCAGAGACGCAATTGCTAAGCAAGATTTCCAATTACGTGGTTGCGATATCAACGCGAACGAGATTTTTGTTTCCGACGGTTCCAAATGCGATAGCAGCAACATCCTCGACATCCTTGGTGAGGGCAACAAAGTTGCAGTAACAGATCCGGTCTATCCCGTGTATGTGGATAGCAATGTGATGGCTGGCCGCACGGGAGATGCTGGTGATGAGGGGCGCTACGCCGGTCTGACCTATCTACCCATCAGCGCAGACAACACATTCACAGCCGAAATTCCTAGCGAACCGGTGGATTTGATCTACCTCTGTTTCCCCAATAACCCAACCGGAGCCGTAGCCACCAAGAGCCAACTGAAAGCATGGGTGGATTACGCCCGCAGCAACAACGCGCTGATTTTGTTTGATGCGGCCTATGAGGCCTTCATCCAAGATCCAGAGCTACCCCATTCAATTTTTGAAATTGAAGGAGCGCGGGATTGTGCGATTGAATTCCGTTCGTTCTCGAAAAATGCCGGCTTCACCGGAACCCGCTGTGCTTTCACCGTTGTTCCCAAAGGCTTGAAAGGAACCACAGCAAATGGAGAGCTGGTGGAACTATGGGGATTGTGGAATCGACGTCAGAGCACCAAGTTCAATGGCGTTAGCTACATCATTCAACGCGGTGCCGAAGCGGTTTACTCCGCAGCAGGTCAAGCCGAGGTGAAGTCGCTAGTGAGCTTTTATATGGAAAACGCAGCCACCATTCGCCAAGAGCTCACTGCTCTCGGCCTCCAGATTTACGGCGGTGAACATGCCCCTTACGTCTGGATTAAAACCCCTGACGGCATGGATTCCTGGGGATTCTTCGATCACCTTCTCAACAAGGCGAATGTGGTGGGAACGCCGGGAAGTGGCTTTGGTGCTGCAGGCGAAGGCTATTTCCGTCTTTCCGCTTTTAACAGCCGCAAGAACGTCAATGAAGCCATGGCAAGAATCAAATCCCTGTGAGCGCGCGTGATCCAATTTCCCTTACATTTCCATCAATGATTTGCCGAGCCATGGCAGAGGAAACACCCAACCGCAATCCAGGCGGGGCTGCGGTTCTCGACAAAGCACCTGAGCGCGTTCGCAAACGTTCACCTCGCTACAAGGTTCTGCTTCACAACGACCCTGTGAACAGCATGGAATACGTCATTACGACGTTGCGCCAAGTGGTTCCTCAGCTGAGTGAACAAGATGCGATGGCCGTCATGTTGGAAGCGCACAACACAGGTCTGGGCCTGGTCATCGTCTGCGACATCGAGCCAGCAGAGTTTTACTGCGAAACATTGAAATCCAAA
>QCVM01000099.1:0-2164 GCA_003210375.1 Synechococcus sp. AG-686-B21 | reverse complement strand
ATACCGACTTCCGCAATGTAAAGGAAGATTGCGGAGCCGTCACCGATTGGCACCTGAGCGCTCCTGATCCCTCCTATCAGCTCAGCTAATCACGTCCTATTGCCTCGCAGCTCCTGCGCTTGGCTGGCACTGATCCGCAATCAAGGCCAGGGACAGCAACCACTGGCCTAGGTGTGCATACGCCCAAAGGGCCGGGTTGAATAAATACGTTCCCTCTATAAAAGATGAAATCAAAGATGTAGAGCGATTGCGATGACTACCCGCATTGGCATTAATGGGTTTGGACGCATCGGTCGCTTGGCATTCCGCCAGGCAGTGTCTTTGCCAGATGTTGAGGTAGTTGCGGTCAATGATCTTCTCGATATCGACTACATGGCATATTTGTTGCGCTATGATTCAACACATCGACGTTTCCCAGGAACTGTTGAAGTCGACAATGGAAATTTAATTGTTAATGGAAAAAAAATTCGTATCAGTACTGAGCGAGATCCAAAAGCTCTGGCCTGGGGTGATGTAGGCGCGAATTACATTCTCGAAAGCACTGGCTTTTTCTTGACTGATGAAACAGCACGGTGTCACATCGAAGCAGGGGCCAAGCGCGTTGTAATGAGTGCCCCGTCAAAGGATGAAACACCAATGTTCGTCATGGGCGTAAATCATGAAAGTTACGCCAATCAAGATATTGTTTCGAATGCAAGTTGCACCACAAACTGTTTAGCCCCGATCGTAAAAGTTGTTCACGATAAGTTTGGAATTTTGAGTGGCCTGATGACCACAGTTCATGCAACAACAGCCACCCAAAAGCCCGTTGACAGTCCTTCGCATCGGGATTGGCGCGGTGGACGAGGAGCAGGGCAAAGCATTATTCCAAGTTCCACTGGTGCCGCCAAAGCTGTGGGGAAGGTCATCCCTGAGCTAAACGGGAAACTAACTGGCATGGCATTTCGAGTCCCCACACCTGATGTTTCAGTGGTTGATTTGACGGTGAATTTATCTCAGCCAACAACCTATGAGTCGATCAAGGATGCAATGAAAGAAGCTTCTGAAAATAAACTTTCAGGCATTCTTGGCTATACAGAGGATCAGGTTGTTTCGAATGATCTGCTTGGCGAAAGCTGCACCTCGGTGTTTGATGCCAGTGCGGGAATGGCTTTAAATAGTACTTTCATGAAGCTTGTTGCCTGGTACGACAACGAATGGGCTTATAGCTGTAAATGCATAGATTTAATTCGGCACATAGCTGCTAGCGAAAAGAAAGACTCCTGAGATCGATTACATGCCTGAACTGATCATTCGACCTGCTCAGGTTTCTGATATTTCAGCCATTGTTCGTTGGGCCAGAAGTGAAGAATTTGCGCCTGGATTTGGTGATGTTGATATTTATAGGAATACAGACAAACAAGGCATCTGGGTTGGCTGGATCGGGGATTCTCAGGTTGGATGCATTGCTGGTATCAAATACAATGATATTTATGGATTCATAGGTTTGTATATTGTCAAGCCTGAATACAGAGGACATGGCTATGGACATCAGCTCTGGGAACATGCCCTACTGCATCTTCAAGGCGTGAAGTGCGTTGGCTTAGAAGCAGCTTCTCACTTAATTACTAATTATGCAGAGTGGGGGTTTAAGGCATCATCACAAACAATTCGCTGGCAATTATTCAATCCTGACGAAGAAAATCGTGCACAAGCGGCATTAAATCAACAAGATTTCACTGCTGTGACCGGTTCTAAAATTCCTTTGGAAGCGATTAAAAAATACGATTCTGAACGTGAATTTACAGCGAGGCCACATTTTTTATCGCAATGGCTTGAACATCAAAGTGGCAAGGTGATTGCTTTAATCGACAAACACAATAATTGTCATGGCTTTGCTCGTATACGACCGTGTCTTCTCCCTGCGGGTGAGGGTTGGCGAATAGGGCCAATTCTGGCTGACTCGCCAATGTTGGCTGAGGTTTTAATTCTCAATTTGTTAGTTGAGCACAAAGGTGTGATTTTGATTGATTCTCCTCAGCGCAATAGCAGTGCACAGTCGCTCCTATCTTCACTCGGTTTTAGAGACATTTCGGCAACAACACGAATGTATAAGGGTTCCCATAAAGCAGTTCTAACGAAGGATGTTTATGGATTGGCGTGTCTTGAACTCGGCTAACTGAGA
>QCVM01000098.1:0-2164 GCA_003210375.1 Synechococcus sp. AG-686-B21 | reverse complement strand
TTGTCTTAGTGAATCGGCATCCCACTGCCTTGTATTCAGGCATGGTTCCAGGCCTGATCGCCGAGATCTATCAACGGGATGAGCTGAGTATCAACCTTCCGTACCTCTGCGATCGAGCAGGGGTGGCCTTTGTGCAGGCCGAAATCATTGGTGTTGATTCCCAACGCCAACATCTCCTCCTTCACAAACGTCCGTCATTGCACTTCGGTGTGCTCAGCATCGATGTCGGCGCAGTGACGAATAACTCGGACAACCTTGCTGGCGTTCCGATCAAACCGCTGGAAGAGGCCCTTCACTTTTTATCCCTTCAAGACCCTGAAGATCCCGAACCCTTTCGCATCGTTGGTGCAGGAGCGGCCGGACTCGAAGTGGCCATGGCCCTGCGACGGCGTTGGCCCCATCGCGCACTGGAATTACAAATCCGTTCGGATCAACTCGACGCCGCCACCAAGTCCATCCTGCGTCGCGCCAAAATTCATTGCATTACTGACGCCAGTGACCACGCAACCCTCCTCTGCACGGGCAGTCGCGCGCCGTCTTGGTTGGCTAGCAGTGGATTTGCGGTGGATTACGACGGACGGGTTTTGACCAACCCCTTTCTTCAGCTCAAGGAGTACCCCCATTTGTTTGCGAGCGGCGATTGCGCCGTGATGGAGGCCCAGCCGCGGCCCGCTTCAGGGGTGTGGGCTGTGCGTTCCGCCCTGCCCTTGGCCAAGAACCTCGAGGCAGCCTGCGACAGCCAACCTCTGAAGCGATGGGCACCACAACGCAATGCCCTGCAATTGATTGGAACCGAGCAGAACGCCGCCTGGATACAGCGAGGCCATGCACGCACTGGTCCATTCGCGTTGCTCTGGACCCTGAAGCAGCAGATCGATCGATCGTTTATGGCCGGATTCAGCCAACAGGCCTCCATGGAAGCAACCGAACCGATGGCCTGCCGTGGCTGTGCCGCCAAGCTTCCCGCACGCCTCCTGAACGCAGCGCTATCGGAGGCAGGACTCAAAAGCCAACCGGAAGATGCCGCCAACCTCGGCGGAACACCGGCGCTTCTGCAAAGCGTGGATGGCTTTCCCGCACTGGTGAGTGATCCCTGGCTAAACGGTCGGATCACCACCCTTCATGCCTGCTCAGATCTCTGGGCTTGTGGTGCCGTTGTCACCAGCGCGATGGCCGTCGTCACCCTGCCGTCCATACACCCCAGCGAACAGCAGGAGCTGCTTCATCAGACCCTGGCTGGCGTTCAGTCGGTCTTGGTGGAGCAGGGGGCATCGCTGATCGGGGGGCACACCTTGGAGTCACGCAGTTCCACGCCATCCCCAACCACCCTGGGGTTGCAAGTCGCCCTCAGCGTGAATGGCCAATGTTCCACACCATGGTCCAAGGGAGGAATTCAGCCTGGAGATGCGCTCCTGCTGAGCCGTCCCCTTGGCGTTGGCGTGCTCTTCGCTGCCGCCATGTCAGGAGTCGCCAAGCCCATGGATGTTGAAGCAGCGCTCAACACGATGAATCAAAGCCAACATCATTTGGTGGCTGGGTTGCAGAACCACGGAGCCGACATCCATGCCTGTACCGACGTGACTGGCTTTGGATTGCTGGGACATCTTGGCGAAATGGTGCAGGCAAGCAAGCCCATCACCATTCAACTTTGGCCCGATTGCATTCCAGCTCATCCAAGTGCGCTGGACCTACTTGAGCAGGGGCTGGCCAGCAGCCTGGCCCCCGCCAATCGGGACGCCTGGAGCTGGCTCGAGGGGCCAATTCGACTCACCCAGTCACCATCCCAAGCCTGTCTAGAACTGCTGGTCGACCCACAAACCTGTGGACCACTCCTCGTGGCATGCACAGCAGCAGCAGCCGAATGCCTTACAGCGAAGGATTCGGCTTGGATTCAAGTTGGCACTGCAGGATCCGGCGATGGCTAAGCCCTTTTGAACCCTCGACACCGCAATAGTCCACATGCTCAACCTCCTGCTGCAACGGATTGAGTTTGCGCCGAAGCGTTTGTTCGGGCCACTACTTGCCAACCAGATCACGGATGGGTGTGGGGTGATCAATAAACGTTGGCGCAAGGCACTGCGATCTCCCCATGCAGTCACGGCAGTAGGCACTCGGCCCATTTCCTGCTCCATCCGATCACTGAGCTTGAGCAAGCGTGCTCCAG
>QCVM01000097.1:0-2170 GCA_003210375.1 Synechococcus sp. AG-686-B21 | reverse complement strand
AAGTGTATTTAGGATCGACTCGCCTGCACATTTTCCGATATGGATAATGCAGATTACGATTTGTTCTTGCAAGCTTCCTATATCTATATGGATCGGATTGAAGTCTTTGTTAAAATGGCTATAAACTTTTAATGCTGAAAGTGTTGAGCGAGTGTTCGACGAGATAATGCTATGGGTATCTTCTTCGAGTAGAAATTTGATTGTACTTTCAATTTGGGTGCGATCGCAGACTGTCGAGGGTAGTTTCGTTATGCGAGAGTCTTTAAGGTGGCCAAGTGCTATTAGATCAGAGGCTTCATCTAGAAGGTTGGTATCTGTTTCACCAAATCGATTGCACATCCTGGTGGAGAGGGTAAGTGATTTTTTGCGGTTTCCGATCCTTCGATAAAAATCTCTTGCTTGGCAAATAGGCTCTGGAGTATTTGGGTGGATATGTTGTAGCTTTTTAATGATTTTTTCTGCATCTTTGAGTTTACCAAGCTCAGTGAGGTCTCTCGATATATTTAAGTATCCATGGTATTCATTGGGCAGTAGTGATATTAATGCCTTTCCATATTCGACGGCTAATTTATGATTTTTATTGGATCTTGATGCTTCGATCCCTGCCTGAATTAACTGAATATTTTTTGGATATTTTGTAAGTCCTTCTTCTATGCGGACAAGTGCTTCGTCGGGCCTTGATAGATCAATGAGGTCTCTTGCGGTGGTGAAGTAAGCCGTTGCTTCGTTGGTTAAAATTGAAAGCAAGTCTTCACCAAAGGCGAGTGATTGGGAGGTCTCCCCGAAAGATCTTGCGCTTTCAATTCCCAGCTGTAGTAGTAAAGGATTATTTGGGTGTCGAGTTAATCCTTCTTTGATGGTATGGAGCGCTTGGGGTGAGTTTTGATTGTGAAGGTATGACTGAGCTGAGCTTGTAAATCCTGAGGGGTCCTCAGGATGAAATATCTTGAGCTGATTAGAAAGGTCTAGTACTTGATCTATATCCTTGTTGGCTCGTGCGGCCTCGATTCCAAGTTGTAGAAGATAGAGGTCTCCTTTGTGTCTATCAAGGCCGTCTCTAGCGGTATGGATGCATTCAGTAAATTTATTGAGCTTCAGTAAATCTTTTGAGGTGTAATGAAACCCAATTAGACGGTCTGGTGAAACTTTTATTAATGCTCGACTGTACTGAAGCGCTGTAAGCAAATTTCCGTTTTCTCTGTATGCCTGTGCTGCAACTTGAAGTAATAATTGGTTCTCGGGATGGCTTCTTATGATTTCCTCGACAATCTGAATCGCTTGCTCCAAGTATCCCAGGGTCAATAAATCCTGAGCTACCTTCGCATGGCCGATTGGTCGGGTTGGAAATTTGTTTTGCAGAAGTTGAGCATAAAAGAGTGCCTTCTCTCTATTCCCTAGAACGCGTTCTGTTTCGTTGGCTAGCTGTAGAAATAAGGCATTCGAAAGGTCTTCTTCTGATGCTTTAGCCAAAATATCTTGGCAAAGATCTATTTCTCTAAGCTTCAGTAATTCTTTTAGCTTCTGGTTTTTAAGGCTTGTATTCATCTGATCGCTCTTCTCTTAAAAGCCCCTGCAATTAGAAGTGCTGATAGAAGCGTACATCCAGCCATTCCTCCAATGGGATTTGGATTCTCGCCGCCTGGGCCAATCAACCAGGTGGGTGTTTCGGCTGAAAAATTCACGAGGCCGTTGTCGATGAGAAACCAAATGGATACAAGGCCTCCATGAAGGCCGATGCTTTCCCATAGAGACCCATTATTTCGATGTCTCATTCGTGCAAGAACGATCCCAAGGAGAAACAGCCCGATCAGTAAACCCAGTGTTGATAAAAGACCAATGTTGAAGCGTGTGTGTACCAAACTAAAAATTATTGCCTGGATCAGCGCACCATTTCTGGGTTGTAGATCATGGTTCAGTTCATTCCATAGCCATCCTCGGAAAATAAGTTCTTCCGCACAACCCACTCCCAAGCCAAGCAGAAGACTGTTGATCAAGTTCTTTCCGTTGATCACTCCAAGCCATTGCCCCCACGGGCCAACTAGCGTTACTAAGACGATCAGGCTTAACAACCCCGTTGCCACTAAGAGTCCTTTAAGGAGTTCTGCCCACCAACAGGGGTGATTGTTATCTCTGGGGTCCTGGATGCCTAAGGCGCACCAAGCTGATTGTG
>QCVM01000096.1:0-2196 GCA_003210375.1 Synechococcus sp. AG-686-B21 | reverse complement strand
GTCCCTGATCTTCATCTGGAATAAACGCGGTAGGAATCGTTGCTAAGCCCGCTCCGGTGCCGATTAATCCAATCACGAGCAGCACGGCGACCAGTTGGCTGTGTTTTAACCAGTTCCGGAGAAGTCGTTCATACAGCCGTTGCAGGCGTGTCATTCCCCCCTGCAAGGCTGCGCTCAAGCGTTGGATCGATTTTGGTAGTCCTCCGCCCCATTTCCCCAGCACCCTGGCCGTTGCCATCGGTGTGAATGAGAGTGCATTGAGGGTTGAGAACAAGATCGCCCCGCCAATGGCCAAGGCGATTGGTTGATAGAGCCGGCCAACCGATCCCGGAATCAGTAGTACTGGAATGAAGACGGCTGCCAGCACCAGTGATGTGGCGACCACGGCACTGGCAAGCTCGGCCATGGTGTTTTCAGCGGCTTGTTGCGGGTCTTCGCCGCGTTCAATGCGGCTTGCGATGTCTTCACTCACGACGATCGCGTCGTCGACAACGATGCCAGTGGCAAGGACGAGACCAAACAGGATCAAGCTATTTAGCTCTGAGCCGCTCAGTCGGACCACAACCAGGCTGCCAATTAAGGCAACCGGAACGGCGATTCCTGGAATCATGGCCAGACGCCAACGCCCTAGAAACAGCACAAGGACGAGCAACACGAGGACGACGGCGTCGCGCAACGTGCTGAGTGTTCGGTCGAGGTTGGCCTGAACTGTGTCAGCCACGTCCACGATCAGCGACAGTTCAACGCCTGGTGGGAAGTTCGATTCCAATTGTTGGAGCTGGTCCTTGATCGATCGACTCACCTGCAGAGCATTGCCTCCGTCCCTCTGATAGACACCGACGGCAACCGACTGTTCGCCCTGAAGGTTCATGGCGCTGCGGCCATAGCTTTTCTGTCCAAGCACCACCCGGCCCACATCTTTGAGCCTGAGGAGTCCTCCGTTATCAAATTGACGCAGGACGAGATTCTCAAACTCGTCTTGGCTGCGAAGACGTCCCTCTGCTTCAACGGGAAGGCTGATCAATTGTCCGCTTGGTGCGGGTGATGCGCCGATGCTTCCTATGGCTGCGAGGACGTTTTGTTCCGCTAGAGCCTGAGTCACGTCCGTGACCGTCAGATGCGCTTGTTTCAATCGCTGCGGATCTAACCAAATCCGAAAGGACAGTTCACTCCCCCCGAAAACAACGACATCACCCACCCCTGGAGTGGTGAGTAGAGATTCCCTCAGCGATTGATCAAGCCATCCCGTCAGGAATGTTGGTACGTATTGATCCTGCGGATGACTAAATCCGAGGATCATCAGCAGGTCGTTCGATGAGCGTCGAACCTGGAGGCCCTGCCGACCAACAGCTGTTGGTAGACGGCGGGTCGCCAGGTTGACCTCGTTTTGAACCTTGATCGCATTCAGTTCGGGATCTCCCGAGCTGAACCGCAGGCTGATACTGGCTCCGCCTTGTCGGCTGGTGGAGCTGATGCTCTCAACTCCGTCAAGACCATTGAGCTGCTGCTCCAACACAGCCGTAACGCTTTGCTCAACGACGTCTGGGGAGGCTGCCGGGAAGCTTGCGCTCACGCTCACCCTTGTCGGTGCAAGTTGAGGCAGGTCTTCGAGTCCAAGGCCCACCATGGAGGTGAGCCCGGCCAGGAGAATGAGCATGCTGCACACCACCGTGAAGACGGGGCGCCTCAGAAAGGGCTGAGAGATCGACCGCATCCGGGACGATTCAGAAATGGAGAGGACCTTGCATTGAAAAACCCCTGAAAAGCATTAGGTGCATTTCAGGGGGGTGAGCCGATGAATCATTTAGTGAAGAGTGGATTTAGCCCACACTCCAAACGCCAGCAGCGATGTTGAACAAGTCTTGAACATGAACGGTGCTGCATAGGAACCATGCAAAGACGGCTCCACCGCATCCGCCCAGCCAAAACCCACTGGTGAAGTCCGCCCACCCAGTGCGGGTGAATAGATCAGACGGGGGGTTGTTGACAGTGACGTCGGAAGGCGGAATGTGGGGCTGTTTCCCAGGCTGGTTGTATAGCAAAAACAGCAAGGTCAGGATGTGAACGGCCCCAATGGCCGCTAAAACACCTGCAGTGTCTTGGAATTCTGTGGCCCGCAGTGGGCCGCAGATTGTGAAGGGTCCGTAGAGCAAGTACCCAAAAGCAGCACCTGTTTCGAGGCCACGGAAATTTGGT
>QCVM01000095.1:0-2232 GCA_003210375.1 Synechococcus sp. AG-686-B21 | reverse complement strand
CGTACCCCTCGATCAACCCCTGTTTCACCTCGCCCTCAAAGGCGACTGGGAGCAAGCTCGAGAAACCGGTACTTATCAATGGTCAACGCGCGGCATGCGCTTGGTCGAGGTGGGATTCATCCATTGCTCATGGCAAGAGCAAGTGGCGAAAACCTTTGAACGCTTTTACGCGGATGCTGGGGACGTCTTGCTCTTGGAGATCGATCCAACACGGCTGACCGCACCCCTCCGGGCCGATGCCATCCCCACTGGCGAAGTCTTTCCCCATTTGTATGGCCCTCTGCCAATCGAGGCCGTGCGTACGTTCACTCCTTACGGCAGCGATTCCTAACCCACACCTCAACCGAGCGAGCTGCTGCGGCGATAATAGATCGATCAGTCCCGAGCCTGATGCTTGAGCAGTTAGAAGCACAGGCCAGCGACCGTGGGTTGCTGCTGCGATTGCAAGTCGGTCGTCCGCTCGGTCAATGGAGTGTGCGGGTGGTGGTGGCGCGTCCGATCGAGGCCACGCGCATCCAGTTATTGGGTGAGATGAAGGGCTGGGCCTACAACGCCGAAAAGGGCCTTCAACTGGACACGATGCGGGTGATTCCCTCCCGTTCCGTGGGAGTTGGGGATCTGATCTGGGCCGCCACGATGGCCTGGGCCATGGACAACACCCTATGCCGCCAAGCCCGACTCTTGGCGATCCGTGATGACGAGCGCCAACACCGACGACTGAGGCGGTATTTCGAACAACGAGGCTTCAACACCGTGCGGGAGGTGGAAGCCGCGGTGTGGGATTTGCCGCTCCGCATGATCTGGGGAGGGGCGGGAGCGTTGATGACGGGAAACGTGGAGACCGTGCTGCAACGCAGCACTCGCGGCTGGGATCAGTCCGCAGCGTGATAGCTACTACGCACCAAGGGACCACTGCGCACCTGGGCAAACCCCAACGCTTGGGCCACTGCCCCCAGCTCGTCGAATTCCTCGGGAGTCCAATAGCGCTGCACTGGCAGGTGAGCCAAGGAAGGCCGCAAATATTGGCCCAGGGTGAGGCGCTGACAATCCACAGCCCGGAGATCGTGCATCGCCGCAATCACCTCCTCTCGCGATTCACCCAAACCCAACATCAAGCCTGATTTGGTGGGAGTGGCTGGGGCCAGCTCGCGGGACGCAGCGAGCAGTGCCAACGAGCGTTGATAGGTGGCTCCGCGGCGCACCTCGCCTTGCAGCCGCTCCACCGTTTCGATGTTGTGGTTGAAGCACACCGGTTCAGCCGCCAACACTGTGGCGAGTCGTTCCCGTTGGGCGGCAATCGCACGATCGGCATCAGCTACACCACCCCAAAAATCAGGTGTGAGCACCTCGATCAAAATGAACGGGTTACGTGCCCGAATGGCCGCCATCGTTGAGGTGAACAGGGTGGCGCCGTGATCAGAAAGATCATCACGAGCAACGGCCGTGAGCACCACATAGCGAAGGCCCATGGACTCGACGGCATCGGCCACCCGTTCTGCCTCCGCTGGATCGACAGCCATCGGCGCACGACCCTTCTCCACCTGACAAAACGCGCAGCTGCGAGTGCAGATCGAACCACCCAACAAAAACGTTGCCGTTCCGGCCGCGTAACACTCTCCCCGATTCGGACATCGTCCTTCCTCACAAATGGTGTGCAGGCGGTTCTCCTTGACCAAACCCTGTACGCGCTCCAGTTGCGAGGCGTTACCAATGGGCCGACGCAACCACTCCGGCAACCGTTCTGACGGCGCAATCGAGCTGTATTTACTCATCTCTGATCACAACCTCTTGTCAGTCTGGTAAGCGAAACGAAAATTGGAAGACGATTCTCTCGAGTGCTCACGTTCAATCCATCGGGCGACGCCCCTCGAGAGCCCTGCTGAGGGTGACCTCATCGGCGTATTCGAGTTCACTCCCCATGGGCAAGCCATAGGCAATCCGCGTGACAGAGCA
The DNA here is from genome assembly GCA_003210375.1 of Synechococcus sp. AG-686-B21. Classification (GTDB taxonomy): domain Bacteria; phylum Cyanobacteriota; class Cyanobacteriia; order PCC-6307; family Cyanobiaceae; genus Parasynechococcus. The sequence continues at coordinate 279 of QCVM01000095.1, read as the reverse complement.
GAAGGGCTTGATCAAGCGAGCCAAATAAAGGCTTGTGGTGTCTCCCTCGACGCTGGGCGTCAGCGCCAAGATCACCTCAGTGATCCCGTCCTTGGCGATGCGCTCGATCAAGGGTTTGATTTGGAGCAACTCCGGCCCAATGCCATCCATCGGTGAAATCAAACCGCCCAGCACGTGATAACGGCCCTTGAATTCTCGCGTGCGTTCCAAGGCCAATAGATCGCGCGAATCAGCCACCACACAGATCAAACCGTTGTTGCGATCGGGCTTGCTGCAAAT
>QCVM01000094.1:0-2246 GCA_003210375.1 Synechococcus sp. AG-686-B21 | reverse complement strand
ACGGATTAATTGATCAACCTGAATATTCCCGTATCATGCAAATGCTAGATCCATCTCAAGAATGAATTTTATCCAGCTTTTCTTTGCAACGTGTTTTAAAGAGATATTTTTATAACAAATAGTCCAGCATTCCAGAGCAAAAGCTCACATAGCGATGTCCAATAATTTGATTAATCTCTGGAGGCTGATACAGCCTTGGCAATTGGTCAAAGCAACCTCGCAGAAATAAAGGCTTCCTTGACCTGCGATAACGAATCAGGAGCTAAATCCATATCAGCGATGATGCTCTGAATCAGTTCGCGTGTGTGATGCAAAACCACTCTTTCTTAGATGCAGAACGAGGCCAATCATTGATGCTTTTAATGATCGAGGTATTACTGCAAAGCTGTCGAGGATATTTGCCAATAAATTGAAAGCTGAATTTATGAAATTTTAGCCAAAAGTACGTCCATTCCAGCCCCAGTCCGAAGCACTTACATCATTAAATCCAATATAAATCCGATCCTTAGAGATGCCTAAGGATGCCTTGATCAACTCACAAAATTGATCTGACATTTCCGGAGGAGTCAATGCTCCAATGGACTTAATTTCGACATAAGCACAAGGCTCATTACTACCTGCGAAGGTCATTGGAACGCCGGAGTCCAAAAGAGTCATGACATAGGACTCAGGCTTCCCTGTAGCACTTGCAAGTGATTCAGAGAGTTTTTTCAAAATTCCACTAGGGTCTGGGACTTCTGAGATATTCGTCCTTAAATTAATGAGCGGCATCTTCAGAAGTAGAACTTACATACATAATGACACTAAAAATAATTTACACAAGGAAAATCACAAATTATATAAATATTAATTACTAGAATGCTTGCAATAAATTCAAACTATTCCATCAGGCAGCTGTGTCGGCAACCCTAGATCCGGATCAGACAGAAAATCATAGAGATCAGGCGCTGAAGCCTTGATCTTTTCTGATGTATTCAGTTGCCACTCTTGCTTAATTTCTTCAAAACGACCAGGGCCATTCTGTCCTGCTAAAAAAGAGGTCACACCCCAATAAATAAATTCTGCGTGCTGGCACTCATAGTCACAGCTTCTATCCTTATAAGTGTAATAAGCACTCTTTGGATACTTCTTTGGAGTCTTAGCGAAGTGGCCGCCACGTGCATCTGTCATCAAACCACCAATGATCGAATCCTTGGTATAGCCAAAAGCCTTGGGATTTATTTGAGAATATCCATAATCAGTTATTAGATGAAAAACCTCTTCAAGCGACGCATCAAACCTTGTAGATCTATCGGAAGATAGAATAATTTCATCATTCAATAGATCTTGAAACTGAAGGCCCGTATTCTCTAGTTTTGGCTCATGCTTATCAAGAAAGGACTCAAGCTCTGATTCGTCTTCAAAAAGAGTCATACATGCTTTCTCTTTCTTCAGACTACGTACAAGCTTCTTGGAGTCAGCCCTGCCATCACCATCATTATCAAGATATTCACGCATAATATTGGCAGCATGCAAGAATCTTTTTTGCTCAACGTTTTCTGTTGCAAATATCCTTATGCCAAATACTTTTTTGCTCTTTTCAAACAGCTCTTTGGCAATCTTAAAACCTTTGCTCATAACCAAATTATAAGTTACTAAAGCTTACTCGATTCTTGCAGAGTAATGAGTTCAACGTAAAGAATGATGCAAACAATAACCTTCTACAAGGCTTACAAGAACTCCAAATTACTGGCAGTCAGATCAGGGGCACCTTTAAGGATGGCAATGATCCCACCATCACCAAAGCCTGTATCTGAGCCATTCTCGTTGAAATAGAGCCCGCCTTTCTTTTGGTCGTAGATGAAGTCAAAGTCTTGTTTAGCAAGCTTCTTCTTGACTTCTTTTTTATTAGCACCAGCGGCAAAGGTGGCCGAGCTATCGATATCGAAGCTGTCATTACCTATTTCAATAATATCATTTGTGGGATTAAAATCAATGATTTTATCGACAAACTTTTTTTTAAATATTGACGGTCTCGATATTTTATCTGTCTTTATATTCTGGATGCTTAGCTTGTCCTGCATTGAGCTGTGAGAAGTGCAGTAATACAGGAGGCTTTCAATGTCTGATGCAGAAGTAGAGAATTCAAGGCTAAATGTTTCATTGCCTTGTATACCCCCACTAACACTTCCATCTCCCTTAATTATTAATGCATTTGACGGCTCCTGATTTATACCTTGATCTGTAATGAAAAACGGGTGGGAGGT
>QCVM01000093.1:0-2274 GCA_003210375.1 Synechococcus sp. AG-686-B21 | reverse complement strand
CCAGGTGGACTCATCTCCTTTCTCGAGAAGCGGCTTGATCAACACCTCATTGCTACCCGCCTCCTCATCTCCCAGTACCAGGGCAAAACGCGCACCACAGCGGTCCGCCCGCTTGAACTGCTTTCCAAAAGCAGCCCCACTGCTGTCGAGCTCCACTGTCAAACCCTGAGATCGCAAGGCGCGAGCCAAGACAAGCGCAGCTTGCTCAGCCTGAACGCCCCGGTTCACCAGATAGGCATCCGGCTTCGGCGCAAGCGTGAGTTGGGCAGCACGACCAGTGGGTTCAGCTTTCGAAGCTTCTTCAAGCACCAAATGCAGACGCTCTAAGCCAAGGGCCCATCCCACAGCAGGGGTGTCTACACCACCCAATTGACCGATCAAACCGTCGTAACGACCTCCGCCACACACTGTCGCCTGAGCACCGAGCTGGTCACTCGTGATCTCAAAAGCGGTGTGGCAGTAGTAATCCAAACCACGCACCAAGCGATGGTTGAGACGAAAGGGGATGCCAAGGGAGGTCAGCCCGTGCTGAACAGCATCAAATCGGCTCCGACTCTCAGTGCTCAAGGACTCGGTCAACGTTGGAGCTGATTCCAACAACACCTGAGTCGACTTGTTTTTGGTATCCAGAATGCGCAGCGGGTTCGTAGATAACCGGGCGCGAGAATCCTCATCCAACTGATCCACTCTCTGCTCGAGCCAGCCAACAAGAGCCGTACGAAAAGCCTTCCGATCATCAACTGAACCGAGGCTGTTCAGTTGCAATTCCAAACCACCCACACCCAACGACGCCAAAAAATCCCAAGCGAGGGCAATCACCTCGACGTCGGAACGAGGACTCGACGCCCCAAGCCACTCCACACCAATCTGATGGAATTGCCGTTGACGTCCGGTCTGGGGACGCTCATAACGAAACATCGGTCCGGTATACCAAAGCTTCTGAGGGCCCTGGGTCAACAAGCCATGCTGCAGCGCTGCACGCACCACCGATGCCGTCCCTTCCGGACGCAGCGTGCATGAACGGTCTCCACGATCGCGAAAGGTGTACATCTCCTTTCCCACAACGTCTGTAGCCTCACCAATGCCACGGCAAAACAGGTCGGTGGGTTCCATCAGCGGCGTGCGGATCTCTCCAAAACCAGAGCGTTGAAAATGGGTGCGAGCCTCCGCTTCAACGGCCTGCCAGCGCTGCAACACCGGCGGCAGCAAATCAACCATCCCCCTCAGACTCTGCAGCTGCGTCACGGTGCTGGTTTCTGCGTCAATGAATCAGTCTGCCGGTCGGATCAAGCCATGATGCTCCGACTCGCCACCAGATCCATCAGAGCCAACTGACGGGTGACACAAGCATCAAGGTCGTAAGTTTTTTCAACAATGCGCCTTGCTTCCTCTCCAAACAACTTTGATCGCTGCGGATCCTGCAATAGTTCAGCCACGGCTGAAGCCAGATCGTCGGGAGAGAAAAAGTCCACCAATAAACCATTTTGACCGTGGCGAATCACCTCCCGCACCGGGCCGGTATCAGAGCCGACCACAGCACAACCACAGGCCATCGCTTCCAAGAGGCTCCAGCTCATCACGAACGGATACGTGAGATACACATGGCAAGCACTGAGCTGTAGCAACGGAATAAATTGTTCATAGGGCAACTGACCCGTGAAATGAACGCGAGAAGGGTCGTAACGGCCCTCAATTTCCGCCATAAAGCGATCTTTCCATTCCCCCTGCGGACAGGCAGCGCCGTAACTCACACCTTGATTCTCCCCAACAATCACGATCCGCGCTTCTGGGCAGTGGCGCTGAAGTTCAGGAATTGAACGAAGAAATGTATGGCAGCCGCGATAGGGCTCGAGACGACGATTCACAAAGGTGACAATCGGTTGCCCCTTCTTCAGTACGGTCCCATCCGGCAAGGAAAGAGGTGCAGCAGAAGGGTTGGGGATGGCGCGATGTAAATCCACTCCATCGTGAATCACGCTGATTTGACGTTGGTGATGTTTCGGAAAGCTACTGGCCTGGAAATGAGTTGGAGACACATTCCAATCCGCCTGATCAAGCGTTAAATGCAAATACGCATTCTTCATCAACAACTTAGCTTGGGAATACCAACCCCGTTCTTCCTGAAATTCAGGGTCAAAATTTGAATCAAAGCCATACTCATTATAAAAAAATTCTTGATAACAGAGCAGAGGAGTGTCCGGCCAGATGGCCTTTAGGAACAAGGGTTCACCCCAACCAGGATGTGCACAAATCAAATCAGGCTCAAAACCCTTT
>QCVM01000092.1:0-2297 GCA_003210375.1 Synechococcus sp. AG-686-B21 | reverse complement strand
TAATTAACACCTACTGCGACTTCATGTCGGTACCGGTGCAATTAGAAGGTGAAACAATTAATAAAATGGAGGCTCCCTGGCGAAAGAGCGCCAGAGATTTGAGCGATCAGGATTATATTGATCTCTACAATTATCTCTATCCTTTTCAGGGCGACCCCCTACTTTGGGTCCACCTCAATACCGACTATCCATATAATTTGCAGGGTATTTTATTCTTTCCCAAGCAAACCGGACGTGCTGATTGGGAAAAGGGTGAAATCAAGTTGTATTGCAATCAAGTCTTTGTCAGTGATTCGATCAAAGAGGTGGTGCCTCGCTACCTGCTCCCGTTAAGGGGTGTCATCGATTCACCTGATATCCCTTTAAATGTAAGTAGAAGTGCTTTACAAACAGATCGGCGGGTTCGCTCGATTGGAAATTTTGTAGCCAAGAAAGTTTCTGATCGCCTACGCTCACTCAAGAATGACGATCCAAAAGCCTATGCCGAAGCATGGGATTCGCTGGCACCATTTGTAAAAATTGGTGCAATGGAAGATGAAAAGTTTGCTGACCAAATATCTGAATTGATTTTGTTCGGAACAACATCGAAACCAAGTGAGCAAGATGGAGACGACCCCATCGAAGCCAATGGCAAATCCTTCACCACATTGGAGGGATATCGAAGCCGCTTGAGTGAGGAGAACAGCAAGCGAATCCTTTACAGCACAGACGATGTGTCCCAAGCAGGAGCACTCAACCTCTGGACGGCTCAAGGTGTAGAGGTTCTGAAGCTAGAAACGGTGATCGACACGCAGTTCATCCCGTGGCTGGAATATCGCCATGAGGAACTCAAGTTTCAACGTGTGGACGCAGAGCTGGATGAAAGCCTCAAAGAAGAAGACCCTGAATTGGCTGATCAAGACGGCACCACCGACTCAGAACGCTTGCGCAGCCTGATCAAAGACGCGCTCAACAACGACAAGGTGACCGTGCAGGTCCAAGCGCTCAAGGCGGAAGGAGCACCACCGGCGATGATTTTGCTGCCAGAACAAATGCGCCGCCTCAACGATATGGGCGCATTGATGGAGCAGCGGCTGCCGGGATTGCCCGATCATCACGTGTTGCTCGTGAATCGGCGCCACCCGTTGGTGGAAGGTTTGCTCAAGCTGCAGTCAGGCAGTGTGTTGGTGGGCGATAGCGGTAGCTCTCCAACCCTCAGCCTTTCGCAGAACCTCGCCCGTCACCTCTACGACATGGCGCGTCTTGGCGTTGGCGGACTCGAACCCAACGAACTGGCTGGCTTTCAAACACGAAGCGCCGAGCTTATGGGAACTCTGATGCAACGAGGCTTTTAGTCACAGTCCTTTTGGTAAGATTAGGACACGGAGCTGTTCGCACAGGTCCAAACAATTCAACTAGCAGGACAAATAAATGTCTCGGGTGTGTCAGCTCACAGGTACTCGCGCCAATAACGGCATGGCCGTGAGCCATTCCCACATCCGTACGAAGAAGCTGCAGCAGGCCAATCTGCAGCAGCGTCGCCTTTGGTGGGCAGAAGGAAATCGTTGGATCAAGTTGCGCGTTACAACCCGCGCTCTGAAGACGATTCAGAAAAAGGGGTTGGGTCCCTATGCCAAGTCTCTGGGCATTAACCTGGCCAAACTCTGACTTTGAAAGACGTGCGCCGGCGAGAACTTCTGATTCAAACCGGCTTACTCCTTTCAGCACTGTCTCTAAAGCCCTCAGGTGCATCAGCACTTGGGGGCATTGTTTTGGAAACAGGCTCTCCAGCACCAGCTTTTCGGTTGCCCGGTTCCAGCCGTTCACAACCCGACCAGAGCAACTGGTCATTGCAGGATTTCAAGGGCCGTTGGGTTGCTGTTTATTTTTACCCCAGGGACTTCACCGGCGGCTGCACAATCGAAGCACGTGGATTCGAGACTCTTCACTCCGACTATTTGGCCGCAAATGCAGAAGTGGTGGGGATCAGCGCCGACAGCGTGGATGATCATGAGTCCTTCTGCGAAAGCGAAGGCTTGAGTTTCCCCCTCCTGTCGGATCCGGACGGCACAGTCAGCAAGGCCTATGGCTCCTGGATGGCTCCTTATTCCCTACGCCATACGTTTTTGATTGATCCTGATGGAGTTCTGCAGCAACGATGGGTGGCCGTGCGCCCCAGTGGCCACGCCCAGGAAGTCCTCGATTTTCTAACGAATCTGCAAAACAAGACTTCTGTTTGACAAATCCAGGGCCATCATGAAGGGTAGTCAAACTAATTCAAGAAATAATCAATGAGTATTGGCAGTAGTTCATTCGTA
>QCVM01000091.1:0-2321 GCA_003210375.1 Synechococcus sp. AG-686-B21 | reverse complement strand
ATTGGTTTTTCTTTGGCAATCTGGGTTCTCATCGGAATTAGAATGCACGCGTCCTGGATTGCGGGTACGTTCTTGAGTGAAATAGAGAAGATCGACTTCCAACAATATAGAATTGAAAAATATGGTTATGAATCTATTTCTGTTTCCAAGAGTCTTAAGCCGAAAAGACTTTTGGTATATGGATATTGGGGGGAGCCTAAAGAGTCCTTGGATAGTCAAGAACAACCAAAAAGAAGTCCTCTTGTCTTTAGTTTAGTCAATGCGAGCTTAATTGCTTTTACATCAATTTCTATTCTCATTGTTCTTAGTAAAGGTCTCTTTAATGGAATTGGTATTTTCTGAGCCATTGTGTAGTCACTTCTAAATCAGCAAAATTGGTGTTGATTACGTTTTTTCTAGGCTTCGTTTGAGTTGTTTTGGTTGTCTTGATGTAATCATGCAGAATCTAATGTTACTATTCGACTTGATTATATGAAGGTCTTTTTTCATTCTCTCGGTATACCTTAGCTCCATCCATCCTTGATTTTGCAAGAGTGATTGAAGTTTTGTCCTTTCGATCTCATTCAAGAATGGAAATGTATATTGGGGATGCCGATATCCTGTTGAGACAGAGTCCTTCGTTAACGGCGTGTGGAATATGTCGGAATTCACTAAAATATTATAATTTGAACGTTGTTTGTTCGTTTGGATGTCTCTTGCACTGGATTGAGTCAAGCGAGATAACACCAGGCAAGCCTTCGCTCATCTCGGAGCTTCAACTCTTAGAGATGTATTTGAGAGCAGCTATTCTGGACTATCTCTTTCCATTGAGCGAAGTTCAACGTTTCTTAAATGAATAGTTGATGTTTGTCTCCATTTTGATCCATGATTGATATCTTTAGTTTCTCTCGTTTCCTGGCTTAGGGATTCACTCGTTGTAAGCTAAAAGTGCAGCCTATGTTCATGGTTTGTCGCTATGTTTCTTCACATACCCTCAAGGCATTAAATCCTGTTGGGCTTAGTCGTATTCCACCACGATGATGTCTTGTGGAACTAGCCTCTCAGATTGTTTTCAGGTTTATTTAATCGCTGACGCTTCGATCCTTCTCTTGTTTCGGTTGGACGATGGGGGCAACATCGGTGGATGCTTCACGTCGTGGCGGGGGTGTGACAGAACAGCTCTATTACGGCTTTCATCCGATACATCGATCCGTCAGTTGTGATGAGGGGAGGAATCCCGGGTCATTCAGAGTTCTTACAGTTCACCGCTTTGGAGATCGCGATGAATCAGGAGGCCATCGTCGACCTTCTCCGTCGATGGCTTTCGTATCAGGGTTGTGGGCCACTCATTCCTCCAGGGAGTGGTCCTCGCCTTGCATTTTTTAATCATCTCTCGTTTCTGTTCACGCTTATTCCGTCAGAGAATTCAGACGATCGTGCTTTTTTCGTACCCCATTAAGTGCTGAACAAGCTAGAAAATACATTTCTATTACTTTTTATGCGTCCAATCCTTCTGGCTCTCTTGCCCCTTCTGATAGCTCCTGTTGCTGCCCTTGCTCAAAAGGAGATTCCCAAGGCCTCAGGGCATTATTAATGTCCAATGGTTTACGTGAACACCCTTGGTACAACTTGTGTTTCTCCGATTTACTATGAGGTGGCTTCCACTAACGGGGAAGCCTGTAAATCAGGCTGGGTGAATATCAGCGCCGGGTACTGCAAGAAGAAGAAAGCCCCTCTGGGTATTCTGTGATTCTAAAAAATAAACCCCCGCCAAAGCAGGGTTTTTAAACATATTTCTCGGGAAGAATTAATTTTCTTCATGATGATTTTTGATTGGAGCATTGTTGACTTTTGAAGCGATCCAGCTGTCTATCTCAACAAGGATCTAATACCTCACCCACCTCAGTAATCAGATGTAAAAGGTCTTTGCAACGTTTGAACCCGAGTGCTGGCGCTATAATTTAGTGCTCGATCCTTCAAAGCAGTATTGATGCAATCGGAGTCTTGGTTTTGTGAGTGGTTGCTTTCAGGTCATCGCATTTGCTACTTGCATCTAGCAATGGTTTTAAAGCTTTTTGCAATGGAATGGGAGCTGATCTGATCAGCTCTGAAGTCTCGCAGCTCAATCTGGTGAGATCAGCAAAAGTAGGAGCGAGTATTTTTTTTCGTTAGAAGACCGACAGACTCAACCAAATGGAATCGCTGATAGTGAGCAATGACTGCTCATCAGGCTAATTTAGCTGTTATTCATCGTATGGATTAGGGGATTTCTGTGGACAACCCAAAAGACCTTCAGCGCATTGAATTGCTGAATTACACAAATGCCAGCGGTCAAGAGTTGG
>QCVM01000090.1:0-2339 GCA_003210375.1 Synechococcus sp. AG-686-B21 | reverse complement strand
ACTCAGCAGTGAGCGCATTGATGTTGGGGTAATCCTTCCAAAAGCCACGGGTGCCGGCCTCGAACGGCTTGCCGCTTGCCGTCTTAGTGGGCTTGCTGCCGGTGGGATCCACCATCCCATCGATCAAGGTGACGCGAACACCGGCTTCACAAAGGGCCTTTGCCGCTCCCCAACCAGCCCAACCGGCCCCGACGACAACAACGTGGGATTGAGCGTTGCCGAAACCACCCGTGTCGGCCATAAAGCTGTGCTGAATCAACCCAAACTAGGGAGACAAGCGCACCGACCTGGCGTTGGGCAAGCACAAGGCAAGACATTGATCAACAACAACCCACAACGCCACTTAAAAAAGTCAACAAAAGATCAATCAATTCTCAATAAAATGAATCATCGAGGCCATCGTCAAGCGCTCTTTTGTCAAGATCGACAATTCAGCCGATGAATATTAAGCAAGCGATTCAGCAATTTAACAACAAAAGGGATTTAAGCAGTCGTCATTCTCGCTCGAGCTTGGCTTGTGACTTTTGAGACAATTCAGCAACATCTGCTGTGGGATATTACGAGCATTATTTTTTGTCCCATGGCAAAGCTTCGTCTTCTCATTTATGGATTAACGGCCCTTGGGGGAATAGTTTGGCCTTGGTACTGCATTTATCAATTCATCCAAGAAACAGAAGCCCTGGGCCTCACCGACCCGCTCGCCATAGTTGAACTGTTTTCCAAGGGAGTCTGGGCTAATGCATCAGCTGGCTTCATTGCAGCAGACCTCACACTCGTCTTAATCGCCACCTTTGCATTTTTCATCGCAGAGGGAACAAGGCTAAAAATGAAATTCTGGTACTTATATTTCGCAGCAACTTTTGGCGTGTCCTTCGCCTTCTCTTTCGGACTATTTATGTTCAACAGAGAACGCAACATCATCAACTCTACAAACGCGGAGATTTGATTAAAAAATATTAATTAAGTTGCCTGAAAGCCTGATCCAACCAGTCTGAAGAATGCTCGATTTGGATCATTCAGACCAACGATCATGTCTGTGATCGAGCCCCAGCAAAATTCCTTGTTAGCCAGAATGAATTCCCATTCGCTGCTTTTGCTGAAATACCGCTGATCTGGTGTCTTTCATGCCATCCACCCTGGTTCTCAACGCCGACCGAAATGTTCGTCCAGCGTTGAGAACTTGGATCGACAAAAACACAGATGTGCTGCTGGGATTCAGTCTTCGCATTGCTGAGGACGTTTTAGCTCAACTCCAGCTTCAAGGGAAAGAGACGTCTCTCAACATTCAGCCAACCCTTGCCATTGAAAAAGGTGGCGACATCGCCTTGGCAGCGGATATGGACTGCGCCGACAGCGTCGGAAAGGGTCAGAGTTAATGGAAGATGATATCGATGGAACCAAAAATCACGTCGCTACAAGCAACTTGTTCATCGGCCGCGAATAGGACAAAGCCGACGGTCGCGATGCTTACAGCGGCCTAAGGGTCGACATTGATCCCGGACAACCGATCACAATCCGCCTAACACCCTTGGTGTCTTGCCATTCAAAAGAAGGCTGAAACGATTGTGAAATCGAGCCAGTCACGCCGATCGGATGCTCAGAGGAAGGAAAACGAGAAACAACCACAAGCTGAAAGCGACCTCCACGAAGCAATGACGAGGCCGAGATCAATCAGAAAAGAACGAACAAGTCGCGTGGCCGAGCGCCGCAACGTCTTGTTTTTGCTAAGCACGCGCACATTGATCACATCTATTGCGAACGTTTATCACTCTCAATAGGCCGCCAAGGGGAGATCATGGTTAAGTCGTCCTCGGACGGGATCGACAGGTCAGGGACATCCATCCCTCTTGGTGAATACGGGGATGGGTGGGCCTGTACCAACGATGTAGCTTTCGTTCTTGCGATTTGCAGGAACAATCTTCGAATGGTTATAAAAGAGATATCCCGTCCTAGGACAGCAAAACGCCCCGGCCAACGCTGGGACGTTTTTTCTCGTCAAGAAGCAACGGAACGACACCGGGCAGAGACTCCCACGAGCATGCGGAGAACAGAGATGCCTCAAGCCCGGGAACCGATCTGTGCTCGCATCAAAGCCACCAACTCTCTGGCTCGTGTGTGAGCTGAAAGCTCATGCGCTGTGATCCCACGCCTGTACTCCTAATCGAGAAGTGCATCCAGCCAAACCAGAGCAGCTTTATCAAGGTGCCATTCAGTTGAATATTGAGACATCGCTGAAGACGATTGAATGGATGACCAACAGGTTTGGTATCGATCAAATTATGAACGAAAGCAGACAAAAGCAGCCCACTCATGCACCAATCGACAGCAGCGAACGAATC
>QCVM01000089.1:0-2350 GCA_003210375.1 Synechococcus sp. AG-686-B21 | reverse complement strand
TGCGCAGCTTTTTGCGCACTTGATGGACCCCTTGGCCACCGCAAGCTCCACAGGGATCAGCAATAACTTGACCCGTACCACTGCAGTTGGGGCATTCAGCCACCTGGGTGAAGCTGCCGAACGGTGTTCGCGTAGCACGCCTTACTTGCCCAGCACCACCACAAGTGCCGCAAGTTGTTGGAGCGCTGCCAGGTTTCGCACCACTTCCACTGCAGGTATCGCAGGTTTCCAAATGTGGAATCTTGATTTCCTGCTCTTGCCCGAAGACCGCCTGCTCAAAATCAATCGTGAGATCGTAACGAAGGTCATCACCTTGCTGCGGTCCACGACGGCGTTGCCGCCCACCCGAAGCGCCAGGGCCACCAAATCCCTGGAAAAACGTTTCGAACAGGTCGGAAAAGCCGCCCATGTCGCCCATGTCCGGGCCACCGGCCGCTCCCCCAAGGCCAGCTTCTCCAAACTGGTCGTATCGGGCCCGGGTCTGGGGGTCATTCAACACCTCGTAGGCGCGACCGATTTCCTTGAACTTGTCTTCGGCTCCCGCTTCCTTATTGATATCCGGGTGGTATTGACGGGCCATCCGCCGGTAAGCACGCTTCAGCGAATCCGCATCAGCATCGCGACTCACTCCAAGCAGGTCGTAGTAATCGGCCATCAGGCGTCACCCACTTGGGGCTGTTCCGATGCAGCTTCTGAGCTGCTTTGAGGCCCTGGTCCCATCGACACTTTCACCATGGCGTGGCGCAGAACCCTGCCATCGCGGTGATATCCCCGTTGAAGCTCCTCACAGACAATGTCTTCCGCGTGCTCCTGATTTTCTTCCCGGAGCACGGCCTCGTGCAGGGTTGGATCGAACTCTTGACCAACAACGTCCATCCGCGCGACACCTTGCTGCTTCAGCACATCCACAAGCTGTTTGTAGAGACCCTGATAACTGCGATGGAGAGCTTGCGCTTCTTCCCCCTCAGGGTTGAGCTGCTGACGGGCACGCTCAAAGTTGTCCACCACTGGAAGGATTTCAGTAAGCGTTGAACAGACGAGTTGTTGTCGCAGATCGTCTTGGTCACGCACCTGACGCTTTCGAAAATTGTCGAAGTCCGCTGCGATGCGCACGTACTGCGCTTGAACCGTTTCGTGTTCCTGCTTGAGAGAATTCAGTTCCTGCTCAAGCTGCTGCAGGCGATTGGCTGGATCGATCTCGGTATCCATCGCGGGAGCTTCCTCCACGACAGGATCGATCGGGGTGCCGGCATCGACGTCCGGAGTCGCGGAAACGTCGTTGGATTCGACGTTTTGATCCTGCGCTGGGGTGGAGGCGTCGCCGCTCATGCTGACCGCTCAGGGAATGCTGTTTAGTCATGTTGTAGGAAACAGCTCTCCTCCCACAAGCTGCGGAAGCCCGCACCTCGTTCTGATCAATGACCCTGACTCAGTCGAGTTCTGATGCCAACAACGGATCCAGACAGCGGTTTGAGCTGGAATTGCTCGTGCAACGGGCAGTCCCAAATCCCGATCAACTGAATCACAGCAAAGATCTCCTCAAGGATGCTGTCGATGGGATCAGTCCTGATGGATGGAAACACCTGCAATCGGTGCCGATCAACAGCGATTCAGACCATCTAGACATTGCGATCCCCAGTCACTGGCGCAATGAAGGAATGGCTAAGGCAAGCAAGCCTGGAGAACTTGAACGCCTTATCGAAAACTCTTAAACGAGGAGCCCCCAAACCATGGCCACTTTCATCGCCACTTATTTGGGGTCCACCGGTCAACAACGAACGGTGTCAGTCAAAGCAGCGGGAGTCACTGAAGCCAAAAAGCAACTGCGTCGCCGCGGCATCCGCGCAACAGAGCTTCGGCCTGCCACAAAATCAGGCGACTCAAAGGGCTCCCCTGCAGACCATGTTTCATCTGGAGTTCTCTCGTTCGATCTAAGTCGAGCCTTTGAAAAAGCACCAGGCGTGAAAGAAAAAGCGATCTTTGCAAGCAAGTTGGCGGCCCTTGTCGATGCCGGGGTTCCCATCGTGCGCAGTCTCGATTTAATGGCCACCCAGCAAAAACTACCGATGTTCAAGCGGGCGCTAATCAAGGTGAGTTTGGATGTGAATGAGGGAATCGCACTCGCCACTGCGATTCGGCAATGGCCGAAAGTATTCGATCAGCTGAGTGTCGCCATGGTGGAAGCTGGTGAAGCCGGAGGGGTTCTTGATGAGGCACTGAAACGCTTGGCCAAACTCCTGGAAGACACGGCGAAACTTCAAAACCAAATCAAAGGGGCGTTGCGATATCAAGTCGCAGTTCTCGTTATCGCGATCCTGGTGTTCTTGGGGATGACGATCTTTCGCATTCC
>QCVM01000088.1:0-2644 GCA_003210375.1 Synechococcus sp. AG-686-B21 | reverse complement strand
CCATCAAGGGGATCGACGCACCAACGCAGACCGTCCTGTTCCCCTGCAGCGCCGCTCTCTTCTGCCAATACCGCGATGTCTGGGGTGGACGCTGCCAGCACATCCAAAACAACTTTTTCAGCTGCGAGATCGGCGTTGGTCACTAGATCACCAACACGACCTTTGCTTTCAATGGATGCCAAACGACCGTAGTGACGCATCAGCTCTGCTCCGCCTTGCTCAGCGGCAGCTCGCGCGATGCCGACGAGCCGGTTGAGTTCGGTCGTGGCCAATCCGGCTTCTGCTGCGGCCGTCGCCGTGAGTTGTTGGGCCATGGATTCACTCTTCTTCAATGGGAAGGCCAGGGCTGACTTTGCCGCGGCCGAAGTGCTGACCAAATTGCAGTTCGTAGACCTCGTCTTCGTCTTGGGTCTCTGCTTCGAGAGGTCCAATGGCTCTAGCGACGCAAAGCAGTCCGTAGCCCTGCCGGCGAAGCTCTTGGGACAAGCCCATGGCCTCCTTTTGATCAAGTTGGCCGCTTTGAACACGCACGGCACAGCTCGTGCAGCATCCATTTCGACAGGAGAATGGAAGCGGATCCCCTTGCTGCTCAAAGCTTTGAAGGATGTAGTCGCCTTCAGGGACCTCGTGGGTGATGGTGCGGTTCTGCTGCCGCCAGTGAATGGTGATGCGGTGGCTGGGGCTCATGCCATCCATCTGGAAACGCCCTGCTACATTGGCATCTGCCCCATAAAAGCCGGTGGAGAGCTGGCCGAGTGGTCGAAGGCGCAGCACTGGAAATGCTGTATAGGGGCAACTCTATCGAGGGTTCGAATCCCTCGCTCTCCGCTATCCCGGTCCTCACGGACCGGATTTTTTTTGCCAATTCGTTTGGGATGATGGGTAAAAATATGGACAGAAATTCCTTACTTGTCTGATCTTTAACTAAAAATTTTGATTTTTTGGTGATGCGATTGTCTAGCCGAATCGCCCAGATACATAGTCTTGAGTGGCTTGCTGTTGAGGAGAGTTGAAAATAGATTGAGTATCGCTAAATTCAACGAGATAACCAACTTTTCCGGATCGGTTCTCCACCGTCTCTGCGTTGAAAAAGGCAGTTTCATCGCTTACCCGTACAGCTTGTTGCATGTTGTGGGTCACAATTACGATTGTAAAACTCTTTTTGAGTTCATGCATTGTCTCTTCGATTTTTAATGTCGAAATCGGGTCGAGGGCAGAACATGGTTCATCCATCAAAATGACTTCCGGTTGAATGGCAATCGTGCGGGCAATGCAGAGGCGTTGTTGTTGACCACCGGAAAGGGAATAACCACTGTCTTTTAATTTGTCTTTGCATTCATCCCACACGGCTGCCTGTCGGAGGGAGCGCTCCACTAATTCATCCATGTTTCCTGTATAACCATTGATCCGGGCTCCGAAAGCAATATTTTCATAAATACTTTTTGGGAATGGATTGGGCTGTTGAAACACCATTCCAATCCGTCGTCTTACTTCAACAGGGTCGACAGTCGCTGCATATAAATCAACTCCGTCAAACAGGATGCGACCTTTCAATGTGCAGCCTTCGATCAAATCGTTCATACGATTAATGGATCTCAAAAGTGTCGATTTACCGCATCCAGAAGGCCCAATAAAAGCTGTTACTTTTCCTCTTGGTATCTCACAGTATACATTTCTAACGGCAGCAGAATTACCATAACTTATAGTTATATTCTGCATGGAAATAGCAGTCTCTTGGGAGATATTCGGCTGATTTTCTGTGGATTCGCTGGTCATGGCGCCCTGTTGTGCTGAAGAAGAAGTGGAAGGAGTTGGCGAGATCCTTAGATGACTGCTGACGATGGAATCACCTGGAGGCGAATCGTCCCAACCAGCGTGCAAATAAGTTGAGGGACAAAATCAATGCTACAAGGATAAAAGATGCCGCCCAAGCTAATTCATTTTGAACCTCAAGAGGCATGATAGAGAAATTATAAATTAAGACTGATAAAGTGGCAATCGATGAAAATAATCCGTCGACTGAAAAAAGGTTTGCCCAGTATGAAGAAAACAATGCTGTAAAGATTAGAGGTGCTGTTTCTCCTGCAGCCCTTGCAATGGCAAGCACTACACCTGTGGCGATTGGTGTAAATGCTGCGGGTAGTGTGATTTGTGTGATCGTGCTGAAACGAGATGCCCCAACACCCAATGCCCCACGACGAAGATCATCGGGTACAAGCTTTAATCCTTCATCTGTCGTTTTAATGACTGTTGGAATCATTAAAATCGAAAGTGCTAAGCCTCCAGCAACAGCGCTGTAGGAGTTTCCAAATAAAATTCTGGATGTAACTAATGTTCCATAAATGAATACACCAGCAATGATCGAAGGAACTCCTGAAAGAACATTGGTCCCAAAACGCACAAATCGTGCAAACCAGTCTGACCTTGAATACTCCGCTAAATAAATCCCTCCACCAACGCCTACCGGAATTGCAAATAAAGCTGCAATTAATGTAACGACTAATGTTCCAACGATTGCATTCCCGATCCCCCCTCCATCTAGTCCAGGGGGTGGTGGTAGTTCTGCAAAAAGACTGATGCTGATCTTTGAAGCACCCTTAAGTAATACGTAGCCCAGGACAAGAATCAATGGCAGAACGGCAAC
>QCVM01000087.1:0-2676 GCA_003210375.1 Synechococcus sp. AG-686-B21 | reverse complement strand
CATTGGAGTTGGGGAAATCGGCAGAAAAAAGATGGTCAACAATTTAGTCAGGAGTTGTCAGAAAAGGCGACGGATCCTGAAACTTCATCAAGAATTTGGTCATTGTCCAAACAGCTTGTTGGCCTTGGATGAAGTGCTTAAAGATCTCTTATTGGGGAAGCCAACGTTGTGGGACTTTAATCCCTCTATGATTAAGTCCTTCGACCTCTCTGCGTGTAATAGATTCGCAAAGCAGGCGGAATTGTAAGGGCGGTATATTATTGGATGTAGTATTAATTTTTCGTCCCAGATTTCCAGTGTTTGTGTAGTTGTAATCGGAAATTTTGAGGAACTGTTCAATCGATTTGAGGAATTCTAACGGCTTGTCTTGGATGTCATCAAAGATGAGTGCCTTGACGTTTTCGATACCAAGTCCTGCTCGAGCATTGTCGAGATTAAAGCAGTATTGGCTGTGAATTTTAGCTGAACGTGTGGCTAGAAAAGTTGATGCCTGCTGTATAAGTTGTGCTTCAGTAGCCTGGTTATTGGGTTTCTGGCTGAACTTGAATTGACTCCATAGGCGTTCGCAGGGTTCTCTAAGGATATAAATTGCCTTAATTTGATTGCTAACATCATGTTTAATTTTCTGCCAGCCTTGTTTGTTAATTAATGCAGAGAGGTTGCTAAAATCTGCATTCCAATGCTGGTCAGCAATTGTCTCATTGAATAGGCTTTTGTACCATTCTATCGTCTTCTCTCCAGGGATGTATGCATGTTCATACCATTCTTGGATGCTGTTCTGCCGTTCGGCTCGTAGATGCTGTATCCCTTTAAGTCTAGCGCTAAGTCGTCGACTTAAGTGTTGCTTGGTTAAAGGATTGTGGTCTGTATAGTAATCAGCCAGAAAATGTATTTCTTTTTCGGGAGTAAAGTTGATCTTGGGATGTCTTGATAAAAAGGAATAAACCCATGTTGTCCCAGCCTTCATCGCCCCAATGCTTAGAAAAAGTCTTTGCATTGGAGCGGGGGCTTTGAATTGCTATTTTGCCGGTATTGAACTCAGTCGAAGCCAAGCAGATCGAAGATTTCGCGATCTTTGAGCGAAACTGCCTCAAGAGGTTCAACGTTGTCGAGCATATTTTGTGCCAGACGAAGATATTCGTTTTTGACAGCCTTCACGGCATCATCTTCGTCGTCCATCTCGAAGATTGTGCACTTCTTCAGGCGTGAGCGACGGATGGCGTCCACATCTTTGAAGTGGGCCATGGTGCGAAGGCCGGTGCGCGCGTTGAACTTGTCGATCTGATCCGTATCTGCAGATCGGTTGGCGATGACCCCACCGAGACGCACCTTGTAGTTCTTGGCTTTGGCCTGGATCGCTTGGACGATCCGATTCATCGCGAAGATGGAGTCGAAATCATTGGCAGTCACGATGAGGCAGTAGTTGGCATGCTGCAGCGGGGCTGCGAACCCTCCGCACACCACATCGCCAAGCACGTCGAAAATCACCACATCGGTGTCTTCCAGCAGGTGGTGCTCTTTTAAGAGCTTCACTGTTTGGCCGGTTACATAACCACCGCAGCCAGTGCCGGCTGGTGGTCCTCCACTTTCAACACACTTCACTCCGTTGTAGCCAGTGAAGACGAAGTCTTCCGGACGGAGCTCTTCGCTGTGGAAATCGACTTCTTCGAGGATGTCGATAACCGTTGGCACCATCGAGTGGGTGAGGGTGAAGGTGCTGTCGTGTTTTGGATCGCAGCCGATTTGCAAAACGCGTTTGCCGAGCTTTGAAAAGGCTGCTGAGAGGTTCGATGAAGTCGTGGATTTGCCAATTCCACCTTTGCCATAAACGGCAATTACAAGTGCTCCCTCTTCAATCTTCATTGACGGGTCCTGCTGGACCTGAACACTTCCCTCTCCGTCCGTCGGACGCGACAGTGTGGTTGTCATGGAGGTCATCTATTTAGATGTATTCAAGGTCAGCGATGACCTGTGTGCATTGATCGGAGTTGATTTGACATAAGTGGTTGAACAGTGTTCATTCCCCCATAACTTTTTGGGTGTTCTTGGTAGTAAATACTGATGCGAGATAAAGGAAGTTTTGATAGTCAAGCGCTGTAATGCGCTTTGGCGTCGTAGAGCGTTTCGCTATCGATCCGAATCAGGCCTTTCTCTTTGGCAAAGGCTTCTGTGTTTCGGCGCACTTTGCCCCGCACAAAGAAGGGGATCTTTTTCAATTCCGCTTCTCCGTCAACCGTCCACTCCAAGGTGGCTGTCGCGACAGCAACTGCCGATCCCTCTGTCTCAGTGGCACTGTCCGCGATGGCTGCGGGGGCCTCTTCAACTTGGGCGCTTTGGAGTCCGCCTAAGTGCCCAAGATGACTTTGATGCCCGTCGACGAACTCAAAGTCGTGGCGGAACATGCCAATCAGATGCTCTTCAAGCCCCATCATCAAGGGGTGAACCCAGCTGTCGAAAATCACATTGGCGCCTTCCCAGCCCATTTGAGGGCTGAATCGCGCAGGCACATCCTGAACATGCATTGGCGTACTGATCACAGCGCAAGGGATGCCTAGCCGTTTGGCGCTGTGGCGTTCCATCTGTGTGCCGAGCACCAGCTCCGGTACGGCTTCTGCCATGGCGGCTTCCACTGCCAGGTAGTCGTCACTGATTAGAGCCTCTAACCCTAAGGCTTTG
>QCVM01000086.1:0-2696 GCA_003210375.1 Synechococcus sp. AG-686-B21 | reverse complement strand
CGATGAACTGAATTAACTCTGATCAGGCTTCTGAGCCGCTTCGCATCACAGCCAACAGGCCGACGCATCGGATGCGACCAGGGCCTCAATCACTCAGCATCAACCAACTGGTCGAAGGCTTCAAGAGCCAACTCATCGATTTGAAGCACATGAATCTTCTGGTTCATTCAAGCAGCGATCAGCACTCACCAGTGACGATTTGCAGGAGACGAAGTGTTGATTGGCACAAGGCGGTCTAGGATTTTGTTAATAAAGGGAGGGAACCATGAAGGCTGGCCCGATTTGCCCATTACGACTAGGAACCCTCGACAGCCTTGATTACTGGACTGATCCAGTTCTGATGTCTTCAGTGAGGCCCATGACTGCCCAGGAGATTTATTATGTCGCCGAGCAGTCGCGCCTAAATCAAGAGCGGAGTCCACAGCAAAGCCGCAAGAATTGAGACCAGAGCCTCAATCACTAAGCCTCACCCAGCTCCTCTAAGCTGTGTTTGGCGACAATTTCATCCAGTTGCAGCTCGAGGATCTTTTGGTGGATATAAATAACAATCAGACCGCGTAGGCAACCACCAGCCAAGTTGTTGAGAATGGCCAAAAACTTATCCAATTCGAGATCGGGAATGCGGAGATATTTGCAATGGGTATCCAGTTCAGCCAGTACAGCATCCATCGCGAAAGTCAACTCGGAGGTTGTCGGCATCTATCGGAGGCATCGATCATCAGTTCCTACAACAACAGCCCTTTAAGCAACAGGCAAAGCCAGCAAATTGACTGACAAAACTAAAAATCAGCCGAACTCGAGGCGGCTGCTCTCCTGGTACCTAGCGCTGAATGTTCATAGCTGTGTAAATCAGCGCTAGATCAAGCGCTAAAAGCCCCTGCAGCGACTAACGGACCCTCGCTATTGCAACGCTTTTTGGAAACGAGCCACTGTCCTCTAAGCAGTCGGTCATCAGGGATTGCAAGGCACTGCAGAATCCTGAAGACCTGTCGCAATCCAGTGAGAGCAAAAATATGGTTACAACAAGACAACCGTTGCAATGACTGGGTCTATAGACGCCTTTTCTTGGCGACTGCTTGACCAAAAACCTCAACTGAAAGAACAGCAACTCTCCTGTCGAACGACCACGGCATCGATTGCAATTGATTCAATTGATTGATTTAGAGAGAGATACCGCCAAAGAACAGCGCAATCTGGTCTCAATCATCAATGAGAGCCATGGTTTTTTTCACGGCACTCACCGAGGCCATTAACAGCAGATCGTCTCTGCTTGTGACCGGTCTTGACCCCAACCCTGAAATGCTGCGCAGCTGGGCCACTTCTCGAGGCTTAGGAGGGAGCTCACTCTTGAGTCAGGCTCGGTCTTGGTGCAAATCAGTGATCGAATCCACCTCAGATCACGTCTGCGCGTACAAACCAAGTCTTGGTTTTTATCAAGCTATGGGGTCAGCAGGGGTGGAGCTGATGGTGGAAGTTCGCGAACTGCTTCCACATGATCTTCCTCTGATTATCGATATCAAACATGGTGACCTGAATAGTTCAAGCGCCATCGCCTCTTACCTCTTCCAAACGTTGCACGCTGACGCAGTCACTCTCAATCCGATTGCAGGACAAGACATCGCTGCGCCTTTTTTGCTGTATCCAGGCAAAGGAGTCGTGATCAATTGCCATAGCTCCAATCCCGCAGCGAAAGTTCTTCAGCACTACCCCAATGAAGACATGCCGTTCTACTTACAAGTGGTTCGCGAAAGCCAGCGTTGGGGAACAGTAGATCAGATCTTTTTGGAAGTTGGCACCAGGGATCCAGAAATTCTGAAGCGAGTCCGTCAAGCCGCACCAGAACGATTTGTGATGCTGCGCTCCCTTTGGGGAGAAGAGGGCAATCTGCAACAGCTTCTCGAAAGTGGCCTCAACCAAGCTGGGGATGGGCTCCTCCTCCCACTGCCCCAAAGTCTTCTCAATGAAAGTGACATCAATAGACAGACCGCTGACCTGAAGAAACGAATTAACAAAATTAGAGAGGAGCATCTCAATACACAGCGCGAATTTCTCAGCCAACATCCGAAGGAAGAATGTCGAATCTGGCCCCACGCCAATCAATCCAGCACAGCTGAGCAAACCAATGTCGAAGGAACAGCAAAGGAGCAAGACCTAAAAGAGCAAGACCTAAAAGAGCAAGACCTAAAAGAGCAAGACCTAAAAGAGCTAGTCATCGATTTATTCGATATCAAATGCCTCTTATTTGGTGAATTCCAGCAGGCCAGTGGTGCAGTTTTTAATTATTATGTTGATTTACGCCAGATCATTTCAGACCCGGCTCTATTCCATCGCGTTCTCGATTGTTATGCCCAAGTGCTGCGAACTCTCGACTTTGATCGTATTGCTGGGATTCCCTATGGCTCATTGCCAACCGCCACTGGTTTATCTCTGCAACTACACAAGCCGCTGATCTATCCACGCAAAGAAGTTAAGGCCCATGGCACGCGACGACTAGTGGAAGGCGAATTCAATGATGGCGAAACAGTTGCGGTGGTTGATGACATCTTGATCACAGGCGGAAGTGTGCTGGACGGCATCGCAAAGCTCGAATCATCTGGTCTCAAAGTGAACGATGTCGTGGTTTTTCTGGACCATGGCGGACTGCAAGACACCCGGGCCAAAGAAAGACTCAATGCCAGGGGCCTCAACCTCCAAGC
>QCVM01000085.1:0-2926 GCA_003210375.1 Synechococcus sp. AG-686-B21 | reverse complement strand
AGACGGCTGGGTCGTTGCTGAACGCTATGCGGTTGGCATAACACCGAAGACGCCATTAATCGGTTGGTCGATGACCAAAAGCTTGACCAATGCGCTGATTGGAATTGGCGTGCAAAAAGGTGAATTGCGGCTCAACGAATCGCTGTTGTTACCGGAATGGCGTACAGACAACGACGCCCGACAAATGATCACTCTGGATCATCTTTTAAGAATGAACAGTGGGCTGGCCTTTGATGAACAGACACGCAGCCTGGATTCAGATTTGGTGAAAATGCTCACCCAAGAGGCCAACACGGGACGATTCGCCTCGAACAAACCACTGACTGGAAGGATAGGTCGCGATTGGTCGTATTCATCAGGAACAACAAACATCCTGAGCCGTGGATTACGTTTAGCGATCAACAATGATCGCGACTACTGGAGTTATCCCTATGAAGCACTCTTCAAGCCACTAGGAATGGCATCGGCTTATTTAGAAACCGACTCGTCAGGAAACTTTGTAGCATCATCATTGGGATGGGCTAGCGCAAGAGACTGGGCTCGTTTTGGCTTGCTATATCTCAATAAAGGTTCATGGAATGGCAAACAAATTTTGCAAAAAGGTTGGATTCAACACGCCACTACACCATCCAAAGGCTCAAAGAAGGGATATGGTGCGCACTGGTGGCTGAGCTCGAAACAACGCCGACCAGACTTGCCACGAGACAGTTATTCAGCAGAAGGATATGAAGGACAACTCATTCTTGTCGTACCAAGCTCAAAAACGGTAATTGTCCGGCTAGGACAAACACCAAAACGTAGCAGCTTCAATCCAAACAATTTTGGAGCCTTGATTTTGTCGGCTCTTAACGCTCAGGCATGAGCACGTCAAAAACAAGACTCGCTGGAGATCAATCCTGATCACCACCCTTGGGGACAAAAAGTTGAGAGGCTCCAATCAACAACCCTGTGATTAACAGAGCTGGAAGGATTACTGAAGGACCACCCTGAGCCGTCTGGGATGCGAAAAGCAACATGAAAGGACAGAGAAAGACAAGCAGTAAGATTGGCAGATTTGAGGACAATCGCACGAATCTGCAAACGTTCTTCGCAGACTGGTCAAAAGGGGAGAACCACAGGAAACAGGAAAAGTTCTCCTTGGACGGCTTGCGAAGGACGGTGACGAGGCAATCCTCTCGAGCGCTTGCTCTGCGGAACAACCGAAGCGGCAAACAACTTTCGAGGACGAATCAAGGACTGACGCATCCAGGCATCGGCCTGAAACGTTGCGTAGGGAGAGCTCGGCGACATGAAGCCTGACGACTAATACATACGTTCTAGTGCATGTGTACTAGTACGTCAAGGCTCAAATGCCGCAACCGCCCTCCATCTCATCGCTTGGCAAGTTACGCAGCTGTTGCAGGCGATCAAGTAGATCCGCATCACCAACAATGATGCGACGACAACCGTCCGAGCCGACGTACGTCAGACGACCGTTTGCGTCGACGATCAAAGCGGTCATGGGTGTAACTGGGGGGAGTCCATCCATGGCACACCACCTCAACGCCATCCCACCATGGCAGAAAGCACAATCCAACATGGGCAAAAAACGCCACATCAAACTCAAGTTGTCAAAGTCGCTTCAATTAGCCCTGAAAAGCGAGAAACCTGAAGGAGATCTGCTCCAGCGCCTTTCAACGATTGAACAGCGCTTAAGCAAGGTGGAGCGAGCCCTAGAAGCAAACCCAGGTGTCCGTGAGGACATTGAGATGTTTTTTACAGACGCAGACCATTCCGCGTCTCAAACCCAGGAAGAGTTGTATCGGAGCTGGCTCAGCCACTTCGAGAGTGAGCCGGACGCCATTGAACCCGGACGTACCGCCCATGAAATGGCCGCTCTTGCCGCCTCTAAGTTTTCTGAACAATAAAACAACTAAGCAGCAAATAAAATGATTAGATTTAGCCCATAAGCAATGGGTAATCATGAAATTGCATCAACAATGAACTATCCAGATTCATTGAAAATTGATTTCTTAGAGCGATCTAGGCGTAGCGAATCAATCCACAATCGATTAGTTTTGAAGAACACAATGGCTGATGACAGTTTAATGTTGTATCTCTGTTGCAATCTTTGACCATATCAGCACTAATTGGTCTTATCAATTGGATGACGTTGATCGGGCAGACTGACTCGGTGAAGTGCATCACCGATCGGCTTCCATTGCACAAGATGACGGCGATCGATATTGTTGGTGTCGAGACAGTCCCATATATCCTTACCACTTAATATTGATTGAGACCAATTATCTCCTTCACTTTTCATTTGCTTTCTATTGCGATCTTTCCAGTCAGTCCAAACAATGTCCTGGTAAGTAGAAACATATTCACTGAGAATCACCACAGTAAAATCCATTGTCTAAATCATCAATTCACTCCATTATAGGAAATATTGGTTCGAATGATCGGTGGGTTCAAGCGATGCGTTATTCACGGTTTCAGAAATCGACCTGTGATCGATGAATTGCTGTGTGAGCAATGTTGGCTCCAGGCCTTAATGCGTGATGGAGGGATGCCCCTTTAGCAACTACCGAATTGAGTGAGCGGTCAGTTGATCATTGGCGAACCGGTCTTTGCAGCCAGCCATTACTTTGCGATCAGTCGATGAAAGTGGCGTCAGGCGAGGCATCCATCGTTCTCGCATGGCTGACTTCTCTCATTTCAAATCATCATTTGTCCAAAAGAGTCGTTCTTCCCTCTGCCGTATCGAGCAACTTGTTCAAGTCTCTCGCGTTGATGATTGTCTTCAGCCCGTTAAGCGTACCTTTGATGGTCAGTTTCAGTGTAACTTCTTGTGAGTAGCTCATTGGTTCGTAGTGGATGATAGCTGGCGAATACTCGTCACCACCGAATCTGCTATGACCGCCGCTTCGATGCAAAAACAGAAAGC
>QCVM01000084.1:0-2958 GCA_003210375.1 Synechococcus sp. AG-686-B21 | reverse complement strand
TCCCACCTAAATCGAGGAGGGCGGGCAGATCAACACGGCAAGCTCGATGTTCGGATTGATACCACTGACATTCGGCTGTTAAGGCGAGGATTTAGCCATCTCTGAAGGCTTTTAAGTGGCACGTTTCTTGATCCAGTGGTGCGCTCCTGATGCAACTAATGAGGAGTACACCAAGGCCATCGTGGATTACATCAAAGGCGGTAAGCCCATGGATGAATATCCCGGCTTCAAGGTGCTGGCGCGTCAAATCCACCCTCACACCGGTGGAGGAGCGCTAATGGTGGAAGCCGACAACCTGGCAGCAGTGCAGAAGCACACCTATCCCTGGACCAAGGGGCTCGGTGTAACGGCGTCGATCATGCCCGGACTTAGCGATGAGGAATATGTCGAGCTGGAAGCAAGCATGACCAGCTGAGCTATTCCTCCGGACCACTTGGGGGCAGATCAGCAGCGCAAGCCCAATTGATAGTGGACTTCTGCCCAGCCTGCCCAACCGAAAGACTAGTTCGAATTATCTGGGGTAGTGCCGGTCCACTACTTCAATAGAACTTTCTCTAATTCGAGTGGTCAGGGTGAGCAGTAAAGCAGTTATCACAAAGCTTGCAAATCGTAAAAATGGATACAGAATAAGATGTCTTCAACAAACTTGTAATGCTTGATTTTTATCCTCAGTTCTGGACGAAAGCCTTTGATTTCGAAGGACGTACAAAGCGAATTGATTTTTGGAAGATACTGCTTGTAAATATAGTGATTGGGTTTGCTGCAGCGAAATTCGTTGAACCTCTCTATTATTTATTTGCGATTGCTTCAATCTGCCCAGGGATAGCAATGAATGTTCGCCGGATTCGTGATACTGGTCGTCAATGGCAATGGATTTTTATAGGATTTGTTCCAATTATTGGGGCCTTTTGGCTTCTTTGGATTGAATGTCAGCCGTCTTCTGTTCCAGAATAAATCTTTTATCTAATTCTGTGGAAGTAGTGCCAATCCACTACTTCCACAGAATTTTCTCTAAATCGGATGTACACGGCGGGCATTGATCAACCAAGCCAAAGTGAACTGCTGTCCCGAGGGTTACTAGCGACGTAATGGCTAGTTGTTGCGCCCTTACTCATTCCGAGACACTTTCAGCGTCCGAGCGCACAGCTCCAATATCTCCGACACAAACATCTCTCAAGCGTTGGATAACACGGTTGAGGTCCATCATCGCTCTTACCGAACCTCTAAATGGAAGCTCGTTAGAAGTGCCTTGCACAAGCGAGCTGATGGGCCACGTCGTTCGCACCCATATGAAGCACTACGGACAATGGACTGACGAAGTAGGTCTGGATGCAGCATTTGGGGCCGTAAACGCAAGGATTCCTGCAGACCTGAGGAAAGGCAAGGTACACAAAAAAATAAAAAATTTTCTGGATCTGATTTGCTCAAAATTGTTAAGCTTCTTCTGATCCGACGTCCCACTTAAATTCGATAATTCAGCTTCCTTATCCCTAGTATTAATAGAGGCTCACTCATAATAACTAAGACATAAACATCTCCTTCCCTGCTTAAGCCGAAAGCGAATGGATTATCTCCGACTTTACCTTCTCCATAACTTCCAGCCCAAACTTTTCATAACCGCGGCTCCTGCTTAAAAAACTCTGACTTAAATACTCAACTAATTCTTATTGATTGTCTCACTATAAATCATTAAGGTGTGGGCGCTTTTGGGTCCTCCTTAACCCCTATAAGCTCGGGCGTCTTGCACACAATAAGGAACAAGTAATTGCAACTCATTTGATTCACCAGGCTACCATTAAATAATTTCCTTATCTGATAGGTTTGGTTTCTGCGAGACTTTGTAGATAGAGAGATTAATGAAGAACCTCGCTAACCAATTAGGGAATAACCCAAAGTAGCAATTCAATTCAGGAAGGCTTGTATGCCCAGAACTGGTACATCCCTCTAAAAGTTGATGGGTGTTGCTTCTCAAAATCACCCCATTTTTCTAGATGGGTCATGTCAGTATCATAGGGGTCCTGTTGCTGATAATTTTCTCTGACTGCCTTTGGAAGTATGAATCCACAAAATATTAATCCTTCAGCAGCAAGAAACTCTTTTAGCAGCTCTGCTGTGAATCGATGCTCTTGGACATGGAAGCAAAGGTCTCGGCATTCTGAGAGTGAATAAAAGCTTCATCGAAAGATAACTAGATTTGCAAGCCCCTTGAAATCTCCTCTTAAGGCTTGTTGTCGAAACTTTCTAATACCGTCTGATGTACTTTGAAGACCAAGCTGTTTGATATGATTTTGTGCTTTAGCACTATCTTGCCTCGCGATGTTGCTATATAGGCCAAGCTTAATCCCCACCCGTTGATAGGGCCATAGAGAGCATCTCCTGAAGCAGGGCAAGCGTCCTGTGGTGGAAGCCGTGCTGGCCTGTCGGGATGGCCTTGAATGGTGGCTTAACCTGACCAAAACCAGTCCAGATAGAAGATGGCGGGCTTTGGAGAACAAAAGGGAAACACTCCGAATATTCAATCAACAAGAATAATTGGGTCTCGGCTTCTAAAGAAAGCTGTCAAATTGCACCAAGGTGGGCAGATTACTGAAGCAGAAATATTTTATCTACAGGCAATTGAGGTAGGCTTTCATCACGAAATAGCCTTTTCAAATCTTGGAGTTATTTATAAAAATACAAATAGGCTTAAGGAGGCTGCAGAGATTTATAAACGCGCAATTTTGTCGAATCCTCTATTTGCTGATGCCCATGCAAATTTAGGAAACCTTCTCAAGGAAGAAGGGCTGCTTGATCAAGCTCTTGCCGCAACACTCAAGTCCCTAGAGCTCAAGCCTGATAACCCCACCGCCCACATGAACCTGGGCGGGATCTACAAAGATATCGGGCAGCTCGATCAAGCTCTTGCCGCAACACTCAAATCCATAGAGCTCAATCCCGACAACCCGGACGCCCACATCA
>QCVM01000083.1:0-3101 GCA_003210375.1 Synechococcus sp. AG-686-B21 | reverse complement strand
AATGATGCTCTCCGCCATGAAGTGCGTCGGTTGCGTGAACAGATACAACGATTCCGTACGCACCAATTTCGAGAGAAGCGGCACCCGTCAGGCCAATCGGTTGATGACACGACAGCTGACAAGACTGATGATTCACGAATTACGGCTTCCCAAATCGACGCGTGGGGGCAAAACCTGTCACAACAAGTCGGATGGGGTGACCTTCGGCTTCGCAGTCTTAGTGACTTGATTGAGCGATTGAATCTCAGCAGCTTTCACCCACAGCTGAACCTTTATCAACGATTAGATCGTTTTTTGCCAGGTTTTGGTCGTGAGCTATGCGCCGCCATGAGCGGTTCCATGACCAAAAAGCGCTGCGCTGTTTTGGCTGCTTTTGCGTTTTATGGTGTCCGAGCTAGTGAATGGCTCAATGAAGAGCCCCAGAGAGTCGTTCATGAGCTTCTCAATCGCCAAGAGCCCGTTCGATCTGGTCGCAGAACGAGAAGTGATCAACGCTCAACCGATCGAAAGCGAGATGAATCCTCGGATGCTCGCACGATTGCTTTTAAGATTTTGGGGCTTGAGTATGGGGCCTCTCAGCTTGCAATTAAGCAAGCTCATCGTCGACTCGCCAAACAATATCATCCCGACTTAGGTGGCTCTGCCGACGCTTTTTGCCGGATCAATGAGGCTTATCAGTTATTGTTGCTTTAGAAACTGCAAAAACACCTATGTATTAATAATAGTCAAACAATTTCATGGGAATGATGCGAAATAAATAATATCGACCTTGATGAAAGGCTATATTAGTCAAAGGATCCGTTTATAATTGTATTTCGGACATGTTGATGTGTGGTTTCGTTTATTATTGAAACTTGAACTATTATTTGTCCTTGTTGTCAGCTGGTAGGTCAGATGGTTGGGCCAAAACATAAACGACAGCGACAGTGAAAATAATTCCGACGACAACTAGAGCGATGATAGCCGTTGAGTAATCAGTCATGATACGAGAGTATAGGCTAGTTATCCTAACACTTTTAAAATTAAAAAAATTACGTATCGTTGTTAGCTTAAGTCAATGAGGTCAATATCTTGAATGGAAATTAATCTCTGATGTTCAAAAACAAGTTGTCGTAATTTCTCAGCATTTTGATTGTTTTCACCCTCTGTCCAGTGTTGCGGATGAGCTAACCGCGATTCGAGCTCTGCAATGTGGTTTTTGAGACTACGCGCTTGGCCCTCGGAGCCATAGTTCATTTTCATTATGGCTGTTTTGTTCGGCGGGCGCTGCCAGATGCTTAAAAATTCGACTAAAAGTCAGTAGTCGCAACGCATATTTGTATCGTTGGCTTTGATGTTGTTTTGTGATCAAAATCAGCTGTAAATACGAAGTTGAGTGCCAGGCGCGTGTGAAGAAAGCCATGGTTGAGTCATGAGCATGAGTCTTGAATTAGTTGTCGCTCGCGGCACGGCGCGCAGCTTGATGAATGGTTCGGTATCTTCCAGCTACGAGATGGTGATCAGCCTTCACAGGACATTGATGCTTGAAGGTGACGCCGTCTTAGCTGCCGAACTATTGGACTTTGCGGCTTCCATGGATTTTTCAGAGATTGAGGAGAGTGAGGACCATTAAGTTGAGTCATTGAGGTCGGTGTACCAATATCTTTGTCCAGTTGATTCATGCATTGCATTCAATGAGGATTTTCCAATAGGAGCATGGAACAAAGTCCATTGGGTCTTGTTGTATGAAAAGTGCTTTGACGATATCTTGCTGTTGATCTTGTGCATGTCATAGTATATATCGGACGTTAAATAGAGAATGGGCGGCCATTGTCAAGCTACGCCTCGGCAAATTTAGAAGGTTTATCTTTTGTATTCGCGACTCTTTATTTGCAATAAAGAGACTGAAATTACTACCAGTCTTTGCCTGGCAGTAGATGCTTATGCACGAAGGAATTCTGTTGTAAATGAATAATAGATTTGCCGTTGTGCGCTTTCGTTAGAAA
Organism: Synechococcus sp. AG-686-B21; assembly: GCA_003210375.1. Lineage (GTDB taxonomy): Bacteria > Cyanobacteriota > Cyanobacteriia > PCC-6307 > Cyanobiaceae > Parasynechococcus. Next base: position 1,116 of record QCVM01000083.1, on the reverse strand, counting down.
TTGTTGTTGATTTGTGGATCGAGAATCCATTCTCGCCATTCCTGCGTCAATGCATAGCTGTCTTCGAACAACTCAAGATTGTCAAGTTTATGAATCTGTTTCCAAATATTTTGCGTGAGTAATTGTCTAAGCGCTATTTGCGAAGATGTTCTTTTAGTATTTTGCAATGAATTTTTCCCTGGATAAATGATTTGGTTTTGAATTAATCGAAGTTGTTCTCATCTTTTGGTCTGCGAAGTCTTTATGGAATTAGTTTTTTGATGTGATTTCGCTCTGCATGATCTGCATGAGACGTTCAGGCGATTTGTATTGTCTCGGCAGTGAGTGATGTAATTTTTCCAGCCGTTCCCAGCACACTGATCTTCTCAGCCGCTCTGGCGTTTGACCATCATGAAGAAGAAGTTTCATCGCTTTGCAATACAGCGGATACTTCGCTTCGAGTTCGCCGATTGTCAGTGTTGTGGATTGCATGCTTTAACCCTTTCATTTGTGTACTGTCTCGCTAAAACTGGATTGTCTCTCCTCCCAAAAGGGGACAGTTGAGTTGTCCCCTCTTGGGGAAGTACCCGTTCATCCTACATTGCAGTGAAACCCTGGGGTTTCTGATTGGTGGTGTTCAAAATAAGCGATCCTTTTCTTCCAAGACCCTGGTAGGTATTTGAACCACTTCTGTGATCTGACAGCACTTTAATTGCCCTCCATTTCGGCTTCTTGAGTGGGTCACAAGTACCCCTAAATAACTTCCCTTAGAGTAAAAATACCCACCGCATCCATATGCTTGTCGGTCGCTTGTCCTTAATGTCACAGCCGGTGTTGTCTATGACAACTGACAACGTCATCTCCAGTACAGGCTTCCTTGTTGTAATGATGGATGTCCGGCGTTTTGAGACCGAATGGACCTCACGCCATATATTCATGATCAATCGTCATCAGGTTTTGATGTCGCGCTGCTGTCTGTAGCTGTCAACGGCAAAATTGCATTGGCGATGAAAGGCCGTTTTTTTCTACGATGCCTTTGCGAAAGTTTCAGCGAAAAATCTCATATTGGCTGTGCTGTTACTGACGAGGATCGTTGTTTGGAGTACTTGCGTTCCGAAGAGTTCGGATTGTTGATTT
>QCVM01000082.1:0-3196 GCA_003210375.1 Synechococcus sp. AG-686-B21 | reverse complement strand
GCACTCAGTGCCTCCAAAGCCAAAAGCGCCAGCACCGCGGCGATCAGATGCTGGACGAATACAGGAACTCCAGCCGTAGTACTCATCGCCAATCCCACCAACACACCCCAGCGACAGAGGGGTTCGGGCAACCACATCTGATCGAAATCGATCACAACGAGGAGAAGTAGCAGGGCAATCAGGGGAAGTCCGGCCCAGGGCAACATCGCTATAGGCAAGTCACCACCTCCCACACTGTGCTGCACATAGGCCGCACTGAGCCACAAGCCAGCGCTGAGGGTCTCAACAACTGGGTAGCGGACACTGATGGGAGAACGACAATCGCGACAACGACCTAGTAACAACAGCCATCCGACGATCGGCAGGTTGTCGTGCCAACGCACGGCATGACCACAACGTGGGCAATGGCTACTTGGAACAACAACCGACTCTTGCCTGGGCAGACGCCACGCCACCACATTGGTGAAACTGCCCACACAAGCCCCAAACAGGGCAAGAACTAGCCCCTGCATCGGTTTCTCCCTCGAGTACTACGACCACGAATCAGATCGATGCCAACAAACTCTTCGTCTGGCAACAGCACAGGCACCTCAAAAGCCACACGACCATTTCCATTGTGCAAATGGATCACGGCACCAACGGGATCTAAGCCAGAGGGTGTAGTGGAGAGGTAGTTGAAGTAAGTGGTTCGTGCCAGAGCAATCAAGACTCGGCTATCGACACGATCCCAGCGTGGTGTGCTTGGTGTACCAACAGCACCGCGAATTTCGAAGGAGGGCGATGACAAAGAAAAAAGCCCACCTGATCAATCAGATGGGCTCATTGTAGAGAGAAAAGTTCAATCCAATCTTGATTGGATTACCAGGTTCAGCAGAGGTTTTTTTTCTCTTCGATCATGCGATGAATGATCGGAGTGAGGATGAGTTCCATGGCGAATCCCATCTTGCCGCCGTTCACAACGATGCTGGTAGGACTGGACATGAAGGAATCGTGGATCATGCTCAGCAGGTAGCCGAAATCAATGCCCCACTTCTCGCGAGCTCCCTTGCGGAAGTGAATGATCACGAAGCTTTCATCGGGTGTCGGGATATTCCGGCAGATGAATGGGTTCGAGGTATCAATCGTTGGAACCCGCTGGAAGTTGATATCGGTCTGACTGAACTGCGGGCAGATGTGATTGATGTAATCCGGCATCCGGCGCAAAATCGTATCTACAATCGCTTCAGCGGAATAACCACGCTCTGCGTTGTCCCGATGAATTTTTTGAATCCACTCGAGGTTGGTGATCGGCACCACACCAACTAGTAGGTCAGCGAGATCAGCCACGTCGTAACCCTCACCCTGAACACCGCCGTGCAGGCCTTCGTAAAAGAGCACGTCTGTGCCTGATGGGATGTCTTCCCAAGGAGTGAACTGGCCTGGGTCGAGATTCACACCCAAACGGGCGTTGTGTTCAGTGGCCTCTTCTGGGCTGTGCAGGTAGTAGCGCTTCTTACCAGCACCCGTTTCGCCATAGGTGCGGAAGAGTTCCGCAAGCTTGTCGAATAGATTGGCTTCAGGGCCGAAATGTGAAAAGTTCTGACCTGCCGCAAGCGCATCGGCCATCGCCTGCTTCATCGGCATGCGCTCATAGCGGTGGTAGCTATCGCCTTCCACCACGGCAGGGGTAATGCCTTCACGCGCGAAGATGTGCTCGAAGGCGCGTTTGACCGTGCTGGTTCCAGCTCCAGAGGAACCGGTGACAGCAACTACCGGATGACGCTTCGACATCGACGCAAGGACTCAAGGTCTGGCGATCTTGCCAGAACTAAGGCCAAAATCACCACTCCAGATTTCCTTGAGCAATTGCGCACCCATGGATTGACATCCCAGAGGAGTACAGCCTTCTGACATCAAATCGCCGGTTCGGAATCCGGAAGCGAGAACAGCATCCACGGCCCGTTCGAGGTCGTCTGCGGCAGAACTCTGCTTCAAACCAATGCGCAGCATCATTGCGGCGGAGAGCACCATGGCCATGGGGTTCGCCTTGTCTTGACCGGCGATATCGGGAGCAGAACCATGAACGGGTTCGAACAACCCAGGTCCATGACTACCGAGGGAGGCAGAGGGGAGCATTCCAATCGACCCAGTGAGCATCGCTGCCTCATCGCTGAGAATGTCGCCAAACAAGTTGCCCGTAAGCAGCACATCGAACTGGCGCGGGTCACGCACCAACTGCATCGCCGCGTTGTCGACATACATATGGCTCACCTGCACATCGCCATAATTGGGCGCCATTGCATCAACGCGGTCACGCCAAAGCTGGCTCACATCCAGAACATTGGCTTTATCCACGGAGCAGAGGCGATTCCCTCTCTCGAGAGCAATCTCAAAGGCCACCTTGGCAATGCGATCCACCTCTGAGGCCGCGTAGGTCATGGTGTTGAACCCTCGTTCGTCACCATCGGCTTCGATTCGACCCTTCGGTTGACCAAAATAAATCCCACCGGTGAGCTCGCGAACCACCATCAGGTCGACCCCTTCAATCACCTCCCGCTTAAGGCTGCTGGCCCCGATCAAAGCCGGGACAATCTTGACCGGCCTGAGATTGGCGAACAGCTCAAGTCCTGATCTCAGACCGAGTAACCCCGTTTCCGGTCGCTTCTCACGAGGCAAGCTGTCGAAGCGAGGACTTCCAATCGCCGCCAACAGCACTGCATCGGCCGACCTGCATGCAGTGAGCGTGCTGGCAGGAAGTGGTTCGCCGGTGGCATCAATCGCAGAGCCACCCATCGGCTGCTCCTCGAACAGGAGCTGAAACCCATGACGCTGGGCCACGACATCCAGCAATTGGCGGGCCACTGCTGTGATTTCAGGTCCAATGCCATCGCCTGGTAAGAGAACGACGCGGTACTGAGCCATGACGAACCCGTGCGGCAGAACAGGGGCTGAGATTACTGAGCGATGTCGCGCTTCAACTCTCGAAGGGTCTTGGCCATCTCGGGCAACTTGCTAAATGCTGCAGAACAACGCAACCAGAGCCGATTCGGAATCGCTGGATAACCACTCACCACTTCACCGGGCGCAACCTCACCGTGGATCCCACTTTTCGAACTTGCGATCGCCCCGTCGCCCACTACAGCTCGATTGGCTACGCCAACCTGACCGGCCAAAATCACCCCATGACCAAGCTTGGCGCCACCGGCGATGCCAACTT
>QCVM01000081.1:0-3425 GCA_003210375.1 Synechococcus sp. AG-686-B21 | reverse complement strand
TAAGCCCACGAGAGATCGCGGAGCTTGTGTCGTTCCGATGTGGGGTCTGCAAAATTCGCGGTATTCACCACAGTCCCGTACGTGAAGCAAAGCCGATTGCCACGCTGCTCCCAACTCCGTTGCAACGCTTTGGCGTGACATGCCAAAAACGACTCTGTCACCACCAGATCACTATCGATAAAAACGATCACATCGCCCTTGGCGTGATCAACTCCGCGATTACGCCCTTCCGCAGGGCCGCCGTGTTGCTGTTCCACCAATCGAACATGGGGGAAACGACCCAAGTCCTCCCGTAACCACGCGGGAGTGCCATCGGTGGAGCCGTCATCGACAACGACCACCTCGTACTGATCACGGCCGCCCTCGAAACGCTGCCGTTCCAGTGCGTCGAGACACTTCTCGAGAATCGGCTGGCGGTTGTAGGTCGGAATGACGACGCTCACGAACATCGCGACGGCCGAAGCAAGGGGACCTCCAGCCTACGGACACAAAAAAAGGGGGCTGAGCGCCACCTTTTGCAAAATCGCTTTTTGAAAATCGCCAAAAGCGATCAATCGGCGGCACCGCCATTGTTGGCTGTACCCGTTACTCCGTTACCTGCGCCTTCGCCACGGCCATCGTTACGCATTTTGCGCTTTTTGAACTTGCGCGCATATGCGCGGTTGCGCTCCTGTTTCTCTTTTTTGAGGTTCCTGCGCTTGGCCATCCGTTGATGTCACTTTCAAGTGAATACAGCTTACTGAACAGCAGGCAATAAACAGCCATCTTCCATTTGAACAAGACGGTCGGCCACATCAAGAATGCGCGGATCATGGGTCACCATCAGCACCGCACAGGCTTGCTCTCGGGCCAGTTTCTTGAGGAGATCCACCACTTCACGCCCCGTTCTGCTGTCCAATGCTGCGGTTGGTTCATCAGCCAACAGCAGACGTGGATGGGCGGCGAGGGCACGGGCAATCGCCACACGCTGTTTTTGGCCACCAGACAAATCATGGGGCAACTGACCCATTTGATGATCATCCAAACCAACCGCCCTCAGCCACGTCCGGGCTTCGTTCCTTCGCGCCCGATAACTGAGATCCGGCAACAGGTCAGCACCCATTTGAACGTTCTGTTCTGCTGTTAGGCAGCGCAAGAGGTTGTGGCCCTGAAAAATCATGCCGATGCGACGACGCACTTGTTGGCGGCTGCGACGTCCAGCGCCGTCTAAACGTTGACCGAGAACAATCACCGACCCCTGTTGAACCGTGCGTAGAGCACCAATCAAGGTGAGCAGGGTGGTTTTGCCACATCCGGAGGGACCAGTCAGCAACACCACCTCTCCTGGATCGATGCGGAGGGAAATTTTCTCCAAAACCTGACGGCGCATCGAACCTTGACCAAAGCAATGGCTCAAGGTCTCAATCGACACCGCCGGGGGCACCGGATCAAAGTCGTCATCAACAGCCATATCAGAAGATCTCCGCAGGATCGGCATCGATCAACCGGCGCATGGCCAACAGCGACGACAACATGCACATCACAAGAATCATCACCAAGACAGTGATGGCGCGGGCAGGATCCATTCCCACAGGGAGTTTTGTTGCGTCACGAACAAACCAATAAAGCCCTTGTCCAGCGATATAGGCGGGCACATAACCAAGGGCCGCTAGATAAAAACCTTCTCGCATGACAACGCCAAGCAAATGACTGACGCGATACCCCATGGCCATCAAGGTGGCGTATTCGGGCAGATGATCACTCACATCCGTGTACAACACCTGATAAACGATCACACAACCCACCACAAAGCCCATGGCAGCCCCGAGGGTGAAAATGAAGCCAATGGAGGTGCTGCTTTTCCAGTAGTTCTGCTCGAAATCAATAAAACCTTGCTTCGTCAACACCGTGACGTCGTCGGGTAAGCGCTGCTGAAGACGCTCCACAGCGAGGTCGGGATCGGTTCCAGGCTGCAAACGAATCAAGCCCACCTCAATCCCACCGGGGGATTTCTGAGGCATCAAGTCCAAAAACGTTTCGGTACTGGTGAGCAAATTGCCATCAGCTCCGAAGCTGGTGCCCAAGCTCACCAACCCCTCCACTCGGACGCGATTGCCGGCTATTTCTGTTTCCACAACTCTTCCGTCGTTGTACCAATCGGCAATCGGACCAAATTCAGGACGCGACAACCGATCGAACAAAATTCGGCCTTTTTGCTTCAACACCCCGGTTTGTTCCGCTAGTCCAGGGTCCAAGAAGAACGGATCATCGGGATTGAAACCCAGGGCAAGGATGGCCCGATTGCGACGGGTTTCAGGATTGCGCCACAACATCAGACCCCAATGAACGGGAGTAACGCCTTCAACCGACGGATCAGCCAAGGTTTGAATGAGGCGCCGACGGGGAAATCCCGACATCCGTACCGAGCTCGCCGAGCGGGGACTGATCAGAACCAAGTCGGCATCAAACAGCCGGTGAACCGTGACACTGGCATCGAATAAGCCATCTCGAAAACCGAGCTGCATAAACATCAGAATCCCGGCGAAACTGATGCCAGCGAGAGCAACCAACAACCGCACTGGTTGTCGGGTGAGCAACATCCAGGAGAGTGGAATTTGGCGTCCCTGCCAGGGCGGCTTCATAAGTTGGGCTGGAAACGGGCAATCACTTTCAAACCTGCCAAGCGCATGACCTTTTTGGCATCAGCAGGATCCAAAGCAACATCAACTTGCACCACCCGGGCATCCGCATCGCCGGTGGGATCCGTCGACAGCACAGCACGCTGCTCAACCTGGGGGCTGATCCGAATCACGCTTCCATTCAAATCGCCTTTGAAACCACCGTTTTCACTCGTTAATCGCACGATCTGTCCAAAGCGGATTCTGGCAACATCTGACTCATAAACCTCAATTTTGGCTTCCATCTTTTGGCTTGCCCCAACGTCCATCACGCCATCGCTACCGGGGCGCTCTCCCTCACGGGCATGAATTTCAAGAACCAAACCATCTATGGGTGAGGTGAGTTGGCTCAAAGCAAGATCGAATTGCAGACCCTTTTGACTGGCCAAAGCCTCTAAGCGCTGACCCTGCATCCGAATGAGCTCTTCCCGCTTGTTATCCACCAACACTTGTTCAGCAGCTCCCCACTCAGCTGCTTTTTGAAACCGACGAACCTCAACTGTTTGCAAAGCAATTTGCTGCTGAAGGCTTTGTAATTTTGCGTTTATTTCCTCGAGTTCTGCCAAGAGTCCCTGACGGTGATCAAAGGTGGCTAACACCTCACCGCGTTGAATCACCGCACCTTCTTTCACATGCAGGGCTGCAATTCGGGGAGTTCCCGCGATTCCTGCGGTGGGTGCCGCAAGACTGCGAATATCGCCAGAGGGCTCCAATTGACCGAGAGCCGCAACCGCTTCTGCTTTCGCTGGAAGTGCCTCTACGGGGACA
>QCVM01000080.1:0-3609 GCA_003210375.1 Synechococcus sp. AG-686-B21 | reverse complement strand
ATGATCATGAGCTCGGAGCAATTCAGCGGGTATGGAGCCACTTGGTTGATGTCCAGTAACATCCAGAATCGGAGGATGATTTGGCCTTGGTTGCATAGCCTTGCCGTGGCTCGTAGTTTCGTTAACAGCTCGCGATCGGAAGTCATTTGGTCGCTGAGTGTTCGTAGCCCGCAATGAAGTATTGAAGCCCTGGGATTAATGGCAATTCAGAAATGTGTCGTTGCTGTCCCAGCGCGTTTGCAGTCCTCGCGGTTGCCTAACAAGGTGCTGGCCGATATCGGTGGTAAGCCAATGATTCAGAGGGTTCTCGATCGTTGTCGGGAATCCACTGCGGTCGACATCGTTGTTCTCTGCACCGATAGCCAGGAGCTTCGGCAACGGGCATCGGCTTGGGGATTTCCTGTGTTGATGACGGCTGACTCCTGTAGCTCTGGAAGCGACAGGATCGCTTCAGTGGCCGACGCGCTGATGGCTCTCGGCTGGGGCAGCACAACGCCGGTGGCAGAGCAAACCGCTGTGATCAATGTTCAGGGGGATCAGCCGTTTATCGCCCCCCAGGTGATCGACGCGATGGCCTCCGAGTTTCACCGACTTGACCGCGTCCCAGCAGTCGTTACGCCGGTGTATGGCTTGCAGCCAGAGACGGTTCACAATCCCAATGTGGTGAAAACATTGTTGGCCCACGATGGGCGGGCGTTGTATTTCTCGCGGTCAGCGATTCCTCACGTGCGTGATGTGGATCCATCGGAATGGCATCGCCACACCACTTACTGGGGACATGTCGGGATGTATGGCTTCCGTGGAGATGTGTTGGCGAGTTGGAATCGACTCCCACCCTCACCCCTCGAGGATTTGGAACGTTTAGAGCAGCTACGTTTGATCGAGGCTGGTCTCACCATTGCCACCTTTGAAGTGCAAGGAACATCCTTATCCGTCGACACCGCTGAACAGTTGGAGCAAGCCAGATCCATGGTTTGAATGAATCAGGCGACCTAAGATTAATGGTCAAGCATTAGTTAGATAGTTGTTGTCTTCTAACTAACGGTCAATATCGATTAGTCATTCTGGTCCCGCCACCCATCGCGCTTCAGCTTTTGCCAACGCCCACGGGTTTGAAGGATCCTTTCTGCGAGTTCGCGGATGGCACCGTGGCCTCCTTTGTTCTGTAAAACAGCATGGGCTCCCTGCCGGACCGGCGCGCAAGCATCAGCTGGAGCAATCAAAAGTCCGACAACTGGGCGCACAGCCAAGTCATTGAGGTCGTCGCCGACGAAAGCCGTTTCGCCAATGTCGATTCCGAGTTGTTGTTGAAGTTGGAGGAGCGCCTCCGGTTTGTCCTTGATGCCCACAAAACAGTGCTTGATGGCAAGTTGGCGTGCCCGCACCTCGGTGGCGCCCCCGTGTCCTCCGCTGAGTAATGCAATCTCGAGTCCCGCCTGTTGCAGCAAGCGGATACCGAGACCGTCTCGCACATCAAACCGTTTGATCAGCTGTCCGTTGGTATCAAGCCAGAGCCCTCTGTCCGTTAGTACGCCATCAACATCGAGAACAAGCAACTTGATGCGTCTCAGCCTCTTCCCTAGCCCCCACCAGCGCCATCTCCTCATGCCAGACCTGCTTGAACAAGATCATGTAGACGCAACAAACCTACGAGCTGCTCCTTGTCGCCGACGACAGGGAGCACTGAAATCGCTCCGCGTCGATTTTTTTCCATCCGTTTTAAGGCCTTGACCGCCAGCACATCGAAACGGACCGTGATGGGGTCGGCTGTCATCAGGTCGGCAGCTGTGAGGGTGCTCCATGTGTGGGCGCTGCGGTTTTGTAGGGCTCGTCGTAGATCTCCATCTGTGAGAATTCCGAGGAGGGAGCCTGGAGCCGTGGGGTCTTCAACCAAGCCGCAACCGATCCCATCCCGGGTTAACCCCCCAATAACGTCTGGCAAGTACGTTTCCGGTTGAAGGGGGTGCAATTGGCTGACCGGAACCATTAGGTCTGCGGCAGTCATCGTGAGTTGTTTTCCAAGGGATCCCGCTGGATGATTCAGGGCGAAATCGGCAGGCGAGATCCCACGCCGTTCCATCCAAACCGCAGCTAGCGCATCGCCAATGGCCATGGCAACCGCGGTACTGGCGGTTGGTGCCAAATTGAGCGGACACGCCTCGCGGTCGACGCTGGCTTCTAACACCACGTTGCTGCCACGACCGAGGGATGAATCAGCGCGGCCAACAATGGCGATGCTGCCGGTGCCCCGCAGTTTGAGATGGGGCAGAACCTCGAGCAACTCAGTGGTTTCACCACTATTGGAGAGAATTAAACAGACATCTTCTGGTGCTACTAACCCAAGATCTCCATGCAAAGCGTCAAGGGGATTGAGGTACAACGCCATCAATCCGATGGATGCAAAGGTGGCGGCGATTTTGCGAGCCACGATGCCGCTTTTTCCAACTCCTGTTACTACCAGCTTGGCTTTTCGATCAGCGCAATGTTCGAGCAGTTGGATCGCGGCCTCAACCTGTTCACTGCTGAGTCGTTGTGCTGCGGTGGCAATGGCTGACGCTTCCTCTTGCAGGCAACGGGTCAGAGCAGACAAGACCGAGATCCACGATGATCACTCCATTGTCATGCACACCATACGATGAACCTGATCGGTGTGCCGTCCTCTTTGCTGGCTGATTTGCGAGCGGCGGCAGTGGGTGCTGATGTGAAGCGATTGGCGATTGTTGGTGGCGCCGTGCGCGATGGCTTGCTTCATCAGTGCCATGGCCGAGCTTGGAATGGTGTGCCTGATTTGGATTGGGTGCTCGAAGGTGACGCCATGCGCTTTGCCGCTGAGCTGGTGAAACGCTGTGGCAAGGAACGGGTGAAGGAATTTCACAGCTACGGGAGCTTTGGCACTGTGGCCCTCCAACTCGACGGCGTTGCCTTGGATTTCGCGATGGCTCGACAGGAGACCTACCGAATGCCAGGCGAGAATCCCGTGGTTGAACCAGGTTCGTTGGACTCTGATCTGGTGCGTCGCGATTTCACAATCAATGCCATGGCACAGGATCTGATGTCTGGACAGTTGATCGATCCGCACCGAGGCCAACAAGATTTGGCCGACCGTTGTTTGGTGTTCCTCCACGACCAGAGCGTTTCTGATGACCCCACCCGTGTGATTCGTGCCAGCCGTTATGCGGCACGGTTGGGATTTGTCTTGGCTTCTGATGCCAAGCAGCAAGTGACCGCCACCGTGCGGCTTTGGCCTTGGTCGTGGCATTGGGACGATGCACCGGATCAGGCTCCACCGGCATTGGCGAATCGCTTAAGGATGGAGCTCGATCGTTTGTTTGCGGTTGAGCCTTGGGCTGTGGCACTCGATTGTTTAGAGGAGTGGCAGGCGATGGCATTGTTAGATCCGTCTTTGCAGCACGACAAGGGTCGAAACCGTCGGATTGCTTGGGCGCAACGTCTTGGACTTCCCTTGCTGCCGGCCTGGTTAGCGGTTGCACCGGATCCTGAGGCGGTTGCCCGTCGCTTGGGTGTTCCTGGTCAACAGCAGCAGTGCCTTAAGCAGCTCCTGCGGCTGCGGGATTGGTTGCTGTCCGTCGATGTACCCGATGTCCATGC
>QCVM01000079.1:0-3729 GCA_003210375.1 Synechococcus sp. AG-686-B21 | reverse complement strand
GGCTAATTAGGGAGCTTTAACGTATAGAAGTTGTGCTGGTCATCGCTGCCAGCCCTGGGGGGCAATACGCATATTGCCGAAGGGATGGTCTGAATCAACAAGCAGAACGCAATAACCAACAGCGCGAAGCTTGTGCCAGGAGCATGGATGTTGGCTTGGAAACAGGGTTTGTTTGTCATGCAGTCAGTTTGGAGCAGACCATCTCAATTACATTTGTGCAGATTGCTGTTCGAACTTCGGGCTAATGATGCGGAGGGCTTCAAAAGATGGCTAGCTATCGGTTTGGAAGAGCTTTCTAGAAAAGTCGTTATTGATTAAATGCAGGTCTGGATGAACCGCACTTGTCTGCTCTATTTAATAACAACAACGCGTATATTAGGCGTACTAATTACAAGGACCGAATTGGGTTAGCACCCATTCCCTCATTCTTTCTATGGTTGCTTCATCACCCCATAGCTCATTCGCATAGTCACTCCATACTGAATTAAATTGCTCGTTGATCTCTTCCATAGTTCCACAATTCCACACATCATAAAACTCGAAAAAAAACTGGATGATTGATTATCAATTCATCGGACTCTGGATTGCTTAACATTTTTAGGTTTAAGATTTTGTGTGGTTAACTATGTCTGTCTAGTCATACCATTGCAAATTTATCTCACGAAAAATACTTCATACAGGCTCCTGACAAGTGAGTTGGTATAAACAAACCACGCGAATGCAGCTCCGCCAGATCCGCCCAGCCAAAACCCACTCGTAAAGTCCATCCACGATTCACTATTAAAAAGATCACTAGGAGGATTGATAACCGTAGGATTAGAAGGTGGGGAATAAAAAACTCCATCTAATTGGCCCTGCCCATACAAAAAGAATAAAAACACAAGAATATGAATAGCGCCGAAAGTAGACATCAAGCCTATGCTTGCAAACATATCGCTGTTACGCATTGGGCCTAACATCGTAAATGGTCCGTAGAGAACATACCCAAAAGAAGCTCCCAGCTGTACACCCCTCACATACGGTGAAACGCCTTGACGATAAACAGGAAGATTACTTATCAGATTTTTTATAAATATATTGCTATTGACGGGTGTTATTAAATCTCCAGCGCAAGGATCCGAGAACGGCTTTACAATGCCTTTATTGTAATCCATAGGAAACAGTATTTATTGTTAAACATATAGTCAGAGGAGAGTAAAGGCGAGCTGCTTGTTGCTAGCCCTTAGGCAAAAATTGCCTGGGAGCGAGAGAATTGATACATTATCGACTAACAACGGACCCGGCTCCGAGTTCGGCCTCGATTCGGATCGATGCCCTTCAGGGAATGATCCTTAAGGGTGAGCCCAATACTGCATGTCTCACCTTTGCGAGACAGCAGTGGGGCATCTCAAGAGCACAGGGCTACAAGCTTCTGAAACGTGCCTGGATTCAGATCAAGGACGATGATGATGAAACAGGGATTGATCGGCTTGAACTGCTGGCATGGTCTATTCAGACGCTGATGGCCGCGGCTGGTCAGGCAAAACAACAGAAGAATCCAGGAGCTGTTGTTGCATGCATAAAGCAGCTCGACTGGATGACGGGCTTGGGGATTAACACAGTATCTGGAAGTCGTCGTCGGCGCAGATGCCTAGGATGTTGGCTCAGTGCATGACTTGTAGAAAATGAATTCCCCTTTGCCTTGATTGGTCAATGGCTAGGTACTTGAAAATTTGGCCGCAGCCATGTCTAATGAAAAGCTCATTCTAAAAACCTTGGCCTTTGAGTACAAGGTGCACTACGACTAGCAATGGAAGAACAAATAACATGGCGCGCGATTCCATTCAACGATGGCTATAAGATTATATATAATGACAAATTTATAGAGATTTCAATTGTTATAGAAAACCCCAAAGATATTGAAAAGACTCAACAAAAAATCCTCATGGGCCTCCACGCCATTAATGGCATACATGCTCAAGCCAATGAAAATCAGTCGATCTCGCTTCCTCCACTACTACCTAAAGAAGGGAAAAGTTAATTTGCTTCTTCCCAAAAAATCTCGGTATTAAGTTCTGCTGGATCAAAATGCTGAGGCTTGGTGCTGATCAGAAATCGATGCGTGCGCCTGTTGGTTGTGGGCAGGGCTGGCGTCGCTTACCAGCACAACCGAACTTGAAATTATGCGGAAATCGGCAGAGACCGTTCATGAAGTAAGGCGAGGGTTTGATCCGCAAAGCGGCTGAGAAGCAATTGCCTGAACTGATCGCCAACAAGCTGCGGAAGCTGATGGGCTGACCATGGCTATCTATGTGGTGATACAGAACTTCCACCCATGCAGCGATTTGAAAAGAAGGCACTCGTCAAGCTCACTCTCTTGGCTTTTGGCTGGCCTCTTGCCCTGAATCACTTCTATGAAGGCAACGCTGGCAATGGCCTTGTTGCAGTGCTGTCGACCTTCCTTTCCTTTATATCTGTGGTCGGCATCCCAGCTTTGCGAAGCCGCCATGTCGAGTTGGGGCGATGAGCACCAGAGGATCCTTTTGGGCATTGTTTGCTTCCTTCCCTGAGGGTGGGGTAATAAGCGCGGCTCTGTTAGCCCTTAGCCAAAATCTGATCTAGCTGGGTAAAAATTAGAATCAAGTTACCAGGATGACGGCTCAGGGCTCAACGTCCTCTATTTGTGAGTTTGCTCAGCACCATTAGGGGGTGGGGTGATTTTGGGTCCTCCTTTGTGTTTTTTAGCTCGGGCGCCTGGCGCGCAATAAAGGGCTAGGAAGAACAGATATTCTGACTCGCCAGGCAGATACACTCGAATATATTTTCATACTCTCATTTTGTGATTATTGACTCATCAAGCGTCTGGAGATTGTATCCAATGCTAATTGGACGCTTCCCACAGCTCTTCATTCCTAGTGACATCGAATGCTATACAAATTCTTTGTGTCTTGGATTGGAAAGGCAGGGTTCTGTGGAAAAGAGACGAGGGGAAAATATTTAAATCTCTGGCTGTCGGTAGCATTACTTTTCTTTCAAATACTGAAGCTCCTTCAGGATATCTAGGACCTTGATGGCTGAATTCAATAGCGCCTTCTTCTGGATTAGTTCCTTCTTCTGGCATTTGCAAATAAAAGGTTCCTGTCAGCCAACCTAGTTCGTGGTTATGAGATTTTAGGCTTCCTCCTTTGTCCATTATGATTGCCCACCCTTTCAGGGCATACATATTTTTGTTCAAGTTAAGCCTGAAATCCTTGTCAGTGCCAATATTGCTTGCTTGATTGTAGTCATTGATCTTTTGGGCAAATAGTTCTTTGAGCATTTGAAATGGCTTTTCAGGTATATCAAGTATGTTCCCAGACGTTTGCGACCCGTTGACTAGAAGCCCCTGGCCTCTTGGTTGTAGAGATCCGCTTGAAAGTCGAATCAATATTTCCTGGACAAGTGCATTAGGGAATTCCTGCTCACTTATGGGCTGAGCAATAACAGAATCGATGGTATTTCTGCCATCTAATCCATTGTCTAATATTTGATTGTATATAACATTGGCATGATCTATGGCTGCAATGCCTTGTGAGTCAAGCCATTGTCTGCTTATTAAATCATCTGCGCACTGATTGAATTTTAGCTTCTCGTCTAGACACAGATAAAGAGCAAGGCGAAGGTTGCTAGATTTCTTGCTGGTGATGCCACTTATCGCCTTTATTCCTTCATGGTAATTGCCCATAGAGTAATAAGTTTGCGCCAATTCGA
>QCVM01000078.1:0-3775 GCA_003210375.1 Synechococcus sp. AG-686-B21 | reverse complement strand
GCAGCTTCAGTGACCTGCACCAAAGCAACTCCCTGCTCCAAGTTGGTTTTTAAACGATTTGCGGTATTAGCAACCTTGGAAAGATCAATCGATGCTTGCTCCCCAGGCATCGACCTCAGAAAGCCAAGAACATTGTTCTGACTAATGCTTGCAGCCGAAACCAGAGCATCCGTCAACATGCGACCACTGGAATCTGGAGCAATACCCTCCAGCTCCACAAGTGCAGTTGCCGCCAATAGAGCTTGTTACAGCAAAGGCTGGCCGGTGGATCCTTTCAAAAATGCCTTGGTTTCCACAGGAGGCGGAGCAAGAAACGCCTTTTCAATCAGCTCAAACACTCGGCTTCAACCGGCCATCTGAAGTTCTGCTAAATCAGAGCTTTGACGAATTAGTTCAGATATCGACTGAACATGGCCAAGATTGATCGTGACGCTGGTCTCCAGAAAAGGAAGGACGCAACACGAGCCGCTCAAGAGCTCGAGACGGACTTGTAATAAAAGACAAAGCCGCTCAAGTCAGAGCAGCGATAAGAAATTGACGCATGGGGATATCAAGCGGCTTCGGCCGGAATTTGAGGAGGGTGCTGCTCGAGCACATGGCTGAGATAGCGGCCAGTGTGACTGCTCTCATGAAGTGCCACCTGCTCTGGCGTTCCAGTCACAAGAAGCTCACCTCCACGATCACCCCCTTCAGGTCCAAGGTCAATAACCCAATCGCTACATCGAATCACATCAAGATTGTGCTCAATACAAATAATTGAATTGCCTTTATCAACAAGGCGTTGCATGACATCCATCAATTTATGGACGTCATAAAAACTCAATCCCGTGGTTGGTTCATCGATTAAGTAAAGGGTTTTTCCTGTTGCCCGACGGGATAACTCTGTCGCCAACTTCACCCTCTGAGCCTCACCTCCAGACAACGTCGGAGCGGGTTGGCCGAGCTTGACGTATCCAAGACCAACATCGACCAATGTGCGCAAGCGATCAGCTGCTTGAGGAATGGCAGAAAACACTTCAGCAGCTTGCTCAACTGTCATCTGAAGCACATCAGCAATGGTGTGACCTTTATATTTAACCTGAAGAGTTTCACGATTAAAGCGAGCGCCTTTACAAACATCACATTGAACATAAACGTCTGGAAGAAAATTCATTTCAATAACATTGACACCCTGTCCGCGACAGGATTCACAACGACCACCTTTAACGTTAAAACTAAATTGACCAACCTGATATCCACGTGCTTTTGCTTCAACTGTGGCAGCAAAAATTTGTCGGATTGGATCAAAAGCTCCGGTATATGTGGCAGGGTTTGATCTGGGAGTCCGTCCAATTGGACTTTGATCGATAATAATTACTTTGTCGATCGATTTAATTCCACGTAGTTCACCTAACCCTGTAGGGAAGGGAACTTTCAAACCAAGTCCATTTTCGAGGGCAGGATGCAACAACTCGTTCACGAGTGTGCTTTTTCCGCTACCACTTACGCCAGTCACAGAAACCAGACGGCCAAGCGGGAAATCAACGCTGAGATTTTTCAGGTTGTTGCGATTGCAATCAATCAACTGCAGCCGTCTTGTTCCCTCCTCACGTCGGTCTACCGGTGTGGGAATTGATCGCCGACCACTGAGATAAGCCCCTGTCAGAGACTCTTCGCTGTTGAGCAAATCATCGAAAGAACCCTCAGCAACAATGTGACCCCCATGAATTCCCGCCCCGGGACCAATATCGACTAAGTGATCTGCAGCACGGATGGTGTCTTCATCGTGTTCCACAACAACCAATGTGTTTCCAAGGTCTCGTAGGCGCCTAAGGGTGTTCAACAAACGGTCGTTATCGCGCTGATGAAGGCCAATGCTCGGCTCATCGAGCACATAAAGAACCCCAGTAAGACCAGCCCCAATCTGCGTGGCCAAACGAATCCTCTGGGCTTCACCACCGGAGAGCGTCATCGCCGGACGGTCAAGGCTTAGATAATCCAAACCCACATCGAGAAGGAAACGAAGTCGGAGCCGAATTTCTCGAAGCACCAAATCACCAATTTGGATCTGACGAGAATTGAGTAAGGGTTCTGAACCCTCATGTGTACCGACACCCATCAGATGTTCAATTCTGTCTAAGGTTTGTCCGACACTGACTGATGTGAGCTCGGGGATTCGGAAAGGACCGACTTTGACTGCGAGAGCCTCCGGACGCAAACGCTTACCTGCGCAAGACTTGCAGGGAACAAGTTCAAGATATTTTTCTAGTTTTTGGCGCTGAGCTTCACCACTAACGTCGCGAAGTTGACGCTCCAAGATCGGCAGAATGCCTTCGAAAGGACGTGTATATCCGGGCTTACCTTTCTGATATCGGCTATCAGCCTGAATAAGAATAGGTTCACTACTACCATTGAGAAGTATATCTCTTTGCTCATCAGTTAAATCTTTCCAAGGAGTTTTAATTTCAAAGCCAAAAGCTTCACCAACGGAATACAGAAGCGAGAAGTAATAACTGTTGTCTTTTTCAGCCCAAGGTGCAACGGCCGCATACACCGGCTGGGTTGGATCTGGAACAACACGGTCGGAGGTGAACTTACGTAGGTGGCCAATCCCGTGACAGACCTCACAAGCGCCGTAAGGACTGTTGAAAGAAAACAAACGCGGAGACAATTCCTCCATCACAGCGCCGTGAACAGAACAGGCAAAGTTTTCGGAATAAAGGCGTTCCCGATCAACGCCATCCGGAAGCTCCTCATCTTTCTTTGGAACGACCTCCACCAAGGCCAAGCCATCTCCGCGCTTCAAGGCAGTGCGTAAGGAATCGGTAAGCCGTTCCTGGATGCCTTCACGAGCCACCAGGCGATCCACCACCACTTCAATGTTGTGGCTGTGGTTCTTGTCCAACTCAATATTGTCGGCAAGTTCCCGCACTTCACCGTCGATGCGAACGCGGGCAAATCCTTCAGCGGCAAGCCCGCTGATCAATTTGGTATGGGTGCCCTTTTTGCCGCGAACAACGGGAGCCAACAGCTGATATCGCGTCTCCTCTGGCAACAGGAGGATTTGATCCACCATCTCATCAATGCTCTGAGGTCGGATCGACCGGTCGCACTGGGGACAATGCGGCTCACCCGCCCGACCAAACAAAAGTCGGAGGTAATCCTGGATTTCGGTAACGGTGCCAACCGTGGAACGGGGATTATGGCTCGTTGATTTCTGATCAATCGAAATCGCCGGAGACAAACCTTCAATGGCATCGACATCAGGCTTATCCACCTGGCCCAGAAACTGGCGTGCATAGGCCGACAGGCTTTCGACATAACGCCGCTGACCCTCAGCAAAAATTGTGTCGAACGCCAAGGAGCTCTTACCGCTTCCACTCACCCCGGTGAACACCACCAGCTTGTTACGCGGAATGGTGACGTCGACGTTTTTGAGATTGTGCTGGCGAGCACCTCGCACCCGAATCACATCTTCAAGATTTCCACCCGCCAGACTCACTGGATCGGACCCATCGGCACTCTTGGCAGCAGCTCGCACCATGAGTGCCTGTTCGAAAGCAAATAATCCTAGTTACAACCTGCCGGTTCAGGCTGTTTTTTGGGCCAGCAAGCTGGCTGCATAGGCATCAGCCTGTTCACCTCCTGCCAAATCCGCTAGTTCCTGACGGCGCTGTTGGGTGTCCCGCAGTTGGGACACTCGCGAATGGGTGACTCCAGCATCGACATGTTTGGAGACGCGGAAGTGATGATCCGCCACGGCTGCCACTAAGGGTTGATGGGTGACGCAAAACAC
>QCVM01000077.1:0-4015 GCA_003210375.1 Synechococcus sp. AG-686-B21 | reverse complement strand
GCAGCCGCATCTGCTCACGATGACGGCGACTCCAATTCCCAGAACCCTTGCACTGTCTGTCCATGGGGATTTGGATGTGAGCCAAATTGACGAATTGCCGCCAGGACGAACGCCGATCAAGACGGCGATGCTGTCCGCTGGACAACGGGAGAAGGCCTATGCCTTGATCCGTGACGAAGTGTCCAAAGGTCAGCGTGCGTATGTGGTGTTGCCACTGGTGGAGGAGTCCGAGAAATTGGAATTGCGTTCAGCGGTTGAAGTGCATGCAGAACTGGTTTCTGAGGTGTTCCCCGATCTTCAGGTTGGGTTGCTGCATGGTCGGTTGAGCAGTGTGGAAAAACAAGAGGTGCTCGCCTCTTTCTCGTCTGGTGCTTGTCAAGTGCTTGTGTCCACAACTGTTGTGGAGGTGGGCGTGGATGTGTCTGAGGCGAGCGTGATGATGATCGATCATGCGGAGCGGTTTGGCTTGGCTCAACTCCACCAATTGCGTGGACGGGTGGGTCGTGGGGCGGCAGCATCCCATTGCCTCCTAATCAATGGAAGTTCCAATCCCTTGGCCCGTCAACGGCTCGATGTTCTGGTTCGATCCACTGATGGATTCGAAATTGCCGAAATGGATCTGAGGTTGCGTGGTCCTGGACAGGTTCTGGGAACACGCCAATCCGGCTTGCCGGATTTGGCCTTAGCAAGCCTCGCTGATGACGCAGCTGTTTTGGAAGATGCCCGGTCCGCCGCCCAGGCGCTACTCCGTGATGATCCAAATCTTGAGCTTTGTCCCCAACTTCGAGCCTTGCTTGATGATCAGCAACGTCGCCTTATTGGTGGAACACCTTTGAATTAACCATCGTTCATTGGTTCCACTAAAACTTGAACAGCCCAATCCCTGAATCCTTAGCCGATGCGTCCTTGGAGTGATCGTCCGATCCAAGATTGCCTGGAATCACTGGAGCATCTGCCGCCGCAATTGTTTCGGATTGAGCCGCATCCCTATGCGAAAATCGGTGCGCCTTATGGGCCAGGTCGGGATCCCTTTCGTCTGCGATCCGGAGTCGTAAGGCGGTTGCTCGAGGCGCAGGATCAATTGCACAGCCATGCTCCAGAGCTCCAATTCGCAATTTTCGATGCTTGGAGGCCGATCAGCGTTCAGGCCTTCATGGTGAACTACACCATCGATCAGCTATGTCAGGAACGGGGTATTGAGCGCCATGATCCTGCTCAACAGGCTGCCTTGCATCAAGTGGAAGCAGACGTGGCAAGATTTTGGGCTGCTCCGAGTCGTAATCCTGAAACACCTCCCCCACACAGCACGGGCGCTGCAGTGGATCTCACCCTCGCAACGGGCACTGGCGCGCTGCTGCAAATGGGTGGAGATATTGATGCTATTGGAGCTCTCTCAGAACCTAGTTACTACGCCAATGCAACCAATACAGATGAACAGGTGTTTCATCAGCGAAGAGATCTTCTGCGTTCTGTGATGGCATCAGTTGGGTTTATCCAACACCCAAATGAGTGGTGGCACTATTCCTATGGAGATCAATTGTGGGCTTGGAGAAGTGGGGCCGAATGCGCGATTTACGCGGAAGCTGGGAGTAGATCAGCAACCGCTTGATCGCCAAGTTTGTTGATGTGATCTCCGAAGCTTCGTCTCCCGCCAGCAGCTTTCCAGCTGAGCAAAAGTGGTTCGAGGGTTTGCTCTAAATCCTTGAGTGGAAGCTTCTCTACATAGGGGCGCGCCAGAACTTGCAGGTTCGGGGTGCCTCCCAACCAGAGCTGGTATTGATTCAACCCATTTCCCACCAAGGCCAGTTCCGCCATGTATGGGCGGGCACATCCATTAGGGCAGCCAGTCATACGCACCAACAGAGATTTTTCAATTTCCAAACGTCTGAGCTGGGCATCGAGTCGATCCAACACATCTGGGAGAATTCGCTCGGACTCAGTAATGGCCAAACCACAGGTAGGGAGGGCTGGGCAGGCAATCGCATGACGGGCCAGTGGCGCTGGCGATTCCGGTACGTCAAAGCCAAGGACTGCTAACTCAGTTCGGATTCCTGCGCGTTGGGCCGTTCCAATATTGCAAAGAAGCAAGTCTTGATTGGCCGTGAGCCTGATCTCTAGTTGATACGTTTCGACGATTTGACGAAGCCCTTGCTTGAACGGTCCTTCCAACCGTCCGCAAAGCAGGGGTAATCCCACAAACCAGAGCCCCGCCCGCTGCCGATGCCAACCCAGATAGTCGAGAAGTTTCGGTTTGGGTTCGTTGCGGAGTCTTGTTAAGTCAGCCTTGAAATAGTTCTGCTTCAACGTCTGCCGGAACCAGTTGATGCCCTTGTCATGCAGCAAATATTTCATCCGTGCATGGGGGCGGATCACACGATCGCCATGGTCTCGCTGCAGCGCAAGGATCGACTGAACCACATCCAAGACGTGTTCCGCTTCAACGTATCCGAGCGGATCAGCAATGCGAGCAAAGGTCTCATCTTTGTTGTGGGTGCGCCCCATGCCACCGCCCACATAAACGTTGCAACCCTTCAACTCTCCTGAGGGATGGGTGAAGACAACCAATCCGATGTCTTGAGTGAGGAGATCAATGGAGTTATCGCCAGGAACAGTGACGCCAACTTTGAATTTTCTTGGTAGGTAGGTGTCGCCGTAGAGAGGCTCAGCCTCACTGCCTGAGTAGACACCACCTTCAGATTGCCGCAGGCGTGCTTGTTTCACCGCCTTGGATGGTTTGAAGCGGTAGCTCAGGTCGCCATCAACCCAAAGGTCCAGATACGAGCCTTCAGCCGCTTCTGGGCTGAGCAGGTCAGCAATTTCGTCAGCCAACTGCCTGGCAACTGGGTAACCACCTTTTTCGAAGGGGGCAGGGGGAGCCATCACATTTCTGTTGATGTCTCCGCAAGCAGCAAGGGTGGAACCCAAGTTGCGCACGATGGTGCCAATGACCTCTTTCAGAGCGGCTTTTGGGATCCCGTGCATCTGGAAGGCTTGACGGGTTGTCGCCCGAAGCGTTCCGTCTCCAATGCGGTTGGAGAGATCATCCAGGGCTAAAAACAGCTGGGCAGGGATACGGCCACCAGGACTGCGAAGCCGCAGCATCATCTGCCAACTGCGGAGTTTGTCTGTTTTTCGTAGTTCTCGGTGGTGTTGCTGATAGCTGCCGTGAAACTTCAAGAGCTGAACAGCGTCTTCGGTGAAGCGCACTTCATCGTTGGCGAGTTCCGTCAGTAACGGTTCGCGCAAAAAGTCGCTGTCTAGCTTTCGCTTTTCTGCTTTTGAGAGGCTGTTGGTTTGAGGTTCCGCCACGTCCACAGAGCCTTCTCTCACTCAGATCAGTAGTTATATATCGACGGTAGCGAAACGGCTTCCAATACAGTCGGCTTGGCTCATATCCGTGTCGTGACAACAACGTTTCTTCTTGAAATAGGCACTGAAGAATTGCCAGCGGATTTTGCGCGTAAAGCGCTAGCTCAACTACGAGAACGAGTACTGCAAGACCTGGCTGAAGCGCGGTTGAGTCATGGATCGATTTCGATCTTTGGATCACCACGCCGTCTCGTGGTTTCGGTTCCCAACCTGGACGATCGACAATCAGATCTTCGTGAAGACCGAAAAGGTCCTCCGGTCGCTCAAGCCTTTAAGGATGGTGTTCCAGGCCCTGCTGCGATTGGGTTCGCAAAGCGTTGCGGCATTGATGCATCGCAGCTGGAGCAACGCGACACCCCGAAAGGTCCATGTGTTTTTGCCACTGTGTTAACGGCAGGACGCGAGGGTGTGTCTCTCCTCCGCGATTTCATTCCCACTTGGATTGATGCATTACAGGGTCGTCGCTTTATGCGATGGGGAACGGGTACCCAACGCTTCAGTCGACCGATTCGTTGGTTGGTCGCTCTCCATGGAGACGACGTCATTGATGTGGAGATGCTTGGGGCTGATCCAGTGGTTCGAAGCGACCGCTTTAGTCGTGGCCATCGCCTTTATGGCGATCAGCCGCTGCGGATTGCGACAGCGA
>QCVM01000076.1:0-4059 GCA_003210375.1 Synechococcus sp. AG-686-B21 | reverse complement strand
GATCGTCCGATGGACGTTTGGGGCGCACCACTGGAAGTGGAAGTGTTGTTGTACGGCGCATTACGAAACTGCGTTGAACTCATGGAGCTTTGCCAACGCCATGAAAGCAGCGAACTCCTGGCGGAACGTCTCCGCCTCAGCCGCAAATGGACCCATGACCTGTGGCAATTTCTGCTGAAGCACTACTGGGTCACCAGTAAAACCATGCAAGTACTGCGGCGTCGCCCCACGAAGCAATAGGGAGATAATCCAGTACCAAAACGAATTCAATGTTCAACCGCAGGTCATCCCTGATTGGCTACAGGACTGGCTTCAGGATCGAAGTGGATATCTCATCGGCAACATTCGTACTGGCAGACCGGACTTCCGCTTCTACAGCTTGGGCAATTCGCTCGCTTCCATGTTTGGACTGCTCACGGCCACAACAACGTGCCTTGTTTCTGCTCGTGCATCACAACCGTGATCACCTGATGGCACAGATCCAATACGAATGTGTCATCCCCCAATGGGCGGGGTGGAGTGGGAGCACAAAACGGGGTCCGACCCTAAAAACTAGGCGTGAAGTTATCACAACGGTGGGCATTGGCCCAGCCTGCTTTGGTTTTTTGGATCATCGATCCTTCTTCATGAACGGCTGCATCCCAATGCTGACGTGCTGTTAATGAGTGAGATGACCACACTCCTCGACGAGTGCTTCTGGAGCCATCTCAACCAACTCCCGCGGCAACAGTGGGCTGAATATTTCGACGGTCCCACGGGAACATGGGAGGGACAACAATCAAGGACATTGCAACCATGGACCATCGTGGGGTTCCTCTTGACCAACCATTTCCTCCGCGTGAACCCTGATGAAGTCTTAATGCTGAATCTGGATGCTGACCTCGGCCGTTAACTCAGGGACTAATCAGCAATCAGCCCATAAAAAAACCCCAGCTTTTAGCAGCTGGGGTTTTTTGGGATCAATTTAAAAGGATTAGAACAAGCCGAGGGTGAGGGACTTATCGATTGGCATCGCAGCGCCAATACCCAAATAGATGGTCGTCATGGTTCCAAACAAGAACACAGTCATGGCAACTGGGCGGCGGAAAGGATTTTGAAACTTATTGAAGCTCTCAATAAACGGCACAAGCATCAATCCCAATGGAACCAACGTTTGCAAAGCGATCCCTAGCAGTTTGTTTGGAACAACTCGCAGAATTTGGAAAACCGGATAGAGGTACCACTCGGGCAAAATCTCTAACGGCGTAGCAAAAGGATCAGCCTTGTCAGCCAACATTGCAGGATCAAGAACGGCTAGTCCTACGACACAAGCAATGGTGCCAAGGATGACGACTGGGAAAATATAAAGAAGGTCGTTCGGCCAGGCGGGTTCACCGTAGTAGTTGTGACCCATGCCCTTGGCGAGCTTGGCCCGCATTTTGGGATCGGAGAGATCAGGCTTCTTGAGAATGTGCATCAGTTAATCCAAGTGTTGAAAGAACGGAAGGAACAACGATCACAAGGGACCGGAAATACCTTGCTTACGGATCATCAGGAAGTGCATGAGCATGAACACCGCTAGGAGCCATGGCATCACAAAGGTGTGAAGGCTGTAGAAACGCGTCAAAGTTGATTGACCAACACTCTCTCCACCACGGAGCAACTCAACCATGAAATCTCCCACCACGGGGATAGCTGCTGGAACACCGGAAACAATTTTCACAGCCCAGTAGCCAACTTGATCCCAAGGCAGGGAGTAACCAGTAACACCGAAAGAAACAGTGATCACAGCCATGGTGACACCAGTCACCCAGGTGAGCTCACGAGGACGCTTGAAACCACCGGTGAGATAAACCCTGAACACATGCAAAATCAGCATGAGAACCATCATCGAGGCACTCCAACGGTGCACCGAACGAATCAGCCAGCCGAAGCTGACGTCGGTCATCAAATACTGAACAGATGTGTAGGCCTCAGCAACAGTTGGCTTGTAGTAGAAGGTCATCGCGAACCCTGTCGCGAACTGGATCAGGAAGCAGACCAACGTGATCCCACCCAGGCAATAAAAGATATTGACGTGGGGGGGGACGTATTTTGTGCCGATGTCATCAGCAATGTCCTGGATTTCCAGACGTTCCTGGAACCAGTCGTAAACGGGCGAAGAGTTCGCCATGCACAAGCGGGCTCGGGTTGCGAAAGTCTACGGAGCACGCTTCAACCAACGAGGCGAAAGGACTGTGATGTATCCAACTGTTAACAACTTCTCCCATCGCCTGCGGCGCAACACATCTCACATGGCCAAAAAGCTCATCGCTTCATTTATTGCGGCCTGCATCGCGTTTGGACTGGTGTTCAGCCCCATTTCGACCGTCTATGCCCTTAGCGATACCCAGCAACTGGTGGTCGACAGCTGGCGACTGGTGAACCAGGGCTACTGGAACCCAGAACGGCTTGATGACGTGCGATGGCGGCGCCAACGACAAAAAGCACTCGAGAAAACAATTCAGAGCAGTAACGACGCCTACAACGCCATTGAAGAGATGCTCGGAGAGCTCGGCGACCCCTACACACGACTGCTAAGGCCGAAGGACTACGCAGCGATCAAAAACAGCACCAGTGGAAATCTCAGTGGTGTGGGGCTGCAACTCGGTCCTGACGACCAACAAGATCAAGTGGTCGTGATTTCAGCCTTGGATGGATCCCCAGCTGCGGACGCCGAAATCGCAAGCGGGACCTATCTCCTTGCTGTCGATGGCCAACAAATCGCCGATCTCGGCCTTGAAGGCGCCGCCAATGCGCTTCGCGGTGAAATTGGCACCCAAGTCATCCTGACCTTGCAGCAGGGCAGTAACAGCCCTGAAGAGCTGTCCTTGGAGCGCCGCAGCGTCGACCTTCGTCCGGTACGGACACGGCGGTTGCGCACCGAATCCCACACCCTTGGTTATTTACGCATTACCCAGTTCACAGAAGGGGTTCCCCAGCAGGTGCTAGAAGCCCTCGCTGAATTGCAAGACAAGGACATCGAAGGGTTGGTACTCGACCTACGCAATAACTCTGGTGGGCTCGTGAGTTCTGGGTTGGCCGTTGCGAACGACTTCCTCAGCGGGGGGGCCATCGTTGAAACCCGCAATAGAGAAGGCATCACAGACAGCATTCAGGCAGGAACCGCAACACTGTTCGACGGACCGATGCTCACACTGGTGAATGGCGGCACTGCAAGCGCTAGCGAAATCCTTGCGGGTGCCTTGCAGGACAACGACCGCTCCACCCTGCTGGGCAATCGAACATTTGGGAAAGGGCTGATTCAAACCTTGACGAACCTGAGTGATGGCAGTGGTCTTGCCGTCACCGTGGCGGGCTATGTCACCCCCAGCGGACGAGATATTCAAGATGCAGGCATTGAACCCGATCGCCTTCTTTCCGATCCTGAACCGCTCAACCCAGGAGGAGAAGGGGATCGCTGGCTGAATGAAGCTGAGCAGTGGATGGCGTCGTTGCTGGAGCTCGACAGCAGCAACAGCTCTGTTCCATGAGGCAACGCACTTACAACGATCCACTCCATCGAGAGATCTGTCTGGAGTGGAACGCACCTTGCGAAGCCATGGTGATGGAACTCGTGGACACCGCACCGTTTCAACGCCTGCGGCGCATTCGTCAGCTCGGTCCAGCCTTCCTGACCTTTCATGGCGCTGAATCAAGCCGATTCACCCACTCGCTCGGGGTCTTTCATCTGGCGCGTCGCGCATTTAAACGCTTGGTGGAGCAAGCCCCAGAATTAGAGCCACAAAGACCAATTTTATACGCGGCAGCGCTACTTCATGACTTAGGTCACGGCCCGCTCAGCCATACAGGGGAAGAAATGTTTGGCATGCGGCATGAGTCCTGGTCTGCAGAGATCATCCGCGAACACCAGGGAATTCGTGAATGCCTGGAAAAGCAGCAGGCGGGTACTGCCGATTCCGTCGCGACATTGTTAAAGCACGGCAACAGCCCCTATCCCGTGATTCAACGGCTGGTCAGCAGTCAGCTGGATTGCGACCGACTTGATTATTTGCTTCGCGATAGTTACAGCACTGGCAC
>QCVM01000075.1:0-4328 GCA_003210375.1 Synechococcus sp. AG-686-B21 | reverse complement strand
CGATGCTTGGCCAAGACCTCTTGTTAAACAATTTTGTTCAATCAGCGGCACCAATCCTGCGCGGCGCTTCGCAGACAATTTTTTACTGTCAGTTAGACCCGCTTGCCATAAGCACTGCTCCGCAGCTTCATCCAAAACCACAGCAGCGGCAAAGACCGGACCGAACAAACAGCCACGACCCACTTCATCGACACCCGCAACCCGAGGACCCCTGGGGATTCCCTCCAGCAGCGCCATCACTCAGCTAGACGATGGAGCCGAAGAACGCCGACGCCGACGACGGGGGCCCTCCAGATCCTCAGCCGTTTCTGAGGTGAACTCAACTACCTCAGAAACGGGTTCTTGATCCAGAACAACAGTCACAGGAGAGACACTTTCCAAGGGAGTGATCTCAACCATGAGTGGTTGAACGTCTTCTTCACTCTTTTGGGAAAGACTGATCTCAGGCGTTAACGGAACAACGATGGGCTCAGGCTGCGTTGCACCAGAACGGACAACACTGCGCCCACCCGCACCACGACTACCGCGACGCCGGCGGCGTCCAGCAGTGGCCGCCAATTGCTGACGTGCCTCCTCAAGAACCTCTGCCTCGTCTTCGCCAGGACGGACAACGCGAACCACAACATTGTCCGATTCAGGCGGTTCCTCCAATAGCAGCGCTGGATTCAACCCAAGCCAGCTGTATACCTCCTGCTGTTCGTCCGTCATTGGAACGGCAACGAGTTCTGGGTCTTGGCGACGGGCAATCGCAGGCTCATGCGCTTCTTCCGTTGAAACCTGTGGGGCTTCGCTTTCAGATGGAAGGTCCATGAGGGACATTCCTCCTTCTGGGCCGGTCCGAGGTCGACCACCCCGACGACGCCGACTGTTGTTGGCAGCGGTGTCAACGGGCGAAACCACTTCAGAACGGGCTGAAGCAACCGATCGCACCAAACCTGCTTCGGCTGCTACAGGTTGTGAAAGGTCGTTCCCGGGCAAAACGGCAACATGCCCCAAGCCAGCACAACTGGGGCAGGCACGACCAAACAATTCATAGATGTTTTGCCCCTGGCGTTTTCGGGTGAGTTCCACAAGCCCCAGCTCGGTGAGTTGAGCAATTTGTGGACGAGCCGAGTCATCCCGCGTCGCCGTTATGAAGTGCTCTAACAATTGGAGCTGGTCACGGCGGGAGTCCATATCGATGAAATCGATGATGATCACCCCACCGATATTGCGCAGTTTCAATTGCCTCGCAATTTCAATCGCTGCCTCAACGTTGGTCCAGAGAACCGTCTCCCGAGCATTGGCAGATCGGGTAAATGAGCCGGAGTTCACATCAATCACGGTGAGCGCCTCCGTGGGCTCGATGATCACGTATCCACCTGAGGGCAAATCCACCCTGGGTTTCAATGCGTCGCGAATCGCTGCATTGATCTTGTAGTGCTCGAGCAGTTCAGTCGACTCATCGTGACCCTCCACCAGAACGTTCCCGTGCTCCGCCCCAAGGAAACTTCCAACTCTTGAAACCGCTGCAGGGTCATCAACGACGACACGAGCCAGGTCTGGACCCATGTGATCGCGAAGAATGCGATGGATGAAGTCCTCATCGCGATTCAACAGCACAGGCGGGACTGCGGTCTCTGCCGCCTGCTGGATGGCTTCCCATTGGCGCAATAAGGCCTCTAAGTCGTCGATCAGAAGCTCTTCGCTAATGCCCTCTGCTTCGGTCCGAATCAGCAAACCAGCGCCAGGCGGCTTAATCAGAACACCCAAGGCTCTGAGCCTGTTACGTTCCGCTTCAGCACTAATTCGACGGGAGATATTGACCCCTAAACCATGGGGCTGAAGAACCAAATAGCGGCCAGGAAGCGCAAGATTTCCGGTGAGTCGTGGCCCCTTTGTTCCCGTTGGTTCCTTCATCACCTGCACCAAAACTTTCTGGCGAGGTCCCAGTAATTCAGTAATCCCGGCAGATCCTTTTTTTAGACGTAAAGGACCAAGATCCGTAACGTGAATAAAACCATTTTTTTTCACTTTCGCCGATATTGACAAACGCTGCGTCGATACCCGGAAGAACATTTTCAACCGTACCTAAATAAACATCACCAATCTGATATCGACCTTGCGCGACGATGAGCTCATCGACTCGCTCATCTGATAGCACAGCTGCGATACGCAGCTGTTCCGCGATGACAATTTGTTGGGACATAAAAGAACAGGCATGAGCCCACTCGAGGCTCTGATCCGATCAGACGCCAGCCGGCAAACTGCATCGGGGTGTTTGGTGAATTGGAGTGTCCTAAAAGGACGGAAATGATGCGGAGTCGAAACTCCTCTGAAAATGGGCTCGGGGTTCTAGTGGAACCGACACGCGAGCAATGGACCTCGATATCCAATGAAGGATCAGGCAAGACCTGAACTAGCCAATGCATTAACTGCACTGACTATCAAAAATAATTTAACACCGAGCAAGCTCCAACCGATCCCTTTTCAAAGACTGCAGAGCGATCGGCGCAGACACTTGCTGCTCCAACCAATGCTGAATCTGAGAAGGGCGCAAACTTCGTCCCATGGAGTCCACGTCTGCCTCCAACCGCAAACGCAACAGAGAACCCTCTGGATCAGACAACACATCAAGGCGGCGCAGCACAGATCGACAATCACGGGAGCGAGGCCGTCCTTTTTTATCTGTGTCGTGCCACATCAGCTGATCCGCGGCCAAAAGAGCGGCAATGGCAGGGGACCAATTAAACGTCATTTCACTTTCAAGTTTCACATCGAAGCTCCACACTGCGGCTCGAATCTCCTGCGACAAACTCGGGCTACTCACAGGCACCTCGGTGACTGAGAGCAAGGCGATCCCTGGAGGGAGCAGGGGCTGCAAGTCTTGCTGAAGTTGCTGCGGATCCAAGGCTTCGGTGAATTCCATATCCATCCATTCACCATCCGCTTCCGCCCCTAAGGGCAACGCCAAAGCTATTTGAACCCTGGGCAACGGATGAAATCCACCAGTGAAGCTGATGGGCAGGCCACTTCGGCGCAAAGCTCGCTCCAACAGACGCATTAGGTCGAGGTGGCTGAGCAACGCCATCGACCCAGTTTTTGCAAATTGAATTCGCAATCGGCAAATCCGTTCACTGGGAGGCGCTTGCGTGGGCACTTGCGTGGGTACTACGGGCGCTTGCACCACCACGTTGTGACCGAGATCAGGTCCACAGACTCCGCAACTGCTGCAGCCATGGAAGGAGCAATCGGGGACAACGGAGGCCTCCAAAGCTCGTTGCAGATCCTCCATCAGCCATGTCTTATCGATCCCGGTATCGATGTGATCCCAAGGCAGAGGCTGGCGACAAAACACTTCGAGATCCTTTCGATCCAAAGCATTCACGGCACTCCAACTGCCAACTTCCATCTCCCGATAGCGCCCCTCAAGACCGGCTTCTGAGATCGCACCTGTCCAAGCCGCGTACGTGCGCTCAAGCGATTCAAACCACGCATCCATTCCAGCCCCAGCTCGCCAGGCGGCCTCAATCACCGGAGCAAGGCGACGGTCACCCCGTCCAACAAAATCCTCCATTGCGGAGAGACGCACATCCGTGAAATTCACCTTGAAACCACGCAGACGCTTAAACGCTCCACGTAGAAGCTCTTGACGGCGCTGAAACTCCACCGTCGAGACGCTGTGCCACTGAAACGGTGTATGCGGTTTCGGAGTGAAATTACTGATGGTGATGTTGAGATTGAGCCGTCCCAAATCACGACAGTTCTGCTGCAACATCGTGCAAGTTTCAACGATTCCGAGGACATCGGAGTCCATCTCCCCGGGCAATCCGATCATGAAATAGAGCTTCACTTTGCGGTAACCGTTTTGCATCGCAACACGGATGCCCTTCAAAAGATCGTCATCTGTTAGCCCCTTGTTCACGATGTCGCGCAAGCGCTGCGTACCTGCCTCCGGGGCAAAGGTGAGACCGGATTGACGCGTCCCGCCGAGAATGTGAGCAATATCCTCATCAAAACGGTCCACCCGTTGGCTAGGGAGCTGCAAGGTGACGTTCTGATCAGCCAATCGATTGCGCAGCTCAACACCAACGGCGGGCAAGGCCAGGTAGTCGCTGCAGCTCAAGGAGAGCAGCGAAAAATCGCTGTACCCCGTCTGCTTCATCCCCTTTTCCACTGCCTCGATCACGGCTTCAGGCTCCACATCCCTTGCGGGGCGCGTGAGCATTCCGGGCTGGCAAAAACGGCAGCCACGGGTGCAGCCCCGTCGAATTTCCACCGTGAGTCGGTCATGAACTGTCTCCACGTGGGGAACCAGGCCCATGGCGTAATGGGGCATCGGTGTAGCG
>QCVM01000074.1:0-4420 GCA_003210375.1 Synechococcus sp. AG-686-B21 | reverse complement strand
GGAACGAATCGCTAGAAGTACCGCCTCAGTGGGACCAGCGGCAGGATCAGCGGTTATGTCCCAAAACGTCGGCCTCCAATTCACATCCAGAGCCAATGGGATGGCTTGAACTTGCGCTTGAGCCACGGCTTCAAGGAGTGCTTTGGAGGAATGGGGCGATGCCAAAGGGATCGTGCCTACCAAAAGCCAATCAGCGGCTGTAGGCAATGCAACAGGTTGCAGAGCCTGATCAGCAAACCCTTCCATTTTATTGCCAGAGAAAGCCTGGAACTGGCGTTCGCCTTGAAGCGACCGCCGCACCAGCACAATCCGCGTTGGACGCGACCGGTCTATCTGAAGAAGAGAGCTATCAATGCCCCGATGACGAAATAAGCGCTGAAACGATCCAGAAATTGTATCGACTCCTACACGACCAATAAACGCAACTGAGGTACCAAGCCGCGCCAATCCACATGCAACATTCGCTAGGGCGCCACCCAATCGGTCATTCACTGGCCGATCAAAAGCAGGATCACCCCCAAGAGGGCCAAGGCGATCGACAAGCGCTTCTCCAAGACAAAGAACTTTGCCAGTAACTCGAGTCATGAGTAGTAGAGACCAGCCTCATCAAAGGGATAGCAGATGACAACCATCCCCAATCAACTTTAATGCACCAATAGATCGATAAATCAATCAACATTTATGGACTGAAATATTAATCACGCACCCAGACTGCAGAAATAATTATGAAGAATAAATTCGCTTCAAATCCCTAACAGCCCCTAGATCAACATCAGCAATTTTGCGAATAAAAGCATAACCATCAGACCAGCAAGAGCGTAAAAGCTCTGACGTTAAATTCATCACTAATGCCTGTGTTTTCGTGGGATCAGAGTTGCAAAAGATTACATTGGACGCCTGCCATTCAGCCTCTATACAAATTAAGTGATTAATCCAATAATATTCATCGGCAAGCTCATGCAAAGGGAAATCTGAAATATCTGCTTTTGCGACAATCTTTAAAAAGTCATCTCGCCTTATCGAAAAAAACATATTTTGCTTTTTCAATTCATCAATAGAAAGACGCAAATAAGCTGCTAGCAAATAAAATCTTTTAACATTCGCTTTAGCCTGGCGTTCACTTAATCCCACTTGAGGCTGCAAAGATAAACGCGTCTGTGCACAAAATTCTTGGATCCAACTAAATGACTGCAGAGGCAACATATCTCCGGACAATAAGATCATGGAATCACAATCATCATCGATTGCCATTGAAAATAGACGTTGAGTAGCTGCTACCAAACTCCGATCACCCCATGCTGTATTAATTGGAGCGGGATCCACATAGGAGTCAGCCAGTACAGGGTGAGGTGCGTTGGTCTTGGCATGGACATAAACCCCATAAACATCAGGGGAAACCGAAGCAAAAAACGACTCCCATAGCGAACAATGGCTTAAGCCATCTTTAACTAGGAAACAGAAGCCAAGCTTCACTATTTACCCTATAAGGGACTTAAACTTATCACAACAATAACAAAGAACGTCGGGACTTTGATCGAAGCAGCTGAAAAAGCATAAAAGACTCGTCATCAAAAGTCTCAGCAAAGAGACATTACAAATAAGAGAAAGTATTTACAAAATCAAAATCGAACATTACTTCGCTAAAGACATGTCGCCACATATTTATCCATCAATTTTACTCAATGCCGCAATAATTTTGGCATTAGCCGCAGGAAAAGGGAAATTCTTTAACTGATTAATGGCAACCCAACGCACCTGCTGACTTGCCAAGGGCTGTGGTTCACCAGAGATCCAGGAACAAAAGTGCACCACAAAACGCAATCTCTTATGGCTGTAAGCGTGATCGACTGTGATCAATTCCTCTCCCACCGAAACCACGATCCCCAATTCCTCCATCAACTCCCGAGCGATGCAGGCCTCAATCCCCTCATCTGGTTCTTGCTTGCCACCGGGGAATTCCCACATTCCGCCAAGAAGGCCTTGCTCAAGGCGTTGGTCAATCAACACCTCACCCGTCGCATTGATCACCACACCAATCCCAATCACTTGAAAAGGAAGGGGTTTGCGCTCTTTAACCACAGGCCAGCCGCTGGGATTGCTGGAAGCGTACGCAGCGCAAGACTGTCTCCATGGGCAAGGGTTACAACCCGGCCGGCGCGGCGTACACACCGTTGCCCCGAGATCCATCAACGCCTGGTTGAAATCCCGAGGGCGCGATTGATCTAAAAGCGCCTCACTCCAGCGCCAGAAAAGGTGTTGATCGCGCGACGGCGGCCTCCCATGGGCATGGAAACGTGCAAGAACCCGCTTGACATTTCCATCCAAAATCGGTGCTGGCGAATTCAAAGCACTGGACAGAATCCCCCCAGCAGTAGTGCGGCCAATCCCCGGCAACGCTATCCAGCCATCAAGATCCTCAGGCCAGGACCGTTGGACCAGCAGCTGGGCGGCCTCATGAAGTCGACGTGCTCTGGAGTAATAGCCAAGGCCTTGCCATTGCAAGCGCACCTGCTCCAACGACGAAGCGGCCAAGGCTTCCACGCTGGGAAACGTCTTCATCCAGCGCTGCCAATATGGCAACACCACCGATAACTGCGTCTGCTGCAGCATCACCTCGGCAATCCAGCACTCCAGGACATTGAGATTTTCGTGGGGCTCAGGCCACCTGCCGTCCTTGGTGAACATCCATGGCTTCAGAGCTGGGTCCTTGCGGCCATGCACTTCCCACCAATCCAACAGGGATCGACTGAGTTCAAGGGCTATTGCACTGAGGTCGCGATGCTCAGCGCTGCTTCGTTGACCCATCAGGCAGCGACCCAAGCCTGGTCACTGCCTAGAGGCTTTCCCGACAGACTCAACCGCTGGAGTATCCGACCAATCTGCGCCGGAGCAAGAGGACATCCTGTACTGCTGAGCTTGCCAACACCTGCGAGCACATCAGCCATGGCCGTATAGCTCAAGCCAGCACGGACCGTTGGTACAACTTTACGCAACGTTTCGGCTTCAGCAACGGCCTTCTGCTTACGTTCCGAAGCTTTCTCAGCAGCACTTGGCATATACCCGCCAGGACCAACTCCTCTGACCTTGGCCGCAGCTAAAGCTTCTTTGGTGCGCTCAGTGATCCACCGCGCTTCGAACACAGCCACGTTAGCCATCATCATGAGCACTATCCGACCAGCACTAGTGGTTGCATCAATATCCGGTAAATCGTAAAGACAAAACCACCCACCCCGTTCTTCTCTGCTTTATTGACGAGCTTCAAGACAAACCAAGCATCACGAGCCAGACGGTCGATCTTGGCTACAGCAATCACGGCCCTTTCCGCACGAGCCTGAGCCACGGCCAGCTGTGGGCGATCGTTTTTGCGACCGCTCTCCACCTCCACAAATTCAGCCGTGATCACGGCGCCCCTCTCAACGGCTATTGCTTCAACTTGGCCCGCTGTGCTTCAAGGCCAAGTCCGGACTGTTCCTAGCGCTCTGTACTGACCCTGTAGTAGGCAAGTCAAGGAATCGAACTCAGCGAGCGATCAGACGAACACAACATGCAGCGAACCGCTGTCTTACGAGTCTACGGACGTTGAACCTGTAACAGCACCACTAAATCTTGACGGCAATACCTCATGCGAAAAGAGGGTCAAAGCTTCAACAGCATCAAGGCTGCTGATGCCACAAAAACTTTTCAAGCAAAGCTCTTAAAAACAGCCTTTTGGTGCTGATAACTCGGACTCAATTACCGAATCAACTGAGACCATAGACACCGTGACGATGTCACCCAAAACCGTAGGTGCACTCAGCAAGTTCTCCCATCTGATGAGCCTGCAATCGACACCGCTGCAATCAACGGAAGTGGATCGAGCAATCAACCGCTCGGGATCCTGAACACGTCAGGGATCGAAAGCGAGGCCGGCGGAACAAATGGTGGCGTGAGTGATTATCTCTATCTCTCAGGGGCGGATGCCAAACACCGTGCTGATCCTCACTACGTTGCTCCACGGCTCGGGCAGCAACCGGATAAACCACGTCACCTCTTCTTCAGTCAGGGCTGCTTTCCTTCTGCGTTTGCCATCAGCGCCGCGCAGCTCCAGATAGTCTTTCTCGGAGATCAGGAAGGTTTGCGGTTCACGATATTCAGCGATTGTAAATTGGACAAACTTTTGATTGCCAAGCAGCACTCCAGCCTTGACTTCGGCATCTCAATCCACGGTGTGAGTGCCTCGCCCTGCTTCGCCCCAGGCTTCTGATTCGTCCGCTGATGAGCCAGGACACGCTGAGTCAGCTCTTTACCTGTCGGGGCTGGTTTGCGGCCCAGAAGGTGCACCAGGGAGATACTCAGATAGCGCCGATAACTTGAATCGAAAGTCGTCTCGGCTATTCGATTGCCCTGAGTGAGCTTGTGATTTTTGAAAGCGGTAACGATG
>QCVM01000073.1:0-5045 GCA_003210375.1 Synechococcus sp. AG-686-B21 | reverse complement strand
TGTGAAGGGGGAATTCATGGGTGGATCCGACATCTTGATCGAGATGTACAACTCCGGCGAACTCAAAGAAAAACTGGAAGTGGCTTTGGCGAGCTAGCTGATTTCAGTAGCCGTGGGGATGCTGCATGTACAGCGTGCTGACATCCCCATCCGGCCCAATGAAACTGGACGGATCCAAGATCCAGCGGTCGATTAGCTGCTCTAGGCGATGTTGCTCACGGATATCGAGAGACCCGGTTTTGCGAAGCGCATGGAGGTAACCGTCTGCGTACAAACGCAGCTCGGAGGGAGTGTGAAATCGCGTCGTTAGCTCTTGACACGCATCACAAATGGACTGGAAATGACGGATGGCCTGTGGGTCATCAAGTGACGTCATTGGACGAAGACGGCAGCTCTCGCTACCAGCGCTTGAAGAAATTGGTACTAGCCTAGACGCGCATTGTTCGATCCAGTGACCTCAACGCCACAAGACTTACTTAGTGAGTCGAGCACTCCCACTGACCAGGCCGTGACCTTGCCTGGCTCCGGAAGCGGTCTGGAACCCTCACGTGTTCTGGTGGTTGAGCCACACCCAACCCTTCGCACTGTGCTGGTGCAACGTCTGCGTCAAGACGGGCACCTCACAGCAGCTGTGGGCCGAGCCGTTGAGGCGCTGGAGGTTTGTCAGGACCAGTCTCCTGACCTCTTGGTGAGTGCTGAGATCCTTGAGCAGAGTTCTGCCCTCCGCCTGGCAGGACAACTGCGCTGCCCAGTCATCGTGTTGACAGCCCGCAGCGGTGCCGAACCCGTTGTTGGCCTCCTGGAAGATGGGGCCGACGATGTGTTGCGCAAGCCGTTTGGTCTGGAAGAGTTAGCGGCACGTTGCCGCACCCTCTTGAAAAGAGGTCATAGCGGTCTTCAAGAGCGCGTCACCGTAGGCCCTCTTGAAGTGCATCTCCTGCTGAGGCAGGTCACGCTCCGAGATAAACCTGTGGAACTCAGTCCACGGGAATTTGCTC
This sequence comes from Synechococcus sp. AG-686-B21, assembly GCA_003210375.1. Classification (GTDB taxonomy): domain Bacteria; phylum Cyanobacteriota; class Cyanobacteriia; order PCC-6307; family Cyanobiaceae; genus Parasynechococcus. The sequence continues at coordinate 4,047 of QCVM01000073.1, read as the reverse complement.
TGCTTTGTGCCTTACTGATGCCCCCAGGGCTGGTCCGCAGTCGCCAGGAGTTGCTCCGGATGGCATGGCCTCCGTTTAGTGGTGGACCGCGGTCCGTTGACACCCAAGTCCTCACCCTTCGGCGCAAGCTCGAGCAGGCGGGTCTTGGCGAAGGCGGTGGAATTACCACCGTGCGTCAGAGGGGTTATCGCTTCAGCCTGGATAACCTGCCGGCAAGCTGATCCAACCCTGAGCAATCGCTAATCCGGAGACCAGTTCTCCAACCACCATCAGAGCTGCCAGTGAGGCAAGAACTTGATAGGTCCAAGGGGGCGTCAGCCGACCAATTCCCTTGGTTGAAATGGCAGACCGTTCATTCAGAACATCCAAAAATAGATCGAACCTCTCGATGCGTGATTTGGTGGAAGCGTCCATGACGAGGAAGAGAGGTCTCGAGAACTAGGAAGGAACGGAGGTGTTGAGTGCCAAAGCGTGAATGGCCTCACTGGCGAGCTCTTGTTGTAAAGCTCCGTACACCATTTGGTGTTGCCGGATCCGTGACAGGCCACTGAAAGCGGAGGACACCACACTCACTTGGAGATGGTCTCCACCGCCAGTGAGATCTTCAACGGTCACCGTTGCATCAGGAATGGCACGTTGGATCGCAGATTCGACCGCGGACGGCTGCACCATGACGAAAGCTCCCAATTCAATGATGTTGGCAGATGAACTCAGCTGCCTGGCCGTGATGCACCCTTGAACTCGGTTTCTACAAAACCAAGTTCGACAAGGCTCTGATACGCCTTCTGACCTTGAGGTTTGGATGGTGTCATCAGCTTTACCACTTCAACGAGGACGGGAACGGCAACTTCTGGCTGGTTTTGACGACGGAAGAGAGCCGCCAATCGCAAATCTGATTCAGCCAGTAAGCCAAGGGCTTCGCGTCCTTTTTGGTCCATCTCTCGGGGGATGCGCGCATCCAGCCCGCGGAATGCACCGCTCAAATCGCGATAAAACGAAAGCAGCTGTTTCGACACTTTGCGAGCCTTGTCGTATTCGGTGCGAGCATTAGCAAGGTCTCCTCGGGCTGCTGCGGCATCGCCACGGGAGATCATCCCGCGAACGGCCGAAGGATTAAAGCCACTTTCGCTTTGTGCCAAAACCCGATCGCTTGGGGCCTGTTGAGCGAGGACTGGCGGAGCTGTGACGCCAAGGGTGGCCACTAGGGCGGCAGCCGTCAGCAGGGAGCGACAACCCATGGGGTCAATCGGAGCAATTTGGTGAACTTTAGAAGGCTTTTAGTGGACGTCCAACAGCCTTGCGGGCCGCTTGTTCAGCCGTATGCATCGCAGCGGTGAGTTGGCTGTTGAATTGCTGTGCAGCATCTCGGCCTGTTTCTGAGGGTACGTGCAAGGCCTCACCAAAGCAGATCGCTGCACGACTGAACGGTCGTGGTGGGGCTTGGCTGTAGCCCAGACCAACTGGAATGACAGGAACTTGAACGCCTTGACTTTGGGCGAGCTGAGCAAGACGCATCAGCCCACCACGCACCTGAATCGGTGCATCGGTGCGGTGAATCCTCCCTTCTGGAAACACCACCAGCTGTTGGCCACTAGCCAATAAATCAATGGCAAGCCTCAGGGTGGTCATCGATGGGCGCCCTTGATTGACAGGGAAACAGCCCAAACGTTGCAGGAACCAACCCTGTAGTCCTTTCATTTCAGTCGTCGTCACCATGAAGCGACAATCGCGGCCCGTCACCCGTCGGCCTGCTGCCATGGGTAGGAGCAGTGAATCCCAACGGGCTCGATGGGTCGGAGCCAAAAGAACGGGTCCGTGATGCGGTAGTCGTTCGCGATGCAACACCAGCCGTTCCCTGAACTGCAATGGCAGCGCCAGGTCTTGGGTGGCCAGCATGGCCAGGGGCGCCCAAAATCGGTCGATCCCGACCTTTAAAGAGCTTTCTCGGGTCGCCAGTGCCGCTGTCAACGGGGAACAGTCGTCAGGAAAACCTCGAGAATTTAAGGCCCTCCTGCCAACCTGCATAGGATTTGTCCATCAATACAAGCCTCCATGGCCAGCCTGGGCGTCAATATCGATCACATCGCCAACATTCGCGAAGCGCGACGCACGGTGGAACCCGATCCAGTGCCAATGGCGATGCTTGCGGAATTGGGTGGTGCTGATGGGATCACGGTTCATCTCCGCGAAGACCGTCGCCACATCCAAGACCGGGATGTTGAACTCCTGCGGCAGACCGTTCGGTCTCGACTGAACTTGGAGATGGCGGCAACGGCAGAGATGGTGGCCATGGCTTTAAAGGTGAAGCCCGACATGGTGACGTTGGTGCCAGAACATCGCCAAGAGGTGACCACTGAGGGTGGTTTGGATGTGGTGGCTCAGTTGCCGGAACTCATTGCAATGGTGAGCCAGCTTCAGACCAGCGGTATTCCCGTGAGTTTGTTTGTGGATCCCGTGACCACTCAGTTGCAGGGCTGTCGTGATTCCGGGGCGCGCTGGGTGGAACTCCACACTGGGAGGTATGCGGAAGCCAGTTGGAATGACCAGCCCCATGAATTGGGTCGGCTCACAGAAGGCACTGCCACGGCCCGTGTCATGGGTTTGCGGGTGAATGCAGGCCATGGGCTCACGTATCAAAACGTGGAGCCTGTGGCCGCAATCCCCGGAATGGAGGAACTGAATATTGGCCATACGATCATTGCCCGATCTGTTGTCGTTGGACTGCAACATGCAGTGCGTGAAATGAAGGCTTTGATTCAGAATCCGCGGCGTGACCCCTTGTTTGGACAGGCACTCGAATGACCACTTATCACTTCGTTGCCGCCAGCGAGAAGTTCCTCACGGTTGAAGAACCCCTTGAGGAAGTGCTGAAAGAGCGCCGGCGTCACTATGCAGAGACCAACCGAGAGATCGACTTTTGGATGGTGATTCCCCCAGCATTTCTACAAGCATCCGAGTTGGCTGAGCTGGCCAGCCAAGTGCCGCAACCGTCAGCTGCGGTTGTATCCACAGACGAAAGCTTCATCACATTTTTGAAATTGCGGTTGGAATACGTTGCCGTGGGACGTTTTGAGGCTCCCTCACCGTCCATTCCTGACCCTTTGTCTGGGAGCGTTTGATGGATCCAAGTTCATTGCCTGTGTCCAAGCGGATCACGTTGCTGGTTCGGGCCTTGAATGGTGCAGAAAAAACCAATCAGGCCCTCGCAACTTGTGCGGATGGCGATGCCATGGTGGATATTTTGTTGGGCGCATCAGCGAAGCTTGGTCTTCGTTTGACTCGACATGATCTCACTGAAACTCCGCCGATTCGGGATTGGATTTGGTTTAAAAATAATCAGCCCTTAATTACGATTGGTAAGTGATCTATCAATGTGAGTGGATTTGCAGATGTCAAAATAACAATTTTGAAAAGCTTGATCAGTTGACGTCTTTTTGGAGAATATCAATATTGATAGTTTTGTCAGGTGAGCAGTTTTTCATTACTGATTGATCATGTATATTGGTTAAAGTATGATTTAAATAAGTTGTTTGTTGAGATAGTTAAGTTCGTGCTAATTAAATGTTTGATTGGGCTCTGGCTTGTTGAGGAAAGCTGCAGAGCTGATGCCTGTTTGAAGAATCTTACCGTTTAAGTTTTGATCTCTTGTTGTTTGAGGCGAAATTTTTTATGTCCGTGTCGATTGTTCTGTTCATTTGAGCTTCGTTGTCTGCGGCTTCAGGATCCAGCCCCACCGGTTCTGTTGTGGAACCGAGATGGGGCGTCGCATCCTTTGATGTCTGTCACGCCAGGTGCTGATTATTTTGTGGGGATAGGCCAGCCCAGCTTGAGCGGGTGCTTTCTGTTCTTACTGGTGACTCAGGACTTTGCTGACCCTCTACCGCAGCAACCGCGCTGAATTCCTCGCCCAGTTGCTGGCTCAGCAATTGATTGATCAGCAGCCGGGACCGTTTGAAACGCTAGAGGTGATGGTGAACACCTGGCCCACCAGCCGCTGGTTGGGGGAACAGATCGCGGTAGCGAATGGAATTAGCTCGTTGGTTCGAT
>QCVM01000072.1:0-5093 GCA_003210375.1 Synechococcus sp. AG-686-B21 | reverse complement strand
TCTGATTATTGGCGCTCTGGGGCCAGGCACTAGGGGTTGGGCTATTTTCTACTAGGGCACCTAAGACGGTGCGAAAGGAGCGTCGTTTGGCGTGACGTATCTGATGTGTACCTAGCCAATCGAGCAACCCAGGTCATTTTTGAGAATGTTGGAGCAGGGGCCGGCACGTCAGGCTGCTTCTAACAACTGCTGGGTTGGACCGTCGTCTGTCGTGAACGCCTCCGATCTCGAGGCACTTACATTTGACGATGAAGATCCCTTTGGCATCGGTATTAAGGCGCATTGCCCTAAGAGGCAAAAGATCCAATAGTGAGAATTCTGTGCCTGATTACAGGTGATAAGAATGCAGCAGCCGCTTCTATTGCCTTGGGAATGACACCCAGTTTAGGATTTCGGTAGATCTGCGCAGTTGAATTGAGGATGACAGCTGTCACATATCCGTTTGGCTAGTGGTGACGGTGGAACACGCTCACCACTAAACCAGATACGCAAGACCAATTGGCTATCTATAAATAGCATTGGCAATGCCAAAAAAAGCGCTACGACAGGAACGCTCTGACTCAGTACTTCATAGCTCTCACATCGCCTTCGACGCCCAAAATTTTGGTGTTAAAGGAACTGATAAATGATGCAAAATTCAAGCATCGTAAATCTTGCAGCCAGGAGATGTAGGCGACCTATCACACTTTTCATCCCAGTACATGTCATGCTGAGATTTCATCGTTTGAGGTGAATTTGGGGCCTCAGCCTTGCTCGCATCCTCTCCCAAATGAATGGGAAGACAGCAGTCAAAGAAGCCTGAGCAGATAGTCATCATGACGTTCCTTTCGACTATCTCATACCTACTCCTCTCTCGCTGAGAGTCAATAGGCAATTAATACCGTTCTGGCAGCCCCTCTCGATTTCGCCGAAACGAAGACATTTGAAATAGGACAATTTGCTCAAATATTCACATCAGCAGAAACTCATATGTTTGCATCGCGAGAATGATTCTTCTTCCTAGTTAAATATTCCTAGGCAGTTTACTCTGCGCAATGAAAAACTTGACACCCAAAAAAACTCGTCATAAGTATCTAAAACTTGGGGAACAGAGATGCATTCTATTAAGGGTGAACACAGTCATGCCACAATCCTTGAGCGATGGCAGGCAGTTGATGAGTATTTTGTATGCATCAGTGAATGCGATCTTAATGATCAAGTTTGCACGACGCGATGCGTGCTAACTCACTTGAAAGCAGGCGAAGATGAGCCTATGGCTAATGTCGCTCCTTTTTGATCCATCCGATCTGCACCGACAGCTTTATAGGACTGTCTAGGCCTGTTGATTCAGAAGTTCCGAGGTGTCATTCAGGTGACCGGGGCGCCTGGCGAAAGCGTCCCAGTCCGTGGGTTTGAGGTGCTTAGTTATTCAATGCGTACATCATGGCGGCGAGGTCTGCTGGTACAGCTTTCATCGCCATGCCATTGATCTTCAACGCAACAGCAGCGGTGGATTTGCAGCGACGTCATCCTCTTTGGCAAGACGTGAAGTAGTGATGGCTTCATGAATGCAAGCAATACCAGCATTTATGAAAGACCATTTGATGACAGATGTGACCTTCTGACTAACGTTGTCAGTCAATCTAAAAAGAACGCCAGCCTACATATATGGTTAATGCACTTGTGCATATGCATGGTACACAATCTTGGCTATGTAGCCTGACGACTATATTCATCTAAGAACATCTAAAGAACATTCTTTAAGGAATCTGGCGCTGCCTGTCAAGGGCAAGAGCAGTACAAATAAAGTCGAATGATGCAGTTAAAAATCCTTGATTTCAATCCTGAGAGATATAGATTTAAGGAATGGGCCTGCGAAGTACTAGGTACAAATTGCTTGGAAAGTATACATCAGTCTGAAAAAATTAAAGTCCTTAATAGAAGTCCTACGTGCAATCAACTGTCTCAACTTTTTTCGGAAATAGAGGAATCTTATCGATCCTTCATTTTAGAGTTGTTGGGAGATACGGTTCTCGGAATTTCTTCCTACCAAAGCCCACCTTCTTTTCGTTTTCACTACTGCGGAAGGAGTAGCAGTGTGTTTCATCGTGACAAGGATTTTGGAGTGGAAGATGGGAGACTAAATGTTTGGGTGCCACTGACAAATGTTTGGGGCGAAAATAGCCTTTGGATAGAAAGCGAGATTGGCGCGAAGGACTACAAACCAATGACATTGAAAGCGGGACAGGCTTTAATATTTGATGGTGTCAATCTTGGACATGGATCAAAGATAAATACCACTAATTCAACGCGTGTCAGCTTTGATTTTAGATATTTGCCTGGAGAAGGACCAGCTTTGCCAACCTCATATTAATAGAAGCTTTGTTCCTGCTGGATATTCGCAAATCTTCCATCAATGACGGAGCTCATTAGTATCAGCGGCAATTAAGCCTATTCGGGTTAGGAAGCGCCTTGGTGAGAAGTCTTGGTGATTTTTCCCGAAATGTTGCAATACAAAAATGCCCTTTGGTCAGATCCCATACTGAGTTAGATCATCCGATACATCCATTCGTAGTAAGCGTGGTCTATCAGAGTTCACAAGCCAATCAAGATTGTTCCAGTTCATCGACTCCAGACGATGAATAGGGTTCATCGGGATGGAGATCTCCGTTGAACTTCGGACGGGGTTATGGCTCTTGCTTTTGCTGAGGGCGAGCCATAGCTTTCGTGTATGCGGTTAGCGATCTAGTTTCTGGTCGCATCCGATGAGTCGGACTTTTGGGTATGATTCGAGGAGGCTCAGAACCCTTATCTGAGATAATTCAGTTAATCGCTAAGCCGTTGCGACGAGTCAGGGGGCCATCGGAGAACTCCTCTGTCGATGTTCTACGTTCACAGAAATCTTTTTAATCACCAAACAGGTTCCTGCCGATACATAGGTGTATCTAGGGATTGCCTGAGTTCACCAAGCAGTCAGCACTTCGTAGGGTTAGGTGGCTGCGGGGAGGCGATGTTTTTTATGGTCCTGCTCGAAATAGATGTCCCCAATTGGGGGTCGAAATTGCACAAAATCTGATTGACAGTTGTCGAGCTTCAACCTTGAAGCCATACGGGTCCCTTCGTAAGGATGGAGCCGCTGGGGAGATGCAGTGGAGTGCACTCCCTTTTTTAATGCAACTTCAAAGGTTCTGCTCGATACAAATGTCCCCATATGGGGGGCGAGAGTGCAGAAAATTTGATACATGCTTGTGTAGCTCTAAGTGGTTGGAGCGCAAGGGGAAGAGGTGGAGCTGGCAGTTGCTCCACCTCATTTCTCAACCATCAGGATTCAGCGATCTTCGCCGAGCAGTTGTAATGGGATATTCGGCACAGCCAGATGTTATTGAGCGGTGGTTTACACCCGCTGCGAATATACCGGCATGCCAACGAGGGTGGCTTTGGTCGGATGTTTGTTCCAGTAGTTACCTATGAAGAAAGGATCGTTTTTAACGCTTTAAGCAAGGGAGAACGACCTCATTACCCTTAGTGCAACGATTCAGCGCCGTGATGTCCTCCGTTGAAAGGAGCGGCTGCGGATAACAGGGTTAGCCCACAAAGGTGGCGGTCGAATTGCAGTAGGGCGCTACCAAAATGCACTGTTGAACCAGGGCTGGTGGTGGTTCATTAGTTCCTTTTCTTATTTCTAGGTTCTGCATTCACCCTCAGACGGGTGACTCTTCCTTCCATCGGTCTATAAGCAAAGTTGTTCATCGGGTCTTTGCCTCTTTGGGGCTGACCTAACGACGGATCTTCAGCAGAGCGGGCATCCCATCACAGGCCACATAGAGAAGGCGTCTGCTTAAGGAGAGTGACAGAATTTTAAAAAAGGACTCAACTGCGCGAATTCAAGATCCTGTATTAGCAAAATATTTAATGTTTGGAAAATCGCTCAGGTGTAAAACACCTTGTCGATACTACTTTCCTCCATCGCCTCTTCGATTGAGTCCCAGCGCATCTATGCACCTCTGCTTCGGCAAGACTTTTTAGCGAAAGCCTCCATTCATTGACGGCTAGGTCCACGAGGGACCTCCACTAGAAGAGTTCCCCCCGCATTGTGAAAGGCACGATCTCGAAGTTCATCGACCGCTCTTGTCCTGTGGGCTTGTCGGTCCGGCAGCTCTCAATCAATCCATCCCGTTTTTAGATTTTCAGTGACGTAGGGAATCGGTCGTCTTCAAGCCCACTGCTGTTGAGATGCACAAAGCACTCCTGCCATAGGCCCCTGTTGTTAAAAGCAGCGCGGTGCGGAGATGATCATGCAGGGACTGATATGGACGTGGGTCGACAATCAGTCGTGGTGGTAAAACAAACGATCGTGAACGTCGCTCAGCAGTTCGTTTAGGTCTTTAAGCGCTCTGTTTTGTTCCAGCCATTGACTGTAGGCCCGTTGGGATGAGCAAAGGACTTTTGGATCAATCGACGTGGTAACGAAATGAATGGGAGTGAAGTCCGCACCGAAACCTTCGGATCACCACATCTCTACATATCGACTGTCTGAGCAAAAGTAGAGAAAGAAAAAGAGGTAGCGATGAATCTCATGACATGGTTTCAATCCCCAAAGAAACAAAAGATCACCTGCAGAGTTCCTAAATCTGAATCACCAAAAAACCACAAATATTGGGATAAAGCTTGTGATCAAAATCCTGCTAAGTCCGGCTGCAAGATCTATGAGAACTAGCTCATTGTATTCGTGAGCAATGGCGTTTTTTTGTGGATAAAAAGCGCTAAATTATTAAAAACTTTCACACCACATGGTGATAGTTATGATTAAGAAAAGAACCGTCATTCTTGACACCAACGTTTTACTTCACGATCCCGAATCACCAAGGCGGTTTGGCTCCGCTCAAGTAATTATTCCGATTCAAGTTATTGAAGAGGTTGATCGATTTAAAAAGGATCCAGGCGAAAAGGGTAGAAATGCTAGACGTGTTTCAAGGTTGCTTGATTCCTTTCGAGCAAAAGGAAATTTGGCCGATGGTGTCCAAATTAATAAGGGAGAGGAAAGCACATTAAAAGTTGCATTTTGCAGAAAAGAAACTACCGACCGCCTACCACCTGAATTAAAAGGAGATAGT
>QCVM01000071.1:0-5096 GCA_003210375.1 Synechococcus sp. AG-686-B21 | reverse complement strand
GCGCTGAGAGAACAAAGCAACGGAAGCTTCGGAGCCACCAGCTTCAACAACGACCTATAACTCAATCTAAGAACGAGCTTCACGGGGGAAGACCAACACACCAGCGTGCTCCGCGCTGGCAACTTCAGCGGTGACAACAATGTTTTTGGCGGAGCCGGCCCCACAGGACTCTCCACACTGGAAACCGCATTTCAAGAGGGAGACATCCCCAATCGGTTAGCGCTCGACAAACTTTTTTATTCATTCCCCATCGGATCGCACATCACAGTGACCGCAGGTCCTCGAGTGGGTCAGGAAGACATGTAGGCCATCTGGCCAAGCTTCTACCCAAGCGATGCCATCCTCGATGTTCTAACCCTGAATGGTGCACCGGCCGCTTACAACAAAAACCTGGGCGCTGGAGCAGGCATCCGCTGGGATGAACCCAGTGGCTTCCAACTTGCCGCGAATTATGTAGCCGCCAACGGATCGAGCACCACAACGAGCGAAGGGGGGATCGCCACGAATCAGGCTGAGAGCACTGGGACGGTTCAAATCGGTTACGCGCGCGAAGCATGGACCATCGCCGCGATTTATTCCGCGATCCAAAATGGCGACGATCTCGTCACATATGCCAGCCCATTGGTCCACAAAACGATGGACCTCAACGGCATGACCCATGCATTGGGGCTAGGAGGATCCTGGCAGGTGTTGGATCAAAGCTGGGTCCCCTCAATCTCAGTGGGGTGGGGCATCAACCTGAGTGATTCATGCCAAAACGGCGATTTTCAAACCAGTCAATCCTGGACGGCAGGGTTGGAATGGAACAACATTTTTAATGATGGCCATAGCGCCGGTATCGCCGTGGGTGAACCTGTCTTCGCAACCGAGCTCAAGGGTGACGAGATACCAGATGATGGCCAGTTTATTTGGGAGGCATGGCTTCAGTTGAACGTGACGGATGCCATAACGGTAACGCCAGCCTTATTTTATCTTTCTCGTCCATTGGGACAAAACACTCCTAGAGGAGAAACTTTTCAACAACTCGGAGGTCTTGCAAAAATTACATTTAACTTTTAGTAGACCTACAAACCCAAACCAGTCTTGGCACAATCTTTTCAAAAAAACTGTTCCACATCTTGCCCATGACACGCCTTGGCAGGTTACTGGGATCAGCGCTGATTACATCACTGCTCTATGCGGGCTTGTCAGGACAACCGTCTTCAGCGATGGGTCAGTGCATTCCAGCACAGGCGATCAAAATCATGGATGCAGAGTTGTCCCGAGGCAAGAATTTACAACAAGCCTTTGAACTTGTGATCAAAAAGAAAGCCTTTGATGGATCCAAGGCCTGCATCACATTCATTAGACAAGAGTCCATGAAGGCCCGAGAATCAGCCCCACATATCTTTAAAAAGTTATGGCTAGAATAATAGTCCAATTCGCCTTAGACAGGGATATTTTATCAGCCAAATCACAACCGGATACTGCCCAAATCAATCAAGGTTCAAGATTACTTAATCCTGCAATCGGGATGACAGGATTCGAACCTGCGGCCCCTTCGTCCCGAACGAAGTGCGCTACCAAGCTGCGCTACATCCCGCTGAATCATCTTAAGAGACAACACCAGGTCAACAGGGCCGTTTAGGGTCGGGGTTGACCCAGACTCAGCTGTGCTCAAGCCCGAGTGGTTGCGCGTCAAAGCCCCGCAGCGGGAACGGATTGGTGCCGTTGCGGATCTACTGCAAGACCTCAATCTGAACACGGTCTGCCAAGAAGCAAGCTGCCCGAACATCGGCGAATGTTTTGCCGGTGGAACAGCCACATTTTTGATCATGGGTCCGGGCTGCACCCGTGCCTGTCCCTACTGCGATATCGACTTCGATAAAAGTGTACGGCCACTCGACCCAAGCGAACCGCAACGCCTCGGGGAAGCAGTAGCCCGCCTTGGCCTAAGCCACGTTGTGATCACATCCGTCAATCGTGACGACCTGCTCGACGGCGGTGCCTCTCAATTTGTAGCGTGTATTGAACAGGTGAAGCAGCGGTCTCCACTCACCACCATTGAATTACTGATCCCCGATCTCTGCGGAAACTGGGATGCTCTGGCCACCGTGATGACAGCAGCACCCCATGTGCTGAATCACAACATTGAGACCGTTCCACGGATGTACAAACGGGCCAGGCCCCAAGGGATTTATGAACGCTCCCTGGAATTGCTGCAACGCGTTCGGGAGGGCTGGCCCAAGGTCTACACAAAGTCAGGTCTCATGGTGGGATTGGGAGAAACTGATGACGAAGTCATCGGGGTCTTGAACGACCTACGCACCCATCGGGTCGACATTGTCACCATCGGGCAATATCTCTCACCTGGGCCCAAGCATTTGGCAGTCGATCGATTTGTCACGCCAAACCAATTCGAGTTTTACCGCCGCAGTGGGGAAGACGAGTTGGGCTTCCTCCAAGTGGTGAGCAGTCCACTCACACGCAGCAGCTATCACGCTGGAGAAGTGCAACGGCTCATGGCCAGTCATCCCCGGTAACGGGGATCCACTCTTGAAGCTGCCAAACCACAAGACCGGCCACGATCATTGGATCTTGGCTCACCCACTCCAGGGCATCGGCGTACGACGACGCTTGAAACATCAGCAGCCCTCCTCCCCCAGGACGGCGCTGGTCGTCCACTAAAAAACCACTGCGAATGCATCGTCCAAGCCCAAACTGTTGAGCAAGCCAGTTGCGATGCGCCTCCAAGAAAGGACGACGCTGCTCAAACGTGAGAGCAGCGGTTTCGGTCGTAAATGTTTCTGTCTTGACGAACCAAGCCACCCGGCGATTCCGTAACTCTTGGTTAGGCCGCCACGGCCTGTTTTTCGGCAAGTCCCATGGCCGCCATTTCACTCGGGGGCACCAGCACCTTGAAGCGAGCCTTGGCAGATGGCCAGTCCGCCAGAAGAGCGGACGCTTTTTCACTTCCAGTGGCCGCCAGATAGGTCTCCAACAAATCCTTGAGTACGGATTCCTGTTCTCCCGTGGTTAGAGCACAGACTTCAACAATTTCTGGATTCACTCGAGGTGTAACACCACCGGTGTCGTCCAACAAGAAAGCAACGCCACCGGTCATACCCGCGCCGATATTGCGCCCCGTACAGCCGAGCACCACCACAACACCACCCGTCATGTATTCACAGCAGTGATCACCGGCGCCTTCCACCACGGTTTTCGCACCGCTATTGCGAACTCCAAAGCGTTCACCGGCTCTGCCGTAGGCAAACAACTCACCGCCCGTTGCCCCATAGAGACAGGTATTGCCAAGAATCACCTGATCGCCAGGCTTTGAGGTGCCCTCACTGGGCACCAAGGTGATTCGACCACTATTCATCCCTTTGCCCACGTAATCGTTGGCTTCCCCTTCGAGACGCACATTCATCCCCTGAACGAGGAACGCACCAAAGCTTTGTCCGGCAGCTCCACGGAATGTGAGATCGAGGTGACCCTTGAAACCACGATTGCCATGACGCTGCGCCAACTCCCCAGCCAAACGAGCACAAACACTGCGATCGGTATTAATGATTTCAGTGGTGCGACTCAGATCGCCGTGATTCTCAACGGCCGCCATCAACTCAGCATCAGCAAGAAAATCATTTTCAAGGATGGGGCCATTGCCGTGGGCCGTGGGGCTATGGCTGAGCCAAGAGCGATCTTCAGAACCGGTAATGGGAGCTAGCAGGCTGGATAGATCAACACAGCTGGTTTTCGCCAGATCAACAGCACGGGTCTGAAGTAAGTCGCTTCGACCGATCAAATCCTCAAGCTTGGCCATACCCAAGAGGCTCAGCAGCTGGCGAACCTCCTCTGCTACAAACCAAAAGAAGTTCACCACATGCTCTGGCACTCCCTTGAAGCGCTTTCGCAAGGCTTCTTTCTGAGTGGCGACACCGACCGGGCAATTATTGGTGTGGCAAACGCGAGCCATGATGCAGCCCTCAGCAATCATTGCTACCGAGCCAAAGCCGAATTCCTCGGCGCCCAACATGGCTGCGATTACAACGTCCCAGCCTGTTTTCAGGCCGCCATCGGCCCGAAGCAAAACTCGATCACGCAAGCCGTTCTCCAGCAGAGAACGATGCACTTCGGTGAGGCCCAGTTCCCAAGGGCTACCGGCATGCTTAATCGAACTAAGCGGTGACGCTCCTGTGCCGCCGTCATGGCCAGAAATCTGAATCACATCGGCATTGGCTTTTGCCACTCCAGCCGCAATGGTGCCGATCCCAATTTCAGACACCAATTTGACGCTGACTGGGGCCTGAGGATGCACCTGGTGTAAATCATGAATCAGCTGAGCCAGGTCTTCAATGGAATAAATATCGTGATGCGGAGGCGGAGAGATCAAAGCCACACCAGGTTTGCTGTTGCGCAACCAGGCGATATAGCTATCGACCTTCGGACCAGGCAGCTGCCCGCCTTCACCAGGTTTGGCACCTTGCGCCACCTTGATCTCTAGCTGTTTGGCACTACGCAGGTATTCGGCCGTAACCCCAAACCGTCCGGATGCGATCTGCTTGATCGCCGAACTTGCGGTATCGCCATTGCGCAAGCCTCCGATGCTGGGGAAGGCAACGGACCTGCCCTCTCCATCAACATCACTCAACACCTGGAAACGGGCAGGATCTTCACCACCTTCGCCGCTATTGCTCTTGCCACCGATGCGATTCATGGCCACGGCAAGGACCTCATGGGCCTCCCGCGACAAAGCACCAAGGCTCATCCCACCGGTACAAAATCTGCCGAACAAACTTTCCACGCTTTCCACCTGATCGAGGGGAAGCGGAATTTGGGCGAGCTTGAACTCCAATAAGTCCCGCAACGCGGTCACTGGACGGTTCTCCAGCAATGTCTTGAACGTGGAGAAGTGGGCGTAACCCGGGCCAGTTTTCACCGCAGCGTGCAACGCCTTCGACATATCTGGAGTGTTCAGATGAAATTCACCACCCGAGCGATATTGCACGAAACCCATAAATTCGAGCTTGGTGCGGTTGAGTTCGGGGAAAGCCTTGGCATGCAACGACAGAGTTTCGTTGGCTAATTCGGCAAGGGTCATTCCGGCCACACGACTG
>QCVM01000070.1:0-5254 GCA_003210375.1 Synechococcus sp. AG-686-B21 | reverse complement strand
GAGAAGATCACATCAGATCAACCACAACAAACACAATTAGAGCGTACTACTAAATCTCAAGAGTCCGTAAAGGGACATATTGATGGCTTTGGAGAATCACTTGCTCTGAGTGGTTGGGTGGATGCCAGTCGATTTGGCGCAGAGTCATCGTCTATTCAAATATTTTGGAATGAACAGAATCAAATCCTTGGACAAACTGAGGCGAATCTCCCAAGGCCAGATCTCAACGATGCCATGAGAGGCCACATCAACTGTGGATTCTCAACGACCATCAAATTATTCACTGATTATTCTCTCTCTGATTGGCTAGATCAACCTGTCACACTGAAGATCGTTGAAAGCAAGAGTGGATTAGCAATACAAGGGGCATCCTGGCAAATCACCGAGTCAATGAAATGCTGTCTAGTAGAAGAGGTAATAACTGCAAAGATATCCTCAGGACAGCATAACGAGATCAGTGAATATCTCTCTAAAACAATGAATACAAGAGTCATGTGTAGCATAAGAAAGCGATTATTGGAACTTTCAGTAATCCGATGTTGTACTGGATATTGGAACGAACTTCCAATCGGACTAGCTATCCAAAACTACAATAACAATTCGGCATTAGATTACGGAAGAGATAGTGAATCAGCTACCAGACTAGAATTAGTTCTGAAAGCCTTTATATATTGCATAGAATATATAGACATAAGTGAAATCCATAACAATACTCCAGTCAATCTAAATCACTCTGCACTTGAAGAGGAGTTGTCAAACATCAATTCATTACTTAAGGAAAGAAGCTTTATTGGGCTCCAAAAATGGGAAAAAGACATTTGGCAAACCTCTATTGTCCCAATAACAGAGATTTTTATTGCGACACTTTTTCTCCAAGAGCTTCCTAGAAAGCTGGGAAGAACAGAGCACTTGATTGACACTCTTGCAACAATTGCTATTGAAGTTTATTCAGATCAGTCTACATCGTACTACTTACGATCAATTATTGATGCCAACCATGAGCAATATTTTAGTCAAAAACTATTAGAGCTTGCATACAAAAGGGAGGATCGATTTGGGTATCTAGCAGCAAGCTACTCCAATAGTATTGAGCAGAATATTCCGATAAAAGATCTATTTTATTACGCGGCTGTGATAGATTTTGCGGATAAATCAGCTGAAATACTCAGACAACTGACCCAAAAAATTGAGGAGCTGTTGCCACAACACTTAGAACAATTTCCCCGTCAGTCGAAGCCACGTCATTGGGTAGATCGTCTGGGATTTCTTGCAAATAATGCCACTCAACGTACAGTTTCAAATATGTTGAGATTAAATTTTAGTCGAGAAAGTATTCTATTGCATCATGAAAAAATGATCTCAATCAAGAGATCTTTAGCGGAGATTATCTGGCCTTCGACCTTGAAATCATCAGAAATAAAACACAAATCTAAACCCAAAGAGCTCAAGAGATGGCTCATCATTGGCGAAGAGAGTTTAAAGCAGTGTTGGCTTTACCGAGTAGAGCAGAAAAATCAACAGCTTAAAAGCATCGGATGTGAAGTGAGACAAATGAACCACATTGATCTTAATTTTTGGGAATGTAGTCACGAACTTTTATGGGCAGATGCCATTATTGTTTGTAGACTGGCCGCAACATATCCTATTTTGAGAGCGATTGCGTTCGCTAAGAATAGCGGGATTAAGGTATTCGCTGAGATCGATGATCTTATTTTTACGCCTGAATATCCCGCAGAGTTTGAAACCTATGGCGGATCAATTTCAAAAGAACAGTATAATAATTTATGCATTGATTATCCTCTTAGGATTGGTGTCCTCAATGCAGCAGACGAAGTCATTGTCTCAACTTCTGTACTTTCAGAATATTGTCATCAATACCTAAGTGACTCGAATAAGCCAATCCATACCCTCAACAATCTCCCCCTTGATTCATTAATCCAAGCCTCTCAATCTCTAGATAGAGCTGACAACTCTCGAAAGAAAAAAGAGAGCATTCAAATTATACTTTCATCAGGAACACTATCTCATAAACAAATTTTGAATAATACAATCTTTCCAGTCTTGGCAAAGATATTAGAAAACTATAGAACAATCAAATTACTAATTATTGGGCATATTGAAATTAATTTAGATCTCAAAAAATTCGAAAAACGTATCCAAACAATTCCATTTACAAATTATTCAACATACCTAGATCATCTCAAAGCTAGCGATATTGCATTAGTGCCACTAGAGGTTCATCCCACTACCCACGGTAAGAGTGCCATTAAATGGATGGAAGCAAGTTTGTGCGGGGTGACTTGCATTTGTTCACCAGTTCGTGCATACACAGATGTGATCAACCATGGCGAAACAGGCCTGATCGCTGAAACCACTGAAGAATGGCTTCAAGCCATCATCAGCTTGATCGAAGATCCATCCAAATTGATACGCATGGGACAGAAGGCACGATTACACGCCAACAATTTATTTGATAGTAAAACTGGGAGCGAATTCTGGAGGAATCGAATAAAGGAACTAAGTTCGGAAGTTAATACTAACCGACCATACAAAAAAGTCTTGGTTATGAATGTATTCTTTGCCCACCAAAGTCTCGGTGGGGCCACACGTGTGGCCCAGGACTATGTACAAGCAATGTTGACAGATCAACAAGTAAATTACGAGGTCACAGTCTTATGTACTGAATATAATAACTGGCAGGCTGACCCACCAAATCTTCAAAATTTCAAGGAAATTGAGCAAGAGCCATTCCTCACTGATTTACAGCATATCAACTATGTTGATTACAGAAATCAACTGCAAGTCGATGTTTCTAATTGGCGAGGAGCCAAAATTATTCGACTTTCTTTGCCACCAAGATTATGGTCTGAGCATCATGATCCACTCGTAGAAGCATTTTGCGAGGATTTATTCAATTACGAATCATTCGACTTAATTCAATGTCATTGTTGTCAACTACTGACAGCAGCCCCATTGGTTGTCGCCCAGCGCCATCACATCCCCTACGAAATCGTGATGCACGATGCTTGGTGGATGAGTGAAGAACAGTTTTTAGTCTCAGCGGATGGTCGACTGATCAATCCTGCAGATCCCTTAGGTCATTTTGACCAACAGCCAAACCCTGACGAAACCCAAAAGGCACTCAAACGTCGAGCAGATCTTTACCAACTTTTAGAGAGTGCTCAACGCAGGATTGCTGTTTCAGAAGCATTCAAAGATATTTGTGAGGGCGCAGGTATAAAAAATATTTCTGTTCAAGTTAATTCATTCACGGAGATGGGGCAAACCCACGAACTAAAATATTCAAGAGGGGGAATTCCCATTATAAAATATCGACTATGCCATATCGGTGGTATGAGCATACACAAAGGCTACCAGCTATTGCGCCAAGCCGTTCATCACTTACCTAAAGCACTTCCCATCCAATTCACTGTTATTGATCATAGACTTGCCTCCTCAATAAATAATTATCAATCAACTTGGAATGGTTATAATGTTGATTTCATTGCTCCAATTCCTATGAACGAGATGCCAAAGTTCTACTGCGAGCAAGATGTATTGTTAGCACCTTCAATCTGGCCAGAAAGCTTTGGACTGGTGACACGAGAAGCTGTTAGCGCTGGACTCTGGGTGATTGCAAGTGACGCCGGTGCATTGGCAGAACCCATTTTGAAGACAGAGGAAGATAATGGAACTGTCATCCGTCCTAACAATCTAGAAGATCTTGTGAAAGCACTTGAAGACTTACCAATTGTCCTTAATAACAACAAAGCAGATGATAGGAACTGATAAAATTATTTGGAGATTTTGGCGAAGAAATATGAATCCTTCACTTGGATTTTTAGTTTGTGGTCTTGAACATAGTGGAACCACAATGGTTTCCGACATTTTTCGAGAACATCCAGAGGCAGATTCAGGCTTTGAATGTGGTGTTCTCCTATGCAAAACTCCCAGCGAATTTTTAACATTTGAACCATTTTGTAAGCACATGTATGTGGGATGGGGAATCGACCATGATGATCTCTCCTATGCCTGTTCAGCAGGATCATTTCATAATTTTTATCAGCGATTATTTGAGCGCTCAAAAAGTATTAAAGAGAAGTCTCCCAGCATTATTTTTGACAAAACACCTCGCTACATTACACATCTATCACAGGTTCAAAAACGTCTCAACCGACCTGTGATTGCAGTGATTAAAGATCCAAGATCACTGGCTCTTTCGGATTACAAACGGTCGAAATGTCCATTGGAAGAGATCCATTCTTGGTATGAAGAATGGAAAAATCCCAAAATGGCTTATATGCGATCAGCTTATGAGGGTTATCACCATGCGTGGAACACTAAAAATTGTCATGTTGTACGTCTCGAAGATCTTTGCTTTAATGCCAATTCGACTGTCAAAGATATGTTTGAATTTGTTGGCCTTGAATTCAAGAACGAATATCTGAATCTCAGAAACAAACGCTTCGGAAACACGTCTGGATCATCCATCAACGTAGGCTCATGCATGGCATTTATGGATGGATTGCCAGGGGAAATTCAAGAGCGAATATGTTCAGATTTTTCAGAATTTGATCGATGGTTCTATCCATTTTAAAATAATTTGGCCAGGCAATTATAATATTTAATCTCGAATATGCTCTGAGCACGTAGATTTAAAGAGTTGCTGAAAATCCACCTAACACAGCTGCCATGAATCCACAATCCAAAACTTGCGCAACAATATTGCGATTATCTTCTTTCCCCACCGATCAATCGTTTTGCTAGCTATTGAATAGATTTCGCAATCAATCTGGAGTTTATACACATATTGATCAACAAAGTCCTCTGACAATTCAAGGCGACGGAGACGAGACTTGATTTGGTTAATTTCGAACTGATTCATTGTTGTTCGAATCGACCTAACGCACTAAACAAACCGTAGCGTCGTTGACGATCAACCCGTGGGACATGCATACCCCACAAGCCCTCCCAATAGAAAAAAACAACGCCATGGCCACGTTCTCG
Source organism: Synechococcus sp. AG-686-B21 (assembly GCA_003210375.1). Classification (GTDB taxonomy): domain Bacteria; phylum Cyanobacteriota; class Cyanobacteriia; order PCC-6307; family Cyanobiaceae; genus Parasynechococcus. Next base: position 247 of record QCVM01000070.1, on the reverse strand, counting down.
AGCCAATTGGACTTTCTTTCGCAGGACGGGAATTGCCGTTGTCCGAGGGCCAAAGCCGGCCAAAATCCCTATCTCGGTTGGGATCCGCCACTCTCGTGCCTTGCGTAATGCCGGCTGATCAAGATCACGGGCAAAGACCTTCACTGAATGGGCATAGTTCTGGATCACAAGCTCATCAATCAACTTACCCATCGCCCATAGTTCCCAGTCCTGCAGCCAAATGTTGTAGGACTGTCGAAATGGTCCA
>QCVM01000069.1:0-5417 GCA_003210375.1 Synechococcus sp. AG-686-B21 | reverse complement strand
AGCCGCATCGTCGGACATTTCGACAAAAGCAAATCCGCGCTTGCGGCCTGTATCCCGTTCAAGGGGAAGGGCACAATTCACGACTTCACCAAACTGGGCAAACAGCTCAGTCACGTCCTCCTGCTCAGCGCGGAAGGGAAGGTTGCCAACAAAAATGCTCACGTTCTGCTTGGACCGGGTACGAAAAAATGGACCGAAGGGGCCTGGATCATTGCCATGGGGCCATGACTCCGGAACGAAGTGACGCACCACTGGCAACTTCAGCGTAGACCCGACAGCGCGGGGGAGTCATCCAACAGGTTGTGTTCCGTTCAAATACTGCAACCAGCGGTCTAATTGTTCATCCACCCGGTCAAATCCTGTTCCTCCTTCACTGCGACGAGCGGCCACAACGGCACGCGGGGCAAGCGCATCGTGCAGATCAGCCTCGAAGGCTGGATGCAACTCCTGCCATGCCGAAAGGGTCAAATCTCTCAACAAACAACCTTCATCAAGGCAACGGCGAACAACAGCACCAACAAGCTGATAAGCCTCACGGAAGGGAACTCCCCGGGCAACGAGGTAATCAGCCACATCGGTGGCATTAGAGAAATCTTGTTCCACCGCCGAGTTCAAACGTTCCGTACGGAACTCAAGACCTTCTTCGAACAGAATCGCCATGGCCTCAATGCAATCGCGGGTGGTGCGAAACGCATCAAAAAGAGCTTCCTTATCTTCTTGAAAATCTTTGTTGTAAGCCAAAGGAAGACCCTTGATCATCGTGAGGAGGCCTTGTAGATGGCCAAACACCCTTCCGCACTTGCCACGGACCAGTTCAGGCACATCAGGATTTTTTTTCTGCGGCATCAAACTGCTGCCGGTCGCACAACGATCGCTGAGGCGAACAAACCTGAATTCCTCTGACGCCCAAGCAATTACCTCCTCAGCCAAACGACTGAGATGGGCCATCACCAAAGAAGCCGCCGCCGAAAACTCCACACAAAAATCACGATCGCTCACCGCATCAAGGCTGTTGGCGTAAATCGCATCAAATCCCAAATCCTTAGCGGTCTGCCGACGATCAATGGGTACCGGAGTTCCAGCCAGCGCTGCCGCGCCAAGAGGGCAAATATTCACCCGAGAGCGCACATCCTGAAGACGCAACCGATCCCGCTCCAACATCTCGACGTAAGCCAGAAGGTGATGCGCCAAACAAAGCGGCTGAGCCCGTTGAAGGTGGGTGTAGCCCGGAATCATCGTGCGGCGATGCAAATCCGCCTGCGCGACGAGAGCCCGCTGCAAACGTTGAAGATCGCCCTCTAATTCGTCTAGGCGGCGCCGTAACCACAACCGCAGATCAGTTCCAACTTGATCATTGCGACTCCGACCGGTGTGCAACTTTTTGCCAACAGGCCCCAACAAAGCAATCAGTCGACGCTCAACGGCGAAATGCACGTCTTCATCGGCGAGTCCAGGCTGAAACGTTCCGGCGTGGGCCTCGGTCCGAATCGCCTCAAGACCCTGCACCAACTGATCAGCTTCCTCAACGCTGATCACCCCGCAGGAACCCAGCATCCGTGCATGGGCAATCGACCCATCCAAATCCTCCTGGAGCAACGTGAGATCAAAACCAATTGAAGCGTTGAATACTTCAATAAAAGGATGCAAGCCTTGCTCGAAGCGATCACTCCAAGTGCCGTCGGCGCCGCCTGTCACCCCACCAGCCATCGATCTATTCATCAATACCAACAGCTTGTCAGGCGGAAGGTGGCGGTGGCTACGGCGGTGGCGGTGGCGGTGATCGCCCCTCCGGTGCCCGTGGTTGGGAAGATCGCAGCTATGGCGCTCGTGATAGTGCTGCCCCTCAAGGTGGCAATGCCTATGACGAAGGGCGTGTTCGCCGCCGCCGCTCCTCTGGTGGCGGCGGTACAGATGCCAGTGGTACCGGTACCGGTGGTGGCGACGATTTCTCCGGCTACGGCGGTGCCGAGGGCTAATCGCCTTTCCAGCTCTTTCACTTAAAGGCCGGCGTCTTTCAGTTGACGTCCGGCCTCTTCCAAGATTTTCAGATCAGCCCCTTTCCGTTGGGATCGTTCCCCAAGCTCACGGCGCCAATGGCGCGCGCCGGCAACCCCTTCGACTAGTTGAACGAGGTGTCGGCATAGATCCCAAAGCCGACCTCCTCGGTGTAAGTGCTGAGCGGCGTGGGGAATTAAGCCTTCCACGACATCTGATGCCAACAATTGGCGTGGCGCTTCTCCATAGATCAAATGGTCCATGTCTGCCCAACGCAAGGGGTGGGCGTAGGCGGCTCGACCAACCATCGCTCCATCGCATTGATCGAGGGCTACCAAACAATCCGCGGGTGTTTCGAGACCACCGTTGAGTTCAATCAATAGCTCTGGGCGACGTTGTTTTAGTGCAACAACTCGGTCGTGCTGCAGCGGCGGAATTGTTCGGTTTTGTTTGGGATCTAAACCCTCCAACCACGCTTTACGTGCGTGAACAGAAAACCGTTGGGCTCCGGCTTCAGCCACCCGATCAACAAAAGCTGTAAGCAACGTGTCGTTATCGAGATCGTCAATGCCAATCCTGTGTTTCACGGTGACTGGTAGCGCACTGGCTTGACCCATTGCCTCAACACAGCGGGCTACCAGATCGGGATCGGCCATTAAGCACGCTCCGAAGTTGCCTGCTTGCACTCTTTGGCTTGGGCACCCCACATTCAGATTGATTTCGTCGTAGCCCCAGTCCAAAGCGAGGCGGGCAGCATCGGCAAGGAGGTTGGGATCATCGCCGCCCACCTGCAGAGCAATGGGGTGTTCGATGGGATCGAAATCCAGAAGCCTGTCGCGCCTGTTGGTGTGATGTAAGGCTTGAGCAACCACCATCTCCGTGTAGAGAAGGGCTCGACAGCTGATCTGTCGCATCAGCACACGAAAGTGCCGATCTGTGCAATCGAGCATTGGCGCCACGCTGAAGCGATGGGCAGGAACGGTGGCGGGGCGTTCAACCTCGGTCATGGATCCATTAGAACCGCTGAAGCCCTTTGGTTCAGAGCTGATGACTCATACTTCGCCTGTTTTGTCCCGTCGTTCATTGATGTTTGCTGCAGTAGCTGGTGCATTGGGCAGTCTGTGGCGCCCGAAAACGGTTCAAGCTGCTTCGAAGGCCAATGACCCTCAGTGGGATCTCAGCCCTGAGGTTTGGCGAGAGCGCTTATCCCCTGAAGCTTTCAACGTCTTGCGCAACGAGGGCACTGAGCGCCCGTTTATAAGTCCCTTTAATGATGAAAAACGCAGTGGTAACTATCACTGTGCAGGATGTGATTTGGCCTTGTTTTCGTCGGAGGGAAAGTTTGACAGCGGAACGGGTTGGCCCAGTTTTTGGCAACCACTCAGCCATGCGATCGAGACGAAAGTAGATTTCAAACTGATTGTCCCGCGTACGGAATATCACTGTTCGCGCTGCGGTGGTCATCAGGGCCATGTGTTTAATGACGGACCCCGACCAACTGGAAAGCGCTACTGCAACAACGGAGTCGCCCTCGTCTTCCGCCCCGCAAGTTGAAGCAGCGGACACCTGCAATCTTTTAGTGATTGGTGGTGGCGCGGCTGGATTTATGGCTGCCATTACCGCTGCTGAGCAGGGGGTCAAACGCGTGCTCGTTTTGGAGGCCACTCCAGAGCTCCTCAGCAAAGTTCGGATTAGTGGGGGTGGTCGTTGCAACGTCACCCACGCCTGTTGGGATCCGGCTGAACTTGTTGGTCATTACCCCCGTGGTCAGAGGGCGTTGAAAGGTGTATTCAGCCGGTTTGCTGCAGGAGATTCCATCGCTTGGTTTGCTGAACGTGGCTTAGTGCTGATTGAAGAGGCTGATGGTCGGATGTTTCCGGAGCAGAACCGTTCGGAGGCGGTGATTCAGTGCCTGAAGCAGGCGGCTCTGAAGGCAGGAGTGAAGGTGCAAACGCGGGCGATGGTGCAGCGTTTATCCGTGCAGTCTGAGGGCGGTTTTTTGGTGGATGGCCGCGGCTTGGACCAGTCGTTATCGGCCCAGAAGGTGATGTTGGCCACTGGCGGCCATCCCAGCGGCCGCAAGATGGCAGAAAATCTTGGTCATCAGCTTGTACCACCTGTCCCGTCGTTGTTCAGCCTTTCGCTGGAGGCGTCCGCTCTGACGGCTTGTAGCGGTATCGCTGTGGATGATGTTGGCTTGGAGCTGAAGCTCAACAACCAACGCTTCCGACATGTCGGCCGAGTGTTGATCACCCACCGTGGATTGAGTGGTCCTGCCACACTTCGACTCTCAGCGTTTGCCGCGCGCGCTTTGCATAGCAGCCGCTATCGGGGGGAACTTCGGGTGGATTGGAGTGCTGGCCTGGGGCGGTCTGGGGTTGAGCAACGTCTGAAGCAGTGGCGACAGGAGCAAGCGCGGCGTACTTTGGCGGCGGCTAAGCCCTTTGATCACTTCCCCAGACGGCTTTGGCAGGCATTCTTAATGCTTGCTAGTGCAGATGGAGAGCGACGTTGGGCCGAGCTCCCTGTCAAATCAGAACGCAGGTTGGTAGAAATTCTCTGCGCTCAGCCTTTATCGATTCAGGGCCGCGGCCCCTTTGGAGAAGAATTTGTTACCGCTGGTGGCGTTGATCTGGGTGAGGTGAACTTGGCCACGATGGAAAGTCGACGTTGTCCTGGCCTTTATCTCGCTGGAGAATTACTGGATGTGGATGGGGTGACGGGGGGATTTAATTTTCAAGCCTGTTGGAGCGGAGGCTGGTTGGCGGGGCAGTCGATTGCCTTAGCCGATTGAATGATGCTGTTTTTGAGTCAACAGAATGACATTTGCTTCTTGTAATTAGCATTTAAAGATGAATTAATTTTTTATAAGGTAAGTTAATCTCTTTCAGCCTATTTTTATAGTCTTGCTGCAAAGGCTTAAAATAAACTCGCAATCACTAAACTCGTATATTTTGTAGAGAATGGATCGGGTTTGATTGCTAAATTTGATCAAAAACGGTAAACATTGGTAAATACATTACTAGAAGAATTGAGCCCACAATCCCTCCCACGACCACGATCATTGCGGGTTCCAGCATTGAAGTCAGTGCTTTGACCATCGCTCCCACTTCATCTTCATAGAAGTCTGCAACTTTGCTCAGCATTTTGTCCATTTCGCCTGTTTCTTCTCCAATCGCAAGCATACTTAGAGCCATATCTGGCAAAACTTTCTGACGGATTAGTGATGTGCTGAGTAGCACGCCTTCCTGGGCAAGAGTTCGGGATTTGAGAATGGCATCGGAAATAATGCTATTTCCAGCAGTTTGACTTGAGATTTCCATTGCCATCAAAATTGGCACTCCCGCACGGGTTAGTGAACAAAAGATTCGGCAAAATTGAGCCGTTGCCGTCATCATAATGAGTTCACCAAAAAGGGGAAC
>QCVM01000068.1:0-5455 GCA_003210375.1 Synechococcus sp. AG-686-B21 | reverse complement strand
GTTGGCATCTCCTCCTTTAGTGGAAAAGCCTCAGGCTCCCCATACACGGTGGATGTGCTGCTGAAGACGAGGGTGCGGCATTGGTGCTGCTCCATGGCGGCAGCAAGAACTCTGCTGCCATTGACATTGACATCCCAATAACGCAGAGGGTTGGCCACGGATTCACCCACGGCCTTTAGACCGGCGAAATGAATAACGCCATCAATCGGCCCCCCACAATCAAAGGCGCGATGGACAGCAGCTAAATCACGGACATCACCCTCGACAAGCTCCAATGCATTCGAATCTGCGAGCTCCTTCACTCGCCTCAGAGCCTCTGGGCTGCTGTTGTCGAAGTTGTCGAGAACCACCAACTCATAGCCTTGCTCTAGTAAGACCAGAGCGGTGTGGCTTCCAATGAAGCCTGCTCCACCAGTGATTAGGACGCGGCGAGGCATGGCAAGGTCGTCCAGATAATCCTTAAGTCTGTAGGACTCCTCAATTTTGCTGTTTCCTCTGCACGACACGCTCTAGTCTTCAAAAACAAGATTTTTGATTAGTGGATACCAGTCAGGTTCTGCATGAGTTGAAGAAGGTGATTGGAGATGATGGTCGGATCTTGTTGCAGCGCTATGGCCTTCTTCAACCCCTCGTGACAAACATGATTACGTCGCAGGCGATTGCTGATGTGGTGGTCTCTGATCCAGATCTCAATCAAGCGCGCTTGGATCTTCTCGTGGAGAAGGGATACGACGGAATAGAGCAGTGGCCACAGCTCCTGGAGGAGGTTGTGGGAACTGAGGCAGAAGTGATGACCGCTTTGAGCAACAAGGTGCGACAGCAGACGTTCCTTCGTGAGCAATTTTTACCGAAAGCAGAAGCACGTTTTTTGGATCGTAAAAACGAGCTCGACCAAGTGGTGTACAGCTTGCTCAGGCTTGAAAACAGTTTTTTAGCCCAAGAGCTCTATCTGCAAATCGAATCGGGAGAGTCCAACTTTGCTGATTTGGCCAAGCGGTATGCGGAAGGGCCGGAGCGCAACACGAATGGAATTGTTGGTCCGGTTTCGCTGACCCAGGCGCATCCTGTTCTTGTGGAAAAACTGCGGGTCACCCAGCCTGGAGTTCTGCTTGAGCCGTTTCGGATTTCAGATTGGTGGTTGGTGGTTCGGTTGGAACGCTATTCACCAGCTACGTTCAACGATGAAATCTCCCTCAAAATGTGTCAGGAATTGTTTGCTGAGTGGCAGAAAGAGCAATCTTTTTATTGTCTCAAGCAACTTTCATAAGACCAATCAATAAATCCGTTGCACCTCAGGACTTAGGCCTTAGCTCCTTCCAATGACACAGTCACCTTCTTCTCCTCTGCTGAAGCATCCTGCGTTTAGTGGTCTGAGTCCATCTGCATCGGATCGTCTGGCGAAGGACACCCGTCAGCTTCGCTTTGAATTGGGTCAGCAACTTTGTGATGCCAATACGATTGCTGCCCGAGTGCTTGTCATCCTGCAAGGACAGGCGCGGTTTGTGAGTCGCCGGAACGGCCATCTCACCACGGTGGGAAAATTCGGTCCAGGCAGTGTGATCGGTGCGGCAAGCCTGATGACTGGTGCCCCTTGTGAGAATGTGATTGCTGCCGATGAAGTGATCGCTTGTGCGATTTCGGATGAACACTGGAACGACTTATATATCTCAGAGGATTCATTTCGAAACTGGTGCGACGCTCAGCTTTGGCCCCAAGAACTGTTGGGTTTGCTCGAGGTTCTCGATCAGACATCCGCTGAAACGGATCAATCTCCCTTAGAGGAGCTTGGAGATGCTCTGCAAAACGTTGAGAAATGCGCTCCAACAGCGAGTGCTGTCGAGGCCGCCCTTGCAGATGGACGCTTGGTTTATGTCACGAGTAGTTGGGGAGAGGCCCAACTCGGCCAGCGGATTGAGTCTGAACGTGATTTGCCATCGAGTGATCGCTTCGCACTGCGATTGGTCTCTATGCCTCCATCCAAGGCAGCAGATGAAGAGCATCTACCCGCAGAATCAAATGCCGAAGCTGTTGTTGAAACTGCCGAGCTGCTTCCACCTATCAGTCGTTTCAGTCCTGAGCGCAATGTTGTCGATAGTTTGAACATCCTGAGCGCAGATGGGCCAATCCCTGAAACGCTTGCTTGTTTCCAAATGTTGACGCAGCTGATGAAGCTGCCGTTTCGTCGAGACTCCATCGAAAAAGTCCTTCAAGACAACATTCGACGAGGTCTTAAGCCCAGTCTTCAGCTCTGTGGTCAGCTAGCGGCGAGTCTTGGCCTTCATGTGATGGGAGCCAAAGTCCCAGCTGTGTCTGGGACGAGGCTGCAGGTGCCATCAATGCTTCCTTGGAAGGATGGTTTTGCTTTGGTGGTGGCGAGCAATGAGCAAGGACTCAAGTTGGCGTCTCCGAAGCATGGGATGGTTGTTCTTGCCCCTGATGAGCTCGAAGAAAGTTTCCCGGATGGGATTGATTTGCTTCTAATGGAGCGTTCGAACGCTACGCCGGACCAAAAATTTGGACCTGGCTGGTTTTGGCCAGCTCTCAAGCGTTATCGCAGCGTCCTAATTCAGGTTTTGGCCGCCAGTTTTGTGGTCCAGCTGTTCACGCTTGCCAACCCGTTGCTGATTCAGGTGATCATCGACAAAGTTATCAGTCAGCGCAGTCTCGATACACTTCAAGTTCTGGGTTTTGCCCTCGTTGTTGTCACGATCCTCGAGGGGATCCTTAATAGTCTCAAAACATTCTTATTTGCAGAAACCACCAACCGAATAGACCAGAGGCTTGGCTCTGAAGTGATCGACCACCTACTGCGTTTGCCACTGGGCTACTTCGATCGTCGTCCTGTGGGTGAACTCGGCACTCGGGTGGCAGAGCTCGAAAAGATCCGCAATTTTCTTACCGGTCAGGCCCTAACCACGATTCTTGATGCGGCTTTCTCCGTGATTTACATCATGGTGATGATTGTCTACAGCTGGTTGCTCACGTTAATTGCTCTTTCGGTGCTTCCGATTCAGATTGGCCTTACCGTTCTTGGCGCTCCGTTATTTCGACGTCAATACAGAGCTGCTGCAGAAGAAAATGCAAAAACACAGAGTCACCTCGTTGAAGTGCTCACCGGTATCCAAACGGTGAAAGCTCAGAATGTGGAAATGGTGAGTCGTTGGCGTTGGCAAGAATTTTATTCCAATTACATCGCCCGCACGTTTGAGAAGACGATTACGGGTACAGCCCTGAATCAGACCAGCTCGGTGCTGCAAAAGATTTCACAGTTGATGGTTCTATGGATTGGTGCATCTCTCGTTCTGAGTGGAGACTTAACCCTGGGCCAGTTAATTGCTTTCCGAATTATCTCTGGATATGTTACACAGCCCTTGCTAAGACTCTCCACAATTTGGCAAAGCATTCAAGAGTTAAAAGTTAGCTTTGAGCGTTTGGCTGATGTGATCGACACACCTCAAGAATCAAATGAAGTCGATAAGTCCAAAGTGATGCTTCCCCCAATTCATGGACAAGTTCGCTTTGAAAATCTGTCTTTCACTTTTGGACCGGGAAAGCCTGAAGTTCTTAAAGGCGTTAATCTTCAAATTGATGCCGGTACGTTTGTCGGCATTGTTGGTCAAAGTGGCAGCGGAAAAAGTACCCTTATGAAGCTTTTGCCCAGGTTATATGACCCCACGAAGGGTCGTATTTTGATCGATGATTATGATATTAATAAAGTTGAATTATATTCTTTGCGCCGACAAATCGGAATTGTTCCTCAGGATCCTCTTCTTTTTAGTGGAACTGTGAGTGAAAATATTGCGCTCACTAACCCTGATGTTTCAAGTGAAGAGATCGTGAAGGCTGCGCGCCTTGCGAATGCTCACGATTTCATCATGGAATTGCCCAGTGGCTACAGCACTCCAGTGGGAGAGAGGGGCGCCAACCTTTCAGGAGGTCAACGCCAGAGAGTTGCCATTGCCCGTACGTTGCTAAGTAACCCAAAGCTTTTGGTAATGGATGAAGCAACAAGTGCTTTAGATTATGAAACAGAGCGCAAAGTTTGTGACAACCTTCATGAGAAGCTAGTGGATCAAACTGTCTTTTTTATCACCCATCGTCTTTCTACAATTCGCCAAGCTGACGTGATTGTTATGATGCATCAAGGTGCCATCGTTGAAATTGGAACCCATAATGATTTGATGAGACACAAAGGTCGATATTTTGCTCTTTACCGTCAACAAGAGAGTGCCTAATCATGAAACTCAATCCATTTAAAGTCCTCGACCCTGATTACAAGCAGGATGATAAAGATGCGTCAAAATACGATGAATCGGTTCTCCAGCAGAGCCGGTTTTGGATGCGAACAGTCACGTGGACGTTGATTGGAACAACGGCGTTTGGTATTGCCTGGCTTGCCATCGCACGAACTGAAGAAATTGTTGTGGCTAAGGGTCAATTAGAGCCAGTTGGTTCCGTTCAAGATATCCAGATGCCTGTCGGTGGTGTTGTTGACGACATCCTTGTGGAAGAGGGTGACGCGGTGAGGAAGGGGGAGATTTTGATGAAGCTTGATACTGAGGCGAGTGAGCAACAACGCCAAAGCCTCGAAGCATCGATCAAGTTTAAGGGAGTTGAGCGCAATAAATATTTAGAGATGAATACCGCTCAGATTCAGATGTTGGAAAAAAATCTCTCCTTACAGTTAGAGATTCTTGATCGTTATCAGCAGCTTGAGGAATCTGGTGCTGCTTCTGAGCTTCAATTTTTATCTCAACGCAACACTGTTGAAGAGACGCGTGGTCGTTTGATGCAGACCAAGGCAGATCGCTTTCGGCAGTTGTCTCTCTTGAATCAACAACTTGCCGAGCTCAAGAGTCGATTGGCTGAGGTTCGGGTGACCTTGCGTTATCAACAGCTCAAATCCCCTGTGGACGGAGTTGTCTTTGATTTGCAGCCCACCGCATCTGGTTTTACGGCCCAGTCCACCCAGACTGTGATGAAGGTGGTGCCCTTTGGTGCCCTCGAAGCCAAGGTCGAAGTGCCCAGCAACAAAATTGGTTTCGTAAAAATCCCTATTGGTTGCCCAAAAAAATTGGCAGATTGCATGAATGCTGATATCAGTATTGATTCATATCCGTCGACTGATTTCGGTGTGATTGAAGGAAAAGTCACAAGCATTGCATCCGATGCGCTAGCTCCTGACCAACAGGAACAGCGACAAGAATATAGTTTTCCAGTCACTATTGAGTTAAGCAAGCAAATATTGCAGTTAAAAAGTGGTTCGAAACTTCCATTGCAGGTTGGCATGAGTCTTACGGCGAATATCAAGTTACGTAAGGTGTCTTATTTACAGTTATTGCTGGGTGAGTTTCAGGATAAAGCTGAATCTTTGCAGCGTCTCTGACCTGACGTGAAAATTCTTTTTATCCATCAAAATTTTCCTGGGCAATATGTTCATATTGTTCAGCGTTTG
>QCVM01000067.1:0-5643 GCA_003210375.1 Synechococcus sp. AG-686-B21 | reverse complement strand
CAGCACCCTTTTGGTGGCAAAACTGTCCCGTTTGACGAGAGATGCAGCATTTGCCTTGATCCTGATGAAGGACAGCAGCATCCAGTTCTGCGTTGCCTCCATGGCTTCAGCAGACAACTTCCAACTGGGGATTTACGCACTGCTGAATCAACAGGAGAGGGAACAAGTCAGTTCACGAACCCGTGCTGCCCTTGCTGCTGCCAAAGCAAGAGGAGTGAAGTTGGGGAATCCCAAGAACCTGGAGAACTGGAACCGCACCAGGAAGCAAACAGCAAGGAAATTTGCCGACCAGCACAGCAATCTCATCTGGTCGTTGAGGAACAAGGGTCGAACTCTCCGTGAGATCTGCGAGGTGCTGAACGACGCAGGAATCACCACTGCCAAAGGTGCTGTGTTTTATCCCATCCAAGTGACCCGCATACTGCGACGGTCACCGAACCCCGCACTGTGCTGAAACCACTGCTGCTACTGATTTTTCTCCAACTACCCGCAATGAGTGAATGCAACTGGCAATGGGAAGTCACCTTCTATGTGGGAGGTAGGACTTTTAAGGAATATGTGATGGCAGGGAATCGTCGTGATGCCCTTGCTGCTGCCAAAGCAAGAAATCCCCACGCAAAGGTGATTGGAGACAATCCTGTCTGCAGATAGTCCCTGTCCATAGGGATGAATTTCTTGCACCCCTACAACTGGTTGGGATAAAACCACAGCAGTGCGGATGACCTTGCGTGGTCGCGACACCTTCTGCAGTTATTGATATACCCATCAGTCGTATCAAGGTCACGACTCGGTTGAGGGCAACTGACCCAGACAAGGTGCGTGACCTAACGGAGTCCATTAGTGGGGTCGGTTTGCTTCATGCCATCACGGTCTCCAGACGAGGTGATGACTACTTGCTTCTTGCCGGGAACCACCGTCTGGAATCTGCGAAGTCCCTGAATTGGGAAACGATTCCAGCAACCATCCAAGAGGCAGACCTGCTAATCGACGAACTGATTGAGGTGGAAGAAAACCTCATCAAAAATTCTTTGTCACCCCTCCAAGAAGCAAACCATCTGGTGCGGTGGGAAGAACTGCTGACTTAACTTGGGAGACGTGCCAGCAGTGGTGACAACCGATGGAATCGTTCAGGTTTGACGAATGATGATCTTGCCAAGAGTTGTGGTGTCTCCAAAAGAACTCTGCAGAACACCAGGTCGATTGCAAACCTGAACCCTGAAGTGCAGGACATTATTGAGTCAGGACAACATGAATACAACAAAATGGATTTGGTTGCTTTATCAAAAGAGAGTGATGAAGTCCAACTTGAGGTCGTAAACCTAATTGCAATTGGTAAGTGCAGAACAACCCTTTTGATCTACCGCAAGTTGTGTTTTCAAAGCATCAGTTGGTTTGAATCTATCTGCTTGTTGAAGCCTGTTGTTCGTATCGGAATTTTCTTTGGCATAAGACCTTGAGTTCTTATTAATTCATATGCGGCAGACATTCCGCAGGTTTTTTTTAGGAGTAGAACCAAAGTAGTCTCGGTTTGCAGGTTTTACTTCTCCACATTTGGAACACTGTTTATTGCCTGGCAAATCAGTCATCGCATCAACTCAAAGTCGGCACAGTAGTTAGTAGAGAGATAGTTTTGGATTCAGTATCCTCAATCTCACTCATAGCAGTCTTTATGGGACCCATATTCATAAACTATAAAAGTGGGTGCAACCAAGATCTATATAAATCCATTTTCTAAAAAAAAGGGCCGTGAAAAAATACGGGTGAAAAAGTTGCGACCCTACAAGATGGATATAGTGGCATCTATACCGGACGTCGAATCTCTTGTCTCCAAGACCAGGTGCCTTTGCTGCCAACTTCACTCCTGAAGTGCTGACTCGGTTCCGTGAACTCTGTAAGCAGCAAGGAAAGCAATACACGAAGGTTCTCCAACTGCTTGCCGAACTTTATTTGGAGACCAATGGTGATGTGTTGGATGGAAGGAGTGTTACTGCTCCTGTATCCCCTGAAAACAAGAAGAGGCAGGTGCAGGTCGAATCACTCCAAAACAAACTCCTAGAGGATTTACTTAAGAGGGTGGAGGTGCTGGAGAAGCAGAAGGTGAAGACGGACTATGAGGTTGAGAGAGTGCAGAAGTCAATTGCATTCATTCAGTCAGGTCTACGAGAGCCCAATCAATCAAAAGAGTAATTCCCCTTCATCAACTTTCTTCTTGCCATAAGTTCTTCCAGCACCTGATAGGACGAGGAACCCATCGATTTGCTTGGAACACTGTTTGGAACATTTTAGACTATAAAGGTTTGCTTCCAATTGTCATCTAAACCGTAACGGAATTGCTAAAATACTGTAACAGAACTACCCTTTTGAGTTTGACTGCTGAAATTCAGGACTTCGATTATTGACAATTGCTTGGGAGGGTTGAGTCCCTCCCGAAGATATCAGTCTCGTACTTCTTACATTTTTGGAGCACTTTGGTGCTCCTTTTTTATGCAGTTCTCTTGAAATCAACCACTGGCTTGATGACACCCTTGCCGTCTTGTTAGAATGAATTAAATTAAATTGAAATATGAAGACATGCTATTTGCATGTTGGCTTGCATAAAACGGCCTCATCGTCGTGTCAACAAACCTGTGCAAACAACATTAAGTACTTGTCGCAAGAGCATCTGCATTATCCAATTTTCTCTTGTACTACGGCTAATCCAGCGAGATTAAAAATCAATAATCATTCGGTTCCCTTGAGATCGTTGTACGATTACAAACCCTCTAAATATCATATTAATAGACGTTGGAAAAATTAAGGATATAGAGCTGACTAATTATTTATACCAAATGTAGTGGGATCAAGTTTTGGATTCCGATTCTTCTATTATTCTTAGTGGAGAGGGTATCTCACTCTTGCCGGAACTTGCGCTTGATCGCCTCATTGCTGCAATTGTTAGCAATGGTTTTGCAATACAAGCTATTGCACTTGTGCGCGCTCCTTTGGATTACGCACATTCAATGGCCCAGCAGTTAATCCGAGGTGGTCAATATCTTGATGTTGTTGGATTTGGTGATTTACGTTATCCAATGACTATGACTCGCCTGGCCATTCCTGATGGTTGCCGCGAGATTTTAAAGCTTTTATCAGTTTTTGGTGGAACGATTTGGTTCACTCCATTTTATCAAGCTTGCCAGCATCCGATGGGACCTGTTGCATACCTCCTTGAAGAGTTCTGTGGTTGCAAAAGCACACGCAGCTATTCATTTAAGCAAACACAAGAGTCAAAAAGCAATCTTTGGGTTCGTTATCAAAATCAACTCAATGCTCGTTGGCCCAGATTTGATCGTAAGAAACAAATTAATTCAGATTATATCCAGTTGCCAGATCATTATATGAGTTCGGGTTGATTTCGATTAACACGCTCAGAAATTTCATTGCTTCAGAGTCAAATTGATGCTGCTAAAATTAACATGACAGATTTGTTGGGAGATCAATTTGTGAAGGCTAAAACTTAAGCTATTGAAGAGCTAACTTCGCAAGATGTACTGGATTTTATGACAGGTTTAGCGAAAATAAATCGCTAACTATGATTGATTTCTGTCTGAGCTTGCTCGAGCAATTTGACAAGACGTTTTCCTTGAGGTCGGTTGGCAACGGCTAGTTCAAGCAACTCGAGTTTGGTTTGTGGATCTGTATCCTCAGATTGGCTCACTTTGATGAGCTGATCGATTGTTGGGTTCGACAGGCGATTATGTTCTGATTCATTTTGTATTGCGGTTAATAGGGTAGAACTAATAACGTTAATTGATAATTGCTCTTCTTCTCTAATCTGTTGGAAAACACTTCGATCAATTGGAGCACTGTCAGAATTCATTGTAGATTTATCCAACAAGTGTTCATTTGGATCAAGGCTGTTATTGATATTTCTTATGTAATCGTTGTTGACTTCATAAAGTTTTAGCTTGCTGTCTTCTGACAGTCGACATTTCTGAGATTGCACGGTTGGCAGCTCCTTTACCAGAGCATCAGATAAACGAGTACTTATCCAGGGAAATTTAGTATGAAAGAGTGCATTGATGAGGGTTATTATTGCGAGCTCCTTGTGGCTCAGGCCTCGGTTGACTACAACCCCATTCACGGTATCCCGTGGATAGGCTTCTTCGGCATGCAGTGTTTCGAAAATAAGTTCAATAATATTATTTTTATGCTTTGAGTAGTTAATGATTGTAGTTTTTATTTTATTTTGCTTTAGTAGGGTGATTATCTCTGACGCCCTTTTGTGATGTGATGAAATAAAGTGCCGGCTTCGCAGGAATTGTTCAAAAGGACGTTTCTCTCCATGTCTTTTAACACGTTGTTGATATTCTGAGGAGAGCATTTCTTCAATCTCTCGTACGGCCAGCAAAATATGCAGGTTGAGATCCTTTAATTCCTGCATACCATCTTCGAAAAGGTCATCAAGTCGCCAGAAAAGAGATTCCGAACTCAGCAAGACACTGTTGTTATTATTTCGCTCTCGTGAGCGCCTAATGAGTTCCTGAGCGAGAGTTTCTTTTGGATTGTGATTCCAATTTCCTGAAGTGATTGCGAACTGGGAGGCTTTTTCTCGATCAGTATTTTGTATGGGGTACTCAATCCCATTTTTTAGTAAATCTTCCTGTGCAATCGCAAACGCTGACTGTATGGCGGATGTCCCTGTCTTGCCGTGTCCTATATGTAAATAAAACTGGGGTTTAGTCAACGTACTCTTCGACTTTCATTTATTTTAGCATTGTTGACTGATATCTCTTCATGGCACTGTTCGTCTGCTTGTTCTTTTGTTATTTGGGTTTAGTTCTTGTATAATGTTCATATCGTGCGCGATTAATGGGAGGGTTGAGTGGCGCAGCGGTTAGCAATCCATATTGGTGCTCAGAAGTGTGCGTCTTCTTCTTTGCAGGCATCCCTTCGGCTTTTTCAGAATTCTTGCAACAATAAAAGCTTCTCTTTTGTCTATTTGAATCCTGCTCAGTTGCGTTGTACGTCGAATGCATTGACGCATAAAATAGAATCACCTTTTCAGTATATCGATCAAATTCTGTCGGAATTGAAGAGTGATTTCTCAGTTCTAAGTCATGAAATGTTAGGCAACCGTCCGGCATTAGTTCAAGCTATCGCTCGCCGGGCCTTGAAGCATCATGGCTTTGAGCATGTCGTTGTTGTTGGTTATACGAGGCTTCAATCGAGCTATCACATCTCTGCCTTTAAGCAATGGTTTTTTCGCGACCGTATGAAGCTTCGCAATGACATTGCTGTTGTTAAGGATCATGATTTGCCCTGGCGCAAGTTTTCAGCACTTGAGCGTAGTCTTTTGGCAATGACCCTTACTGGCAAGGATCGCAGTTGGCATGCCAATTACAAAAAACTTACTGCCGGAAGTCATACCTTGTCGTCTCAGATGACAATAGCTTCTAACCATATTCCTACCAAGCAGCGTCCCTATTTGCTTCTTGAGGATTTTTTCCAGTTGTCTGGTTTTGATTGTGAGGATGATCTCTCAGTATTTGATGTTCGCAAAAATGTTTCTTTTCACCCTGCTGTTGTTCATGCTCTTTCTTCGCATTTCAGTTCGCTCGGCTCTAGTAAAAGTTGTTTTCCAGGACCTCATGAGGGTAACCGTTG
>QCVM01000066.1:0-5801 GCA_003210375.1 Synechococcus sp. AG-686-B21 | reverse complement strand
GTGACACAAGGCCATACGTCTGGTATCAAGAACTACACAACAAGCTAAAAAGTGTTCGATTAGCTACATATTGGCCAGAGATTTACGGACAAGACCACCCCTTGCGCCAATAGAAGCTTGAGAGATATTGACGCAAAAAACAGTTTTCATTATCGGAAAGAAGATAAGTCGCAGAAAATATTAAGAGCGCTGCATATTGATTAGCCAAAATTACTTTGGGGCACTTTCAAGTCCAGTCGCGAAAGACATTGACCTCAAAAATGAGCAGATTCCCTCAGCAGAACCAACAATATTCAGATCAATACGCACGCAAATCGCTGTGTATTAAAGGCAGTTCATGTCTCGCCGGGTCTTACTTGTAGTAGCTGGGCTTTCATAGTGGATGGTCAGAGCAGTGGGGTCATGGACAGGCCGCTCGGCAAGCCCTGAAAGTGATTCCGGCAAAGGCCTTTGTCGCCGCCAACACACCACTGATTCCCCTGCTTGCTCGGCGGCTAGTGGTGGTGCGCTTCCACTTCAGCACAGACTTTCAAGACAGAGAAGGGGCCATCAACCCCGTGGGTTGGATTGCTGTTGATCTTGATTTTTTAAGCCGCTATGGAGTTCCTTTCCGAGGTGATTAGAAGCAACTTGGCAACAGCAAACGCTGGATTGAAAACAACCGATCCGACTACAGCGTTCAGGCTCTAAGCGTTGGTGTCGTTGTAATCCAACGGAATGCCAACCGTGAAGCAGGCTGCAACCAAAAGCTTGAAAACGCTCTGAACCAAATCCTGGCAACACCACTACTCGACAACACCCACAGGCTCTCCAAACCATAAAGATTAATCAAAACGATGCCCCCGACCAGAAAACTGGCCGGGGGCTCTCGCCGGGTCCACTCTTGTCGCGGAACCGGATGATCAATCAGAAAGCGCCGTTCAGCCGGCGTTCTCCGCGATCAGCAGACCCTGAGTCAAAGAACTGGAAATCATGGACACCTCCTCCTAAGTGGATTGTTGAGCGCCGGCGATGCATTCGGTGGTATTTAGAACCCGAAGGTCCGAAAATTCCACCACATCACTGCGATCAGAACACATGAACATTAACGGAAGTGTCGCGGGAATGAAACGTCTACGACAACACCGTCGCTGGTTGACACCACTTCTGCTGTGGCTCCTCACCCTCTGCCTCTGGTTACCGGGCCTCGGTAATCTGCCACTTCGGGATTGGGATGAAGGACGCGTCGCCACTGTGGCGCGTTCCACCACAGGATTGCTTCCAATGAAATGGGAGCGGTCGTATCTGAACAAGCCCCCGGGCTTGCATTGGCCAATGGGCCAACTTATTCGGACCACAAGTGGGGAGGAGATGGTTGTGAGGCTGCTGCCAGCTCTCTTTTCCAGTCTGGCGATCCCATTAATCGTGTTGCTTCGACGCAGCCTGGGAGGACAGGGCCGTGATCACTCGGCCCTGCTGTCTGGAATCGTGCTGATGACGCTCTTGCCCATGGCTCGCCATGGGCGACTTGCCATGCTCGATGGCACCTTGGTCAGCTGCAGTCTTTTGCTCTGGTGGGGATGGCTTGGCTGCAGCCAATCGTTCGGTCGAGCATTAGTAGCAGGATTGGCTTGCAGCGGAATCCTGTTGCTCAAGCCCCCCGCACTCTTGGGGTTTGGCGCGATCGCCCTCTTGGCAGGAGGCAGCGGCCTTCACCCCAAAGGCCGCCGATGGTTTTCATTCATCTTGGGACTTCTACCCGGAATGGGCTGGCACCTTTGGCATTGGTTCGTTCGAGGTGAAGACGCTTTTTTGATGTGGGGTGGACAGGGTTTGGCGCGATTAATCACAGTAGTTGGAGATGGCTTCGGTTGGTGGACGCCCTGGGTTGAACTCCTGGAAGGTGGGTGGCCCTGGCTGCTTCTTTTGCCAGCTGGAATCGGTTGGGCTTGGTCCCATCGCCAAGAGAAAGCAGCCAGATGGCAATTGGTCTTACTTCTCGGCACCGCTGTGATGGTTTTGCCGCTACGCACTCAGCTCCCCTGGTACAGCCACCTCTTATGGCCACCGATCGCCTTGATGTGTGCCGAAGGCTTACACCAACTGCTGGAACAAGGACGACCCCGGTGGGTCTCTCAAACGTGGCTCGTGATGGGAGGCGTTCTCACTATCGTTGGCTGCGTTGTGATAGTGAACCAAAGCAGCACAATCCCTGGCCTCAGTCTTGTGCTGGCAGGGCTTGGGATCACACTCGGCGGATGGACATTGCAAGCCAAAACAAGACAACGTCGATGGCAAGGGCTAGGGATTTTGGTGATCGGCTGGGGATTCGCACTAATAGCGCTTTGGCACAGCCAGCTTTGGCTATGGGAGCTCAATGAAAGCTGGGATCCCAGACCTGTTGCAGAAGAAATCAACACATTGCCCACAGAGGCTGAGGTGTTCTTGAAGGGGCCCACCCGTCCCTCGCTGGGCTGGTATGCCAACCGAGAGCTTGGCCGGTTTCGCCTAAAAAAACGTCCCGATGGAGAGCATTGGGTGGTGAGCAATCGTCCGATTCCCGGGTGTCGACAGCATGATCAAACCGTTGATGGAGGATGGCAGCTTTGGCAGTGCGATTGACACCCGATCGCACCACCCCAACTCGACTTTGGTGGTGTGCCGCATTGCTGGGGTTCTTGGGTTGGGGTTGTTCTGCATTGCGCCATTACCTGCTGCAAAGCAATGCCTATGACCTTGGCCTTTTCGATCAATGAGCCTGGCTGATCGGACGCGGACTCGAGCATGTGTCATCCATGGAACACGTGCATGTATTGGGAGACCACGGTGCCTGGCTGCTTTATAGAGTTGGAGCGGTCAATGGGTTTCTGCCTGAAGTGCATTAGCTCTTGGCCTTACAAACCCTCGCCCTCAGCTTTACCGCCATCCCAATCTTGTGGCTCAGTAAACAAGCGGGATTAAGGCCACGAAACTATTGGGTCGCTTGTGCTCTCTGGTGGTTGCAGCCAGTTGTGTTCAACACAACTTTCTTTGATTTCCATCCTGAAACATGGGTCATGCCCGTTTTTTCCCTCGCGCTTTGAGCTAAACGTGCTGACCGACCACGACTGTGGTTTGCCCTACTCTTAGTCATTTTGGACGCCCACGACGGTCTCATCCTGGTGATCGCAGGCATGCCGCTTGATCTGGTCTGGTGCCAGCGGTGGCATTGGTACGCAGCAGTAGAGGAGCTATCTATCGGATGGCTACTCATCCTGAGCCACGGGCTCTATCCCTGGCTCAGAGGTGTGAGTGGACCAAAAGCGGCTGAACGCATGTTCGGACATCTCGAAGGTGGAGTGTTGTTCAGCATCCTCAGCAGTCTCAATTGAGGAGAAATCGGGTTCTATCTGGTGATCCTCAGCCTGCCGTTGGGCTGGTTGTGGCGCCGGTCGTCACTTTCAACCTTGCTGATTGGAAGCCCACTCCTACTTGCCAATCTGCTCTCAGTTTCACCCAGCTATCGCACCTTGGTACACCACCACAGCTTGCCGTTGGAGCTCATTGCTGTATTGGCCTCTATCCAGGGAGCACTGCCATCAACCTCTCGTCGCGGGACTCCGACTTGGAGTTTGATTTGGGCCACAGCCTGCTGGTTCGCTCTCACAAAACCATGGTTTTTCAGAGGTCCTTATTTAGAGCGCCAATCAGATCTTGGAGACGTCCAAAGCGCCATTGCACTGATCCAACCGAACGATTCCGTGCTTACCAACAGTTACTTGGTCGCCCAGCTAGCCATCGCATTTCCAAAACGATCCTCCCGACGTCCTCTCGCTAAAACCAGCTGGTCGGCTGTGCTGCTAAACCCAAAAGACCCTGACTGGGAATCATCAACGCTAGTTCAGCAATCACTTCTTGATCAAGCCCAAGCCAATGGCTGGAGCAGCCAAAGTTGGCCCTCAAGCCTCAGCCTTTGCCAAAAAGACGACAACAACCCACAGGCCCTAAGGCCTTAGATCTAGACGGACTGGTGACTCTGATCAGTTGAAGAGACAGAATCAACGACAGCCATTTCAGGCAAATTTAAATACAAATAAACCACATGAATAAACACACCAACAGCAAATAAAAATTCAGCAATTTCCTGCTCTCGCGTATGCAAATAGATTAGATCTATTCCACTTTTCTCAGCGACCACACCCCAATACATCAAAGCAGCAATTCCGAAATAACTTGCTGTACAGCCAAGGGGCAAAATTACATCCATCCAAGACCCCAATCGAATCAAACCAGAGCGACGGACGAAAAATCCACTCAGAGAAAGCAGAAACAAGACGGTGAACAAACAGGCCGCAACAGTCCATGTATGGGAGTGCCATAGAGAAAGATTATGCATGTTTGTTTCATGCTGAACATTATGGTCATTAAAAGTACCTGGCGTACCCCAATTAAAAATCATTTGTCCCCAACTCATCTCCTCCATCGACAATACAAATAGCGCAACACTTCCAGCTCTCATAAAGAGCTTTAATCCAGTACTAGCAGCCTGCACAGCAGCCTTCCATAACAGACAAGCAGCCGCGAGTAAAAACAAGAATCCCAACCATTCCACCAAACTTCCTTCTGATATCCTCCTGAGATAGCTCTTCAGATTCGAGATCTGCAGCCTATAAATCAGAAAAAAAGGCCAAATCAACAGGGGAATCAAAAATGTATTGAGTCGCTTTGCAGAGTCATTCGCTAAATCCACGACAACACGCGCAACATTCCCGCGAACTGCCAACAAAACAAACAGTGCTCCAATCCCCCCCTGAAGAATTTGTCCCCACGAAACGCTCCGCACTCCAGCAGTGCCATTTCCCAGCACATTGGCCAGCAAAACACCAAGCATTGCAAGGCCCAACAATGCGATAAAAACTCCAAAGGCTCGAGCCAAAAAATGCTTGCGGTCTTCAACCAAAGCTGATCGACTCATCGCCGCAGCCGTCGAGTGGAGCGCATGAACCTCACCGACTTCACCCATGGATCACCATGCACCAAGCTTTAACTTGGATTTAAACACGGGCCTTTCGCGCCAATTGCCCTGGGACCATGACAACAAGAAACCTCAGAGCAACTCTGCTGTACATCACGGGCACTCTCTTTGTCGCACACATGGTGGGCGAAATTGGTATTTACGCCTTTGATGCCAATAAAAACTGGCTTCATGCATTCAACATGGACCGTGAATTTAACATACCGACTTTATTTTCCAGCACGATCATGCTGACCTGCGCTTACACACTGAACGAAATCAAAAAAACCTCAAAAACATTACCCTCCAAAGACTGGGAACTCCTCAGTAAGATTTTTATCTTTTTTGCACTCGATGAACTCTTTCAAATCCATGAAGTTTTCATCATTCCAGACTTAAGGCCTTATCTATCGCCAGCCTTAGGCTCAACTTGGGTCATTCCTTACACAGTGCTTGTGATCTACCTAGGTTGGAGGTTTAGCAAATTATTACGCTCACTTGGACAACAAACCCGTAGAAAATTTATACAATCAGCCACGATTTTTTTAAGTGGGGCCATCGGGATGGAGATGGTAGGAAGCTATTTAGTTCGAACTGGCATCATTAGATTGCATAGCATCTGGTACGGATCAATTACCGGCATAGAAGAATTGTTAGAAATTTTAGGCTTAATCATGTTCCTTGTAACTCTCGCAAATTATTTAATCAAAAAGAATGGGGCCATTCACATAAGCGCAATAATTACTCGGTAAAACAATGGTTTTCACGAATCAGCAATCATTTGAACGCTCTTATTTGCATAAACAAAAAAACCCCCCCCCGAAGGGAG
>QCVM01000065.1:0-6226 GCA_003210375.1 Synechococcus sp. AG-686-B21 | reverse complement strand
CAATCCCCGCTCTGATTTCTTTGGAAGCCTCAATTGCGGCTTGGGCATCTGCAGAAATGTCTTGTTTAATAGGAACCCCGAAAACTGCGAGCATTCCGTCGCCAGTGAATTTATTGACCATCCCACCTCGTTTGGTGACAGCTGGTACACAGATCGCCATCCCGCGATTTAGCCAGTCCATCAGCTCGCGCGGATTCAGTTTCTCGGAGACTGAGGTGAACGAAACCGTGTCTGTGAAAATGA
Source organism: Synechococcus sp. AG-686-B21 (assembly GCA_003210375.1). Lineage (GTDB taxonomy): Bacteria > Cyanobacteriota > Cyanobacteriia > PCC-6307 > Cyanobiaceae > Parasynechococcus. The sequence continues at coordinate 5,983 of QCVM01000065.1, read as the reverse complement.
CAGTGATAGGAAGTTCCCGTCCTTCAAAACGCCCATCGCTTAATAACTCATCTCGTTGGTCCCAAAGCTGTTGAGCTACTGCAGGGGAGGTGGTTTGACCAAGCAACTGCTTTATTTGCTGTGAATGCTGTTGACTCATTGCGCCGCGTCGTAGCCAAGCGGCGCCACCCATACTCACCAGCCCTGTGAGAGGCATGGCTATACCGACCCAGATTTGGTTCAAAAGCAGCCATCCGAGACCGCTAGCGAGTCCGATGCTGATTAGCCCTACAAATAGAACACTGCGCCGAATCGATCCTATCGATTCGGCCAACAGCAGCCCGCCAATAGAGCAGGTAAACACCAGGAGCAGATTCCCCCATCCAGGCATGATCCAGCCGACATTGAGATGGCCTTCCCGGTGATCTAGGAGTGTGGCCACGCGGTTGGCATGAATTTCCACACCAGAAATTTTGAATAGGGATTCGCCGCTCTGAAAGCGACTGTGGGGGACTTCAAACAGATCCCTCAGCGACGGTGCCGTACTCCCGATGAGTGCGATTTGGTCTTGGATTGCGTTTGAAGGGACCTCACCATCGATGAGCTCTGCCAGGGAGAATTTCCGGTAACTATTAGGTTCTCGAAAAGTAAGTAATCTTTGAAACCCAAAACCTGCATCGAGCTCATTGTGATACCCGCCGCCATTCGCGCTGAGCCATGCATCCTCATGATTCCCACTATCAATCGCCCTTCGTAATGAGTCGTCCCCGGTGGCGACCTCCATCACTCTCATCGCGAAAGAGACGGTCGCTTCGTCTTGGCCGGTTACATGTACAAGGTCCCTACGGAGTACGCCATCACTATCGAGACTTAGATCGTTGTAAGACTGCCTCTCAATCGGGGTTCCCGGTACCGAATTGATGCCAGCAGCGATATTGAAAATCGATACAAGTTTTGGGTCATCCCGGAAGCGATCGCGGAGGCATTGTTGGTTGCTTCCAACTCCTTTGTCTCGGTAAATATCTAAGCCAATCGCAGAGATGCCATTGCTATTGAGATTATCAAAGGCTTGGCAGAGTAGGCCGTCATCAATCGGCCAGCCAAACCGTTGAATGTCACTTTCTTCAATTCCTATAAGTGTGATTTTTGTGTTTGTACCCAAAGGTGCTTTGCGCTCATTGGTTACCAAGTCATAGATCAACAGGTCGATAGTTTGTGCAACACCAGTGCTGCGCAGCAAGATCAATACAATTAGGGCCCCAAGAAATGGCCCGACGCGTTGAAGTAACTGGTTAGCTGGTCTCATGTCTGTAAGTAGGTGGTCTGGTCGAGACTTGTCTTTAAGTGATTCATGAGACGTCGAGCGTCTCCAATTCGTAAATCTCCACGTTGAATTGCTGCCTCTGTGGACTGTCGAAGACGCTCCACCATTAATTCTGGATCGTGTTGCATTACTTCCAATACATCTGCGTTGGTGTCCCCTTTAAGAACATGGTCGAGGACGTAACCGTTGCCGCGTTGATTCATTCTTACGTGGACTGCATTTGTGCTGCCAAATAGGTTGTGCAGATTGCCCATCACTTCCTGATAAGCACCTCCTAAAAACATACCAATTATGTACGGTTCTTCGTCTTTTAAGGGATGAAGTTCAAGTAAATGTTTGGATTGGCCGGCGTCGATGAAACGAGCTAGTTTCCCGTCTGAGTCGCAGGTGAGGTCTGCAAAGTGACCGAGTTCCGTTGGTTGTTCATCTAGCCTGTGGATTGGCATTAATGGAAAAAGCTGATCGATGGCCCAGGTGTCCGGTGCAGACCGGAACACCGACAAATTGGCGTAGTAAGTACATGCCATGGCCCGCTGTAGTCCGCGCAGGTCTTCATGGATGGGTGTCTCTGTTGAAAGCATGCCATTGATGGCTCTTGCACAAGTCCATGTGAGTTGCTCAGCCATGGCTCGCTGTTCAAGCCGTATGTACCCCAGGCGGAAAGCGGCTAGGGCATCATCGCGAAATTTCACTGCATCGTTCCATGCCTCCTGTAGCAGCTGCATGTCAGCGTCTGGATCCCCATCAATGTTGCGGATATGGTTGAGCGTTTCCCGAAGATTTCGGACAGGCAGAGGTTCATCGTGTTGTTTGGGTGGCTCCGCCTCGGGAGTCCTCCCGCAGCCCAGCACGTTGAACAACAGCACAGAAAAGTGACTGGAGATTGCCCGACCACTTTCGCTAACAATTGTTGGTACTGGGACCTGGTGCGGGTCGCAACATTCCTGCACAGTGGCCACCACGTCGTTGGCGTAGTTCTGCAAGGAATAATTCGCAGAAGCTGCGGAGGACGTGTGGCTCCCGTCGTAGTCGACAGCGAGACCACCTCCTACATCCAGGAAACCCATTGGTGCGCCGAGGCGCGTGAGCTCAACGTAGATCTGCCCCGCTTCTTGAAGTGCATCCTTGAGCACGGCAATGTCGTTGATCTGGCTTCCGATATGGAAGTGGAGCAGCCGTAAGTCTTGCAGGAGTCCCGCCGACTCAAGAGCGCGAACCGTCTGCAACATTTCCGTGAGGTCGAGGCCGAATTTTGCTTTCTCCCCAACTGAACTTCCCCAGCGGCCAGTACTCCTGCTTGAGAGCTTGGCCCGGATCCCAATTAAAGGAGATGCTCCGAGGGATTGACTGGCCTGGATGATTCGCTGTACTTCATCGGCCTGTTCGATCACCACCACAGGTTGATGGCCAAGTCTCCTGGCCAAGATGGCTGTTTCGATGTAACGACGATCCTTGTAGCCGTTACAGATCAGGAGAGCTTCTGGGTTGCTGGTCAGGGAGAGTGCAATTAGGAGCTCTGCTTTGCTACCGGCTTCCAGTCCGAAATTCCAGCGCTTGCCGCAATCAACAAGGTGTTCAACAACGTGGCGTTGCTGGTTGCACTTAATCGGGAAGACACCTTGATAGCTCCCTTCATAGGCGTAATGGTTAATAGCCCGTTCAAAGGCTGCGTGTAGTCGCTCCAGACGATCTTCGAGGATGTCGTCGAAACGGATCAGCAATGGAGGATGTAGATCTCGGGCTTCTAGACCGCCTAATAGCTCAACTAAATCGAGGCAACCGCTGCGGTCACCCCGGGGTTGAACAACGATATGTCCTTTGGCGTTAATCGAAAAATAAGGGTCTCCCCAATGATTCAAGCCATAAAGTTCCGCACTGCTGGCCACGGACCAGGACCGTTTTGCTCCGGTCTGCACCATGGGTTTGCCTGCTGACTACAGGAAACATAAAGGCCGTCTTCAACATGTTGCTTGCCAAGCGGAGGGTTTGCCGTTGACGATGGCTCAGCATTAACTCTTTTTGTAATGGCAGCCGAACGCACGTTCATCGCCATCAAGCCCGACGGTGTCCAGCGCGGGCTGGTGGGTGAGATCCTCGGCCGCTTCGAGCGTAAGGGATTTAAGTTGGTGGGCCTTAAGCAGATCACTCCAAGCCGCTCACTTGCAGAACAGCATTACGGAGTACATAAAGAACGTCCATTTTTTGCTGGTCTGGTTGATTTCATTACCTCTGGCCCCGTTGTGGCGATGGTGTGGGAAGGCGAAGGAGTGATACTTAGCGCTCGAAAGTTGATCGGTGCTACCAAACCTCTCGAGGCAGAGCCTGGCACGATCCGTGGAGATCTAGCCATCAACATTGGCCGAAATGTTATTCATGGTTCCGACGCTCCAGAAACCTCAGAGTTTGAAATCGGTTTGTGGTTTAGTTCAGAAGAGTTGAACGATTGGACGCCGTCTGATCAGACCTGGCGAGTTGAAAGCTGATCAAAAGGCATATCTGAGCTTGGTATGCACCCCGTTGCCAAGCCACCAGTCGTTCCAAGTGCCTGGGTTGTCTTTGGTTTCGAAGGTGTTCACCCAGCCAAGCTCTACTTGCCATCGGTCTTGGGTGTATCTCGCGATCAAGCCGCCTGATCCCACCTGATCCTCGAAGCTCACCCCTGCGAGTTCGGTATGGACCCCTCCTTTTCCGATGTAGGGGAGGAGTTGGAACTGTTGCTTGTCCTTTTCCCAGACGGTCCAAATCAGTTCACCAACGGCCAACCAGCCGCTGTCGCCACTGGCAATGCTTCCAGGCAGGCCGATGAGCCCAACATCGCTACCAAGGCTAAATCCCATGCTTGAGGGAAGTGAACTTAAGGCCACTTGGCCGGCTCCGCGCAGATTTAGAGACACATTTGGGGCGGCGAGCAACGTCAGATTGGCAAGTCCACCGAGTGCTCGTGATTCCCCTACATCAATGCCCAGGAGATCAAGATTGTGTAAGTGTTTATCGCTGGTGATGCCTGGGAAGCCTTGTAAAAAGTACCCATTGGCACTCCATGCCGTAGGGCCAGTGATCCCACTTACGGTTGTGCTGAATTTGACGTTGCCGCTGCGCGTCCGGCCATCTTTTCCGCCACCTGCAACTAAGAACGGGGCGCTGGAGTTACCTGTGAAGCTTGCTGTGCGGCTGGCACTTATACCTGCAGCGCCGGTCCAAGAAAGGCTCTCGCCTTGATAAAACACGGTATCGACCTGAATCAGTCCTTGAAGCGTGCGGAAGTTGAGCTTGTGTAGATCCCCTTTGAACTCAACAAAATTCCCGTGGCTGTATCCCATTGAACCGGTGAGGTTCCAGCTGTCTGACAGCGGGTAGGTGTATGTGGCTGAAAGCAGGGTGGATCCCAGTTCCAGTTGTCCATCGTTTTTAAGTTCCAAGAACAGCAGGGCTGTGTCAGCTCGTTTGAACAGATCCTGCTGAAGCAAAACAGCGTTAGAGCGCCATTCACCATTGCCGGGGGATCCGTTATTGCCAATGCTGAAGTCGCCGCGGAGTGGTGTTGGTGGTGCAGCTTCGACACCCAGAGTGACCACGGCTTTGGTGGGGTCACTACCAAGGCGACCCATGTTGCCGCTAATTTCTCCGACCCCGCCGCGACGGACCTTCACCAGGGCTTTTTCGAGGGTGGGAATGTGCAGCATGCTGCCCAATAAGGGTGCGAGCTGAGCCTCCACTTTGGCCTTGAGCTCTGCGTTGCTGCTTTCGACCTGTAATTCAGCAATTACACCCATCACTACTTCCAGGGAGCCTGGTGACGGCTCAGGAAGGGTGTAGACCCGCGTGTTGACGTAACCGTCTTTGATGAAACGGGCGGTGAGCGCTGCTGCGCAGGAATTCAGGGTTTCTGCTGTTGTTACTTTGCCGCAGCTTTTGAGGACGGTGTCGATGTCCTCTTTGGAGTAGGGCGTATCACCGATGACCGTTGGTCGCCAACTTGGGATCAACGCTGGAGGTCCTTCCGAAATTGGGAGCTCAGGCTCATCCTTTGTAGGGGCTAGACCTGGATCGAGGATTGGTTGATCGGTTTGTTGTAAGCGTCGTTCCTGAGGCGCTGTTGTTGCTGGTAGGCGCACTGGACCCGGCTGGATCGGTGGTGCAACCAGTTGGGCCAGTAAAAGCACAGGACTAATCAAGAATATGAGTACTTTGGCTTGTTAGAGATGAATTAATAGGGTGAATGTTCAATCTTCAAGTTGGCTGTGCTTGGCAGCAGGTTCTTAAAAGGTCTAGTAGCGCTAGGAAATTGGTTGGGGTTTAGGACTTATTAGGCTCATATTCAATACTAATAATTCGCCATAAATGACTCTGCAGAATGTCTATTTGGCTGGGCCAAGGTAATGTACGACTTCAAAAGTGATTTCTACAGCAGTTGTATATATATCAAGGCCTACTGGCCCTACGATGAAGAATCAAGATTTAAATCTGTTGCTCTTAGTCTTTAATGGATTTGCCACCCTGCTGATCGCGAGAAAAGGCGAGTTCCTCGATCTCCCTACGTTTCCTTTGTCTCAACTGATTTGATCCAAAGGGATGGTTTGGTCAGGGCTGGGAAATTGTCGTGAACAATCTGCTCAGAATGGGTGCTGAAGCTATTCCGCCCAGATGACGGATGCTTTTGGGGGGTGATCCGGATACCGT
>QCVM01000064.1:0-6673 GCA_003210375.1 Synechococcus sp. AG-686-B21 | reverse complement strand
GACGGAGCTTGCTCAATTTGTTGATTTGCCTGAAGACGAAGTGAAAGATTTGATGTGCCGCGCTCGCCAACCCGTGAGCCTTGAGATGAAGGTGGGTGATGGCGACGACACTGAATTGTTGGAGCTTCTTTCTGGAGACAATGAGCTCCCCAGCGATCAGGTGGAAGAAGATTGCCTTAAGGGTGATCTTCGCAGCCTGCTGGGTCAGCTTCCTCATTTGCAGGAGCAAGTCCTTCGGATGCGTTTTGGTATGGATGGTGAAGATCCGATGAGTCTTACTGGCATTGGCCGCATCCTGGGTATGAGTCGCGATCGGGTTCGCAATTTAGAGCGCGATGGCTTGGCTGGTTTGCGTCGGGTAAGTGATCAAGTTGAAGCTTATGTTGCTTGCTAAAATCCATAGATTAATTAAATTCACTTTTTAATTAATAATTTGAGAGTAGAGTATGAAATTGCCAAAAATAGTTGTCTTATTATAGCAATGTCAACCCTGACCTTCTCTCACGTATTTCTTTAAAAGCTAGAAATATTTTAGAAGTTGGATGTGGTACTGGCTCTTTAGGATTTGCTTATAAATTGAGGAATCCTCAGGCTTATTATTATGGTATTGAGAAAGATCGTATTGCATCAGTTAAGGCTTCTAGATTGCTAGATAATGTATGGTGTGGTGATGTAGAAGAGTCTAGTAATCATGCTTTTAAAGATCAGCTTTTTGATTGCATCATTTATGGTGATGTTCTTGAGCATTTGAAAGAGCCCTGGTCTTGTTTAAAGCTCCATAGCTCAATGTTGGCTGACGAGGGTGAAATGTTGGCATGTATTCCGAACGTGCAGCACTGGAGCACTTTCGCCAATCTTTTGAACGGCGTCTGGCCGCTCGAGCCTCATGGCTTATTTGACCGCACACATTTGCGCTGGTTCACGAAAAAAAGCATATTTTCAATGTTTACCAAGCTTGGATTCGTGATTCATGAAGTTAAGCCCAGGATTTTTGCGCCAGAAAAGGCTGAAGCCATGATGTCCATTCTGAGTCCTGCTCTAAAGAAGATGTGCATTGACCCAGAGATATTCCTTCAAGAAATATCTCCGTTGCAATACGTTGTAAGAGCTGGCAAAAAAAATACTCATCTATTGAATATAGATGCCTTGAGTACTATCAATCCTCCCAGTATTGCCGATGTTAGATTGGATATTCCATTTCAGGCCTTGCAGTCAAGTCCTGGTATTTCTTGCCAGTTAAATCGTGATCAACTGACAATATCATCTCAAGCCACTTCTTCTGATCGTATATTGATTTGGCAGCGACCAATATTTGAGGCGAAGCCTGATTTCTATAAAAAAATTAAGAAAATTGTTGATTTAGGATATATTTTGTTAATAGATTATGATGATGATCCAACCCGGTTAATACAGCATAAAAATTCTGATTACTTAACTTTCAGAATGGCTCATGGTGTTCAGGTATCTACTCCAGGGTTGGCTGATCTAATAAGAAAATTTAATCCAGAAGTGCATATCTTTCCCAACAATGCGTTGTCGCTTCGTCCCAAGAGAAGTCGTGATGCATCCCATGGGTTGCGAATTTTCTTTGGAGCACTTAATCGTCAGCAAGATTGGCTTCCATTAATAGAAATGCTTAATAGTTGTTTGTTGGAGCACCCTGATTTTTGGTCATTTTCTGTCATTTATGACCGCCTTTTTTATGAGTATCTGCAGCTTCCAGAAGAGCGAAAAAGTTTCGTACCACTTTGCAATTATCAACGTTATCAGCAGGAGATGTCTGCTTGCGATGTTGCTTTTCTTCCTCTGCGCGACACGCAGTTGAATCGGATGAAGTCGGATCTCAGTGCTGTTGAAGCAAGTACCTTTGGCCTAGCAAGTTTGGCCAATGAGGTTGTGTATGCCAAAAGCTTCGTGAACGGAGAGACGGCAGCCCTCTTTAGAACGCCAGATCAGCTGGGGCAAATACTCAGGTCCTGGCGTGAGCAGCCAGAAGCTGCTTTTGATATCGGTCATCGTGCACGTCATTTTGTCGGAGCTTCGCGTCTCCAATGCCATCTAGTTGCTGATCGTGAGGCTTGGTATAGGGATCTTTGTTTAAGGCGCGATGAACTCACTCAAGCGCTTTATGAGAGGGTTCCAGAACTTAGGGATTGTTGAACTATCTCTTGTAATATCTGATTCACTTGATTCGGTGCTTCGTCATGGGGGCAGTGGCCTGCACCATCAATTACCCGCAATGTTCGTACGCAGCTGATAGTCTTAACCCATCTTTCGGATTCGAGTACGGGCTCCCAGGGATCTTTTTCGCCCCAGATTAAGTCAACAGGAGTATTGAGTTCTGCCATAAGTTGCGGTGCTAAGTAATCATCAAATAGGTTGATAAATCCTCGAAATGCTTCTACGGCGCCGTTCCGTTGGGTGGGTTGATAAAGAATATCAATCAATTCGTCATCAATATTTTGTCCGCTGGGGTAAGCCTGTTTCAACACGCTGCGAATTACTCCGGGACGGGCTGCATTGCGGAAGAGAGTGGTGCTCAGCCAGCGTTGACTCACCATATTTTTGAGCAGTGGTCTAATCCACCTCATCCAGGCGGGTTGTGTCGCTAGTTGTTTGTCGTCCATGAGTCGTTGGGCGCAATCGATCAATACCACTCGTTGGCATTGATCGGGTTCGAGCAGTTGGGCGGCCCGAAGTGCCACCACGCCGCCGATTGAATTGCCCACTAGGATCACGGGCTGATTAATCACTTCACGACAAAAGTCGGCCACCTGTTGGCCCCAGAGATCAAATCCGTAGTGCACGGCCGTGGGGTCTGCTGGTTCTTGCTTCAGCCTCGCTCGTGGTTGATCACTGCGTCCGAAGCCCAGTAAATCAATGGCATATGTGGGGGCGAGCTCTGCGAGCACCGCTTGGTTAAAGCGCCAATGGTTGGTGTTGGCACCGAAGCCATGGATCAAAAGCACCGCGACCGGAGATATTGAATTTCTTATCACCGACCAACCTATGTGATGGGATTGCCACGCCCAGATGTCCTGTATTGGAGAAAGGCGGTTGATCATGCTAGAGACTGATGCCGATTTTTACTTTGTCGAAATTTGTAAATAATTGTGCAACCTACTCAAGATAAGTCAATAGCTATTGACAACTAAGTAACTACGATTGATGGCTTCTAAATCGTGCTGAGTTCATGCTGAGGTGGGATCTTAGCAAGGCTCTTTTTGGCGGGATCCCACAAAAGAAACTTCGAGCATTTAAGCATGGTTCCAAGAGTCAATGTAGGCACATTTTGTAGGAGGTGTTGGTTGCTCTGATGGCAAGCTTCAAGATTGTAATTCGGAATGCGTTCACAGAGATGATGAATATTGTGGAAGCCAATATTGGCCGTAAACCACTTCAGTAGAGGTGGAAGTACTAATAAGCTTGATCCTTCTAAAGCGCCTCGAATAGGGCTCCAGCCCTGGCTCGGATTGGCATAGCTATTTTCAAAGATGTGCTGTACGTAGAAAATGTATATCAAGCTGCTTGCTGTTAAACAAAGAACAGCGCTGTAAAGGCTCAGAAATAATCCGAAGCCAATCCACCATCCAAGAAAGATTACGGAAATCAGGCTGAATAAGTTGCTAAGGCAAAGATCGTACAATTCCTCTCTTGACCCCCACATGCGATTTTTCGGGCTGATGAGCCCTATCAATAGATCGAGTCTGGGCTTTATCGCTAAATAATAGAAGCCACCCGGAATAGCCATCAGTGGGTGGTGGATGGTTGCGTAAGTCTTCTGCTCTTTACGACTGAGTTTTTGAAATTCGTCCAAGCTGAGAAAGTCTGCTACCCCTCGATAACGTTCCCAGTCTCCGTTGGTTTTGTGGTGATAAGCGTGATCGATAGACCAGGAGAGCTGCGGAATGGCATTGACGACGCCCAGGACGAACCCGAAGATCCGATTCAGCCTTGCTGTTTCGAATAATGATCCATGACCGCAATCATGCATCAGCGAAAAACTTCTTAGCGAGAATAAGCTGAGAACGATCAAAAATGGTGGACTAAGCCAGAGGGATACTTCTGCGGCCTGAAGCATCAGCCACCACAACAGCCCATAAGGAATCAGTGTGTTGCAGATTTGAATCAAAGCCCTTGAATTGCTCCGTTTGCTGAAGGCCTTCAGATTGAAGTCTTGGTATTTTGGTGTTGTCATTACTGTTGAGTCAATAGAACGAATTCGATATTCCGGAATTCCACGTATCTAGAGGTGTCTGTGGAGCGTTCCCTGAGAATTAGAGGGCACTTTCCAAAGCTGCTGACCGGAGAGCGCGTTGGCCATGGAGGTTGTGTCGGTTCTGATGGTCTGAATTAGGTGTCTGCTGTGCTCATAGGACAAACATTCATTGATAGATCTGGCTTTCACCCAACGATAGAACGGATTTTGTTGAACTGTTTCATCTCTCCATCACTATCAACCGATCACTGCTACCAAGAAGTCCAGTAATCAGGATGCTTGGTATCTTCTCAAGCTGAGCAGTAGCTGGGTTGGCTGCAGATCTATGGCATCAAGGATCCTCCTCAGCTTGGACGAATACTCCAACGCTTGGGCTTGTCGTGAAAGCCTCTGGGCAGTGACCAGGGTTGTGTCCCTGTCTGTTGGGAAAACTAGAAGCGCTAAGCATCGCTACATAAGCGCAATAGCCCCTGAATTCAGTTAATCCCTTTTAGCGTGGTGGGAGGTTCATGGCCGTAAGAACCCTCTAAAAGCCGTGAATGTTTACTAAGGATGCCAGGTGGCCTGAACCTCGTGAACATCTCAATGTCCTGGAGTACTGGATCGCTGACCCAATGGAACGGTGGCAAATAGCAAGCAGAAAGCGATAGCCCGCCAGGCACTCCAGTGCATGGGCGGCATTAAGGCCAGCCCAGACAAATGGATTCAACAGCACATCGTTTAGAGAGGCCGTCTTGTTTGAGCCGTCGTTGGCCACCATCGGCAGCCAGGGGACAAGTGAAAAAGACATCAGCCAGTTGAAGGGTCAGGGGTGAGTGCTAATGCAGTGCCATTTACATCATTTGTTGTGGGTCCATTTCCTTGTGCCTTAAAGCCACTTACTTCTGGACGTCATACTAGTTTGAAAAACCAATAACATCTGCATAAAAAACAACAACTCGGCGACTTCTTTCCCCGTATTTTCACAGGCATGCAGATTGTTTTGAATGTTATTGGGAAGGCATCCATTTTTACAAAGCGCTGGGTACGTCCGGTAGCAGGAGCCTCGAAAAGAAGTTCTCCTTTTCGAAAAAGTACGGCTCATGGCATATTTTGGGAGTCTAGTTTTGATTTAGGTCCGAGATAGAACAAGATTTTTTACAGTGATAAGTGGCCTAATTTAGGGATATTTGTACTAATCTACCTTTCAAGAAGATGATGGTTATAGGAGCACTTCAGTAATTATCGGTGAGTGCTTTTTCTCTGGCTGTTTAGGAAGAACCTTCTGAGTAACCCAGCCGACCAAGAGCAGTAATGTAGCAATAAGTGTGGTGCGGATCATTGGCATGCTCGTTTGATTATCAGAAAGCTCCGGCACCCAAGGTGATCGCTACTCATGCAACACCGAGAGAGATCAGGGCGAAGGATTCATTAGAAGCCCATCCTTGTCTTCATAGCTAGGGCTGACATCGACTCCAATCCATGCAGCAAAAGTGAAGCCTGCAGGTCTTTCGATCACAGGCCAGGTATAAGCTTTGCTATCTGTTCGTTCGCTAAGAGTATTCAGCATTCAAGGCTTTTGATTAATTCGTTTAAGGCTTTAGGCTTAAGATGTATTGGGTCAATCATCCACTCATTGTTATTGTAGCCATCTTTGCCTGCTGTTAGCTTGTATACATCTGCGAATAAGACGCCAGCCTTTTTGCATTGTTGCGCAAGAGTAGTGTTGAAAACTGTTATGGCAAGAAGTCTTTCCTCGTTTTCTTTCGAAGTTGCGTTGCTATTTGGATTTGGTCTGAATGGTGCTGGAGTGCCAAAATAAACAATTTTATTCTTGTATCTTGAGAGAGAAGTGGATGTCCAATTATAGTAATTTATTGCAGTTATATTGGAGATGTCTCGGATTGTTTTTCCGGTTTTCTTGCCGTGTAATAGGATTCCTTCGTCTTCCCTGCAATCGATTTCTCCAAACGATAGAAAAATATATTCGTAGTCACCAAGATCTTGCCGCAATCGTATTTCAAATCCAATCTTTTGGGGATTCGTTTTTGACTCTTCGCTCAGATGAAACGCTTTCGCCCCTTTGATTAGGCATGGTTTTACCGTGCATTCTTTCCCTTTGATTTTAATTTTCCGATTGGTAAATGTTAGGCAATGGCTTTCTCCAAGATGAAGGATTTTGGCTTTTGCTGGCGAGTCATCACTTTGTATTTCTGGGATCAGATTGCTTAGATAAGAAAGATATGCGCCATTATGTTTTTTGTTTTTTTTGGAAGTCGGCTTGAGGGGTATTTCTTTGTTATTCGCTATTATCAATGCATTTGATAGAGCTATCTTCGCTTCCTTCGTCCTGTTCATTTGTAAGAGTATTATTGATGTGCTGATCAAGCTTGTTAAACTATTTTCATCTTTGTACTGCTTGATCAGCTTCGCTGATTGTGTATGGCTTTGTAAGGCGCTACTTAGTTCGTTTGA
>QCVM01000063.1:0-6886 GCA_003210375.1 Synechococcus sp. AG-686-B21 | reverse complement strand
TAGGTCGAAAAGCGCCACCTCTGCGCTCAGACCAGGGCCAAAGGCCAATGCGAGGCAGGGTCCAGGAGTCGACCGCCGTCGCAACCGCTCAAGAATGAACAGAATTGTTGCCGACGACATGTTGCCGTGATCCTCGAGAACGCCTCTGGATTCGAGCAATTGGTTCGGGTCCAACGACAGAGCCTCGCAACAGGTCGAGAGAATCCTGGGACCACCCGGATGGACTGCCCAACTATTCACCGCTTCAAGATCAATGGCCTGATCGTTGAGCCAATCTCGCAACCAGGGCGACAAGGCAGCCCCAACCGTTTCAGGAACAAGGGGCGACAACCCCATTCCAAAACCGTGATCACCAATCTCCCAGTGCATGAGATCTGCGCTGTGAGGAATCACCATCGAGCCACTGCGTTGCAACACCAGGGACTGATGAGCGGGGGAAGGATCGGCCGAAGCGACAACGGCAGCTGCCCCATCGGCAAACAAAGCATTGGCAACAACCTTCTCTGGGTGCCAGCCATAAGCCATATGAAGACTGCAAAGCTCAACAGCGCAGAGCAGCACCACCGCTTTGGGATCCATCTCCGCGAAGGCGTGGGCAACACGCAACCCATTCATGGCGCCGTGGCATCCCATGAATCCGATGTGTGTGCGCTGAACACTGGGCGCTAGCTCGAGCTGTTCCATCAGGAACAGATCAACACCAGGTGACTGAAAACCGGTGCAACTGACGGTTACGAGGTGGGTGATCGCCGCTGATGAGATATCGCCATCGCTTAGCGCCTTTGCAGCGGCCTCAAGAGCCAGACCACCGGCGTGATCGTCAAAAGCCTGCATCCGTTGGGCGGTACTCGGGCTTTCTGAGCCATAGAAACTGAGACGCTCCTTGCTCGAGCCCTCGACCCCATCATTCTCGAGGAGCACACTTCCACGGCTGAGCACCTTGGTTTTCTGATAAATCCGCGCCATCAGCCTTGCCTGCTCAGGGCTTTCGGCATTGATCCGATGCGCCACATGCACCGCCTCTGCCTGGCTTAGTTGATGAGCTGGCACTGCGGTACCAATGCCGTGAATGGTGAGAGGCATGGATTAGGAGCTCGCCATCAGGGGAAAGACCCGATTGAGGCTGCTGATCATGCGCTGCGGAATGGAAGGCCATTGGCACCCGAGGCTGAACAACGCCTTTGTCGTGAGCGGTTGTCGTAACAACGTCGACAACACACTGCAAAGACGCTGACGGCTGATAGTCAGATCCACCAACCGCCTTTGCCAACGCCGCTCGAGATCCGCTGACCATTCCCCCTGAGCCTCCTCCGCAAATGGAGCAACCGCCGCCCCAGCAGCAAGAGCCCAGGCCATGCCCTCACCGGTAAACGGCTCCACGTAACCCGTCGCGTCGCCAAGCAACAAAAAGCGATCTCCTGAGAACAGACCAGCACGACGGGTGAGTGCAGGAGTTAATTGCCAACGGGATGACTCCAAACTTCGCGGCAAGGAGAAGCCGGCTTGGCGGAGAACCTCTTCTGCCGCACGAGCCACACCGCCAGACGACTTGACCACAGCGCGGTCGAAAGCAGCAGCCAGGTTGAGGGCACCATCCTCACGTCGAACCAAGCCGACATAGCCACGCTGGCCAATGGCCATGTGAATCGCCCCAGACGCATAAGAGCAGTCGTCATCATCGATAAGGCAACCTGCCCCAAGCCTCGATTCCGGCGTGCTCCTTGAGCTGGCCGCATGGGTTGGAGACATCACCTGGTGTTGCAGACCGGCCGCAACGAGAACGACACGGGCCCTGACCCGTTCAACGGGAGCACCAGGTGATGGTCGCAATCGCACCATTCGGCCACCTGTGGTCATCTCCTCGAGCACAGCACTGGTCTGAAAGCGCACTGATGCCCCAGCAGCTTCAGCCGCGTTGACCAGTGCCTGATCGAAGCGCTCCCGCGAGAGTGCCCAACCGCCTGGCAACTCAAGGTTGAGCGACTTACCACTCCAGCCAAGTTGAAGTTGATCGAGGGGCACAGCACCTTGATCACGAAAGAAGTTCGGGAGGCCTGTGGCCGTAAGTGCTGCCAAGGCATTGGCGTTAAAGCAGCAACCACACACCTTCCAGCGGGGGAAGGAGCGTTTCTCAACGAGCAGAACTCTCAGCCCGCGACGTGCGCAATCAAAGGCAGCCAAGCCACCGGCAACTCCTGCCCCAATCACAATTACGTCCCAACTGTTTTGCATCTCAGTTCTGCATCTCAGTGGGGTTTCCAGCAGAGCCGATAACGCTCAGGCCAGGTCCGTTCCAAATCACAGTCGCGCAAACCAGCCTGAGAGGCGAGGTCAAGAATCTCCGTGGGAGTAAAAGCTGCCTTCACAGATACTGGGCCATCGTGATGAACCACCCAAGATCGGCTCAGCAGTCGCGTACCCATCCAAGCCAAGTAATAACCAAGACGGCTTCGGATCAGATCGTCAACAATCACAAGTCGACGAGCCCTAGCTGCCATCCCTGTAAGGAGTCGCACCACATCGGGTGGATCGAGATGGTGAACAAAAAGTGTGCAGTACACCACGTCAAATTTTTTAGACCCAGACGCGTCAAGAGCATCGGCAACAAACACATCAACACAGCTGTCTGATCTGGCCACATTGCGGCGTGCGATACGCACAGCTTCAGGATTCAGGTCATAAGCTTGGAACGTCAGATTCAAATCGCGTCTTCGGGCGAGCGCAGCAAGCTCAATGGCTGTATCGCCACCTCCGCAAGCCAGCTCAAGCACGCTCAGCTGAGTCGACGGGTTTTCGCTGGCAAGCGACTCAAATTGACGGAACAGTCCTGGCACGCAGCGACTGATGCCATTAATCCGCCGAAGGCCTTGAAGGGCTCGGTCATGCTCTGCAGGATCGAGGCCAGGCTGATCCATCACCTCTGGCTGCCGATCACGCTGCATCGAGGTCCAGCCCAAAGACAATGCCATTGCTCTTGTTCGAACAACCTAAGCAGAACGGCATTAAGGCCGCAGGCATTGTCGAAGCTGCCGGCAACGTCAATTGGAAGGGGCAAAGAACCGCATTGATCGGCATTGCTGCCCTGACCATTTGATTCAGCCGCAAGAATCATTTGAACAGCCATAATGAGAATGATTCCCGTTCCTATTCCTAGCTTGTTCTGGGGCGGGACCATGACCTGAGCCTTTCACCATGCAGCAGATCTGGTTGATCACCGGCCCGCCTGGCTGCGGGAAAACCAATTGGATCCGCGAAACCCTGCTGAACCATGGGGGCACTTGCGCTTATCTCCGACTCGATGGGTCGAACCAGAAAGGCCTGGAACTTGGCCTTAACGCAGGCATCGACCACGGCTGGCTGATGGACCAGGTCCCCCACCTTCAGGAATTGTCCGACCCAGCACTCAATTCATAGGTGCCTTCAGATGATCGCTTCGTGCTGATTGAGGCCCAACAGTTTTCTTCGTCAACCCAAAGCGAAGACGGACTTGATCCGCAAATCAAGCAGCAGCTGCAGCGGTTCAATCTCATGCCAGATCGAACGCTGCATTTCGGTATTGACCCAGACCTACCCAAACAGGACACGCTGGACTTCACCGAGCTCGAGGCTTGGCACCTCGGGCTTCAGGGTTGCGTCTGGGATCCGAACAGCCTCAGCAGCTTCTGGTTCGAGTTGGTGAACGGCGCCTATGGGGACGTGTATCGCGCCAAGGCCCTGATGAACATGCCGGATGGGCGCTCTTTTTTCTGCAACTGGATGGTGAGCCAATCGGGGGCTCAATTTCTTCCTTTGCAGTCGGTAGCGCCGCCCAGCGGCAGGCCCAATCGTCCATCTCACCTTGTGATCCAGGGAAAGGGCCTGATTCCGACAGGCATCGAAAACACGATCCACGACTGCCTACTGAGCGACGACGTACTGGAGCTTCAACAGGCCCCGCTGCGCGACCAACAACCCAATCCTCAACCCACTCTCTAATCCCCTGCTTGACGATGGCCCACGCCGTGATCTCCTGACTGCACGCCAACCTCGCGGCGTTCGAAGCCGTGCTGGACGACATCGACCAACAAGGCATCACAACCATTACCTGCCTTGGCGACCTGGTGGGCTATGGCCCCCAGCCCAATGAAGTAGTGGAACTCGTGCAGCAGCGCGCCATCCCCACCTGCCAAGGCTGCTGGGATGAAGACATCATTGATGGCCTCAACGCCTGTGAATGCAGCTATCCCTCCCAGTTGGCCGAGCGACGGGGGCATCACGCCCATCACTGGACAGCGGACCGTCTAACGGACAGCAACAAAGCATTCCTCGCGACATTGCCGATCAGCCTGCGCAGGGACAAGTTGCTCTTCGTGCACGGAAGTCCGAATAGCCAGCACGAATATTTGCTGCCCGACATGAATGCTTTTGCCGCATTGGAGCGGGTGGAGACGGCAGGAGCTGAAACCTTGTTCTGTGGTCATACCCATCAGCCCTATGTGCGGGAACTCAACGGTGGTTCAATCCGCGTCAGCGTGCAGCAACGCGGCAATGGGCCAGCGACAGAACAGGAGATGACACTGCCGATGCGCCGCATCGTGAATGCTGGCTCCGTCGGAGAACCAAGGCACGGCAACACCAAGGCCACCTACGTCGTCCATGACGACAACACGGGCGACGTGAGCATTCGCGAGGTGGACTATGACGTGGCCAAAACCTGCCAGGCAATTGTGAAGGCGGGATTGCCCGACGTGTTTGCTTGGCGACTAAGCCATGGCTTCGAATATGCCGAGCGCGCCGAAGATGCCAACCACGTGTGCGAGCGATGATGGAACGCTGGGCCCTAGTGAGTGGACTGCGTGGGGATCTTGATCTCTACGAGCAGATCCAAGCCGACATAAAAAAACAGCGCGGCGCGGCACATTTATTTGTATTGGGCAACATGATCAGTCCTGAGCGCAACTGCGATGCGCTGTTAACACGATTACGCCAACCCAAGCGCAGCGATCTGCAGCCCAATTGCATTTATGGATGGTGGGAAGAGCAACTATTGGTCGACTACGGCTACCGCGGTGACCAAAAGGCAGAGGTTCGATCCGATACTGACGGTGCAACCACGATGCAGCACCTGCGTAAAGCCGTAAGCCAGGATCACATCAACTGGCTGGCATCGCTGCAGTTCGGCTTCATCGAACTGGACTGTGGACTGATCCATGGCAGTTCAGCCGATGTTGGTGATCCGTTGAAGGAAACCACCTCTCCCTTAATCCTTTTGGATCGGCTAACGCGCCTGGATGTGAACCGACTGTTCACCGCTCACAGTGGCCAGCAATTCCGATTGCAACTCACAGGGGGGCAAATTCAGTCCAAAGTGAAAGATCCCACAGGCGAACAACAACGCGAACAGGCAGTACCCAAACGCAGTGTGATCGGAATCGGTTCTGGAGAGAATTACACCTTGTATGACCCGGCCAGCGATCGTGTTGAGTTTCTCAGCGTTGCCGTGAGATCACGACTATCGAACCTTGGCTTTGGCTAAACCGAACACAAGCCTGCCGAACGCAATGCGCTTAAGCGCAACGATCCTCTAATCGAGAAACATTCCAACCGATTGGCATTGGAATGACTTTTCTCTGCGGCATCAGAATTTCAATTTCATCACATGCTTTGGAATAGGCATAAAACCCAGACATCCGTCGCCGATCAGAGCGTCCATCTTTTGTAACGGCACGATCAACAGTGACACCCTCCGTTTCTGCATTTTCAAACGCGTTTAAGAGCGGGATTTCCGATCGGAGAACTTCAATATCAAAACCCTGCAAGACATCTCTAGCAACTTGAATAGACGATTTTTTTCTTGCATCAGCCTTCACGATCAGTGCTGCATAAGGAATATTGAACTTATTAAGCATGCAAGCCATCTCGACAGTCAACTCAATCGATCGGCTTTGCGCAGTGGTCGGAAGAACAATAAAGTCCGAACCCTCCACTAAATTCTTCAGCTCTTCTTCATTACTACTGGCCTGACCATCAGTCACCACAATGTCCGAGTGTCGTGTTGCTTTTGCAGCAGCTTCCATCGGCACAACAGCAAATGGAAGTAGGCCTCTGGATGCATAGGCAGTGGCTGATCGATTCCGGTCGGCATCAACAAGCACAACAGAGCGACCAGCATTGGCCCAATGCGCTGCGAGATGAATGCTGGTACAGGTTTTCGCTACGCCACCTTTTTGACCAAAAGTTGTGACAAACACAATCACATTTCAGAGTGATAACCACTTGTACCTCATCAGCCGATAATCGCAAGCGTGGCGACATAAGCATTCAAATGGCACTCACATTGCCCGTGGGATTGAGTTCTACAGAGTGAAGGTGACATTCAACTTGTGGCATCAATATCAAGTTGTCTGCAACCCTGCTGGGACCTTATATTCCGTTCAGCTGGCTTTCCTCATACCCAGATTCAGCTGTCAGGTCGAAGGTGCAGTCACGTCATCAAAGATCATTTTTGGTCGCCAAACCCAGCAACAAGGTTGTGCTGATGACTACAGAGTTTCTTGACTTAATACACAACGTTGTCGAAGCACAAAGGGAGCTGAGCGCTCCCCTTGATTGGCAGATTCAGTTGGCCTCGGTCACGGCGGCTGGTGCTGCACCTTTGCCTGACATTTCCTTCAGGGAATCAGCAGCGCAAACACTGGAGAGAGCGATCACAACGAGGGCGACTGTGTTGACAAGTTTGAGGACAACAGGCAGGTGCGCGTTGATCCTGTCACGGACGTTGGACATCGGAAAAGTTCAGAGTGAACAATCCCATGGTGCGTGGTTCGTCAAGACGACCATCCATGGAACGGTTTAATCAGCAGGAACACTGCAGAGCCGTGATTGGTACCCGTCCCTACAAAAAAGT
>QCVM01000062.1:0-7064 GCA_003210375.1 Synechococcus sp. AG-686-B21 | reverse complement strand
AAAAAGACTATAGAGTCACCAAAACAGTTGCTGCCAATCTGAATCAAAAAGAGACCAAACCCTATTACATTAATTATAACTTAAGTCGTGTAATCGGCATTGATACGTACATATTGATCCGATAAATCGCAACCCCAAGCGCAACCCTCGCCAGAACCCTGACCAATGGCCAGGCGGATCTGAACGATGTCCTGGCGAAGGGCATCACTGGCCGCTGCCCGATCAAAAACGACTGGCTGTCCCTGATCCATCAACTGATGGGGGCCAATCCAAAGCTCCACAGCATCGGGATCGAAAACGACACCAGCCCGACCGGCCGCCGCAACAATCCGACCCCAATTTGGATCTCGGCCATGCACGGCTGTTTTCACAAGGGATGAACCACAAATGGTGCGGGCAACGCGTAGGGCCGTTGCCTCATCCACAGCACCATTCACCTGAACTTCCATCAAGCAGGTGGCCCCTTCGCCATCGCGCGCAATTGCCTTCGCCAATTGCTGCATCACCTCTGTGAGGCCTGCCTCCAAATCTGCATGGTGTTCAACAGCCAGTGGCTCTCCAGCTGTGAAGGCCAACACCGTGTCGTTCGTGCTGGTGTCGCCATCCACGGTGATGGCATTAAACGAGCGCTGGACCGCACGGCGCACCATGCCACGCCAAATGCCAGCACCAATGCCTGCGTCGCAACTGAAGAAGCCGAGCATCGTGGCCATGTTCGGATGGATCATTCCAGAGCCCTTAGCCATCCCGCCAATCCGCACCTTCCGCCCCCCTAGCTCGACCTGAACAGCAGCCTGTTTCTCCACAAGATCTGTGGTGAGAATCGCCTGCGAAGCCGCAGGCCCACCGCGATCCGACAAGGCGGCGATCAGAGCCCCCAAGCCAGACAACAGTGTTGGCATTGGGATTGGTACGCCGATTACACCGGTGGAGCAAATCAGCACTGACTCCGGATCAAGGCCCAGCTGGTCTGCAACGGCCTGCGTCGCTCGCTGACTATCCAACAACCCACGATCTCCGGTGCAGGCGTTGGCCTGACCCGAGTTAATCAACACGGCTCGCGTCCGACCGTCTCGACTGGAGATCCGCTCCGCACAGAGATCAACACAAGCGGCCCGCACTACGGACGTGGTGAACGTGCCCGCACACACCGCGTCCTCCGGGGCAAGGATCAAGGCCAAATCTGGCCGCCCGGAGGGTTTAAGGCCCGCGACAACCCCTGCCGCCTCAAAACCGTTCGGCGCCGTAACCCCACCATCGATGGGAGACCAAATACAAGCCATCGCTTCAGCCGGGTCGGCAAGAGAGACTTCAAACATCTTCCACCGCCACCATGACGCTTGGCGATTGGCCACCCCAACGACGCATCGGGCTCACCGGTGGAATTGCCAGCGGCAAAAGCAGTGTGGCGTCGTTGCTGGAGGCACGCAGCTGTCCAGTGCTGGATGCAGATCTCTACGCACGCGAGGCCCTCGCGCCAGGCACGTCTGCGAGCAGCGCTGTTGTGGCACGCTACGGCCAACGCATCAAAAAGGATGGGACTGCAGACATCAACCGCGTTGGCCTGGCCTCGATTGTGTTCAACGATCCCAACGAACGGAGCTGGCTTGAGCGACTCATCCATCCAATCGTGCAACAACGCTTTGAGGAAGCACTTCAAACGTTGCCAGAAGCTCCGATCGTGATCCTGATGATTCCACTTCTATTTGAAGCGGGTCTGGAGGAGTGGTGCAGCGAGATTTGGGTGGTCCATTGCACAGCGTTGCAGCAAAAAGAACGCTTGATGGCACGCAACAACTGCACGGAAGCCGAAGCGATGCAACGCATCGAGGCGCAATGGCCGATCGACGACAAGGTGCATCGCGCAGATCATGTGATCAACAACAGCGGCTTGATTGACGGTCTACACGATCAACTAGATGCACTGCTCAAAGCAAATTAACCAAGTAATTGAATGAATAGAAACATGTCTAGGATGTCGATACTTAAATCAATCGTCTGATCTTCAGCGACTCAAAAAAATTTGTTGATCAAGCCTGATCAACACATCACCTTGACGTATAAATCCTTCTAGCTAACCATTTCGCCCCGTTCGCTCTCGGAACCATTTTGTAATCACCCATTTGCTCCCAAGATCAACCGGCATAGCTTCATGTAATGTATTTCGGTTTGGGCTTCCATCTTCATGAAGGTTGTTCCAAGCTAAACCCAATCCGGGTCGTGGGGTAAAACGTTGATCCAGATATTGAAACAACGTCTCACCCCCAGATTCAACGGTATTGAGATACACCATCACCGTCCAGGTTCGCTGCCCACCATTGCTGGTATTTAGATCAAACTCTTTAGTGCCAGGTGCAAACCAATCGGTGTGTTGTTTGAAATACTCACCAGGGTCATATCGCTGCCCCTGAATAGGTTCCGAAAACCGTAGATCAACTCCCAATAACTCCGCAAAGCGTTGATCCAAGCGACGGGATAGCACGGGATGGTAACGACGCAGATGGCAGGTGCGGCTCGTGCGGTAGTCCTTGCTCCCACGAGTCACGGTGGACGGTAATAACGCCGAGTTGATCGCCTCTATCAACTCTTGACATTCCTGAGACGACACCAGAGACGGCAGTTCATACAACTGGGCGAAGGGCGTCTCCACGCGAACAGCCCGATGCTGATGCTGGGGATCCGTAATCGGCGCGTTAAACCACTGCGATAAGGCCGGTGGGTTCAGTACATCGGACGAGGTCAGTTCTGCTTCATGATCAACAGGGGTGTCGAGCACAGAATTGATCGCCACCAAGGAATATCCCTGGGCGACGGCGCGTTCAACAATCTCCTGACGAACACAACCACGATCACGGTTATGGATGAGCCACTTGCACCAGGCATCCGGAATGGCGCTGGAGGACGTCATCCGCCCTTAAGTTTCTGGCTCAAAATTTGATTGGCCAACTTGGGATCGGCCTTACCGCCGGTCTTCTTCATCAGTTGACCAACAAAGAAGCCCTGCAACTTGGTCTTACCGCCACGGAAGGCCTCAACTTCCTCAGGATGGGCTGCCAACAGCTCATCGACGATGGCTTCGATCGCCGCCGGGTCGCTAATCATTCCAAGGCCGCGTTCATCGACAATCGCCTTAGGTGATCCACCCTTCTCCAACAGTTCCGGCAAGATTTCTTTGGCGATCTTTCCGCTGATCTTTCCGCCATCAATCAGCTGAACCATTTCCGACAACTGCTCTGGACGGAACGGCAACACGGCAAAACTGAGGCGATTGCTGTTGACGTAGGCCGCCAGATCACCGGTGATCCAATTCGCCGACAACTTGGCGTCAGCTCCAGCATTCACAACCGCCTCGAAGTAATCCGCCATCTGGCGCTCATCGGTAAGCACACGTGCGTCGTATTGGGATAAGCCCATATCGTCGGCATAGCGATGACGTTTCGCCGCAGGCAGCTCAGGCAATTCAGCCCGCCAGCCCTCGAGCTGTTCGGGACTCACTTCAATCGGACCCAGATCGGGGTCCGGGAAATAGCGATAGTCACTGGCGCCCTCCTTACTACGCATGCTTTTGGTGAGCTGCTTGCCTTCATCCCAAAGCCTGGTTTCTTGCACCACGGGCTCGCCCGCCTCATAGGCCTTCACCTGGCGTTTGATCTCGTAATCAACAGCCTTCTGTATCGCGGAAAAGGAATTCATGTTTTTGATCTCCACCTTTGTGCCAAAGGGAGAATCTGGACCACGACGCACAGAGATATTGACGTCGCAGCGGAGGGAGCCCTCCTGCATATTCCCGTCGCTCACACCCAAGTAGCGCATAATCCGCCGAATTTCAGAGGCGTATTCCGCAGCTTCACGGCCTGTGCGAAGGTCAGGCTTGCTCACGATTTCGGCTAAGGCCACGCCAGCGCGGTTGTAATCGACCAATGAATGGGTCGAACCGGCCAGGCGATCACTGCCAGCGTGCACAAGCTTGCCTGCGTCCTCCTCCATATGAAGTCGTTCGATCCCAATCGTTTTGAGGTAAGTGTCTTTACCTTTCTCGGCCACCTCCACCTCAATACAACCCTCTTCTGCAATCGGTTCATCGAACTGAGAGATCTGGTAGTTCTTGGGTAGATCGGGATAAAAATATTGTTTTCGATCAAATTTGCTGTGCTCTGCAATGTTCAGATTCAAGGCCATCGCTGCCTTCACGGCGTACTCGAGAACCTTCTGATTCAGCACCGGCAGAGTGCCCGGCAGACCGCAGACAACGGGGTCGATGTGAGTGTTGGGCTCGTCGCCAAAGGTGGTCGACGCAGCTGTAAAAATTTTGCTGTCCGTGCCTAGCTGCACGTGGGTCTCAAGACCGATAACGGCCTCCCAGGGTTGTTGGGTTGCTGCGTCGGCCATACGTCCGCGGTATGAAGCTGTTGTCTGAATCCTATGGAACCAGGCTCCTCCTCATCAGGATTGACATGGGCCAATGGACAGCATGAAGCCTGCAACAGCTGATTTTCCATCTGCCTTGAGCGGCCTGAACCGTCTGCTGAACAACGGTTTCAAATCGCTGCGCTGCAAACCATGACCACAACACCAATCGTCGTGCTGGGGGGAGGGCTCATGGGCCTGGCCATCGCCCATCAATTGGCCCGATGTGGCCATGCAGTCCGCGTTATGAGCCGCAATCGAAATGAGGCCGCAGGCTTCGTCGCGGCAGGAATGCTGGCACCCCATGCAGAAGGACTGAGCGGCCAATTGTTGACATTCGGGCAGCAAAGCCTTGCGCTAATCCCGCAATGGGTCGCCCAGATCGAACATGACAGCGGGCTCACCTGTGGCCTACGAATGAGTGGAATTGTGGTGCCATTCGCTACGGAGGCCGACAGCAAGAGATATCCAACCGCCGCCCTAGGGCAATCACTCAACCGCACAGCTCTGGAACGGGAGATACCCGGTCTAGGCCCTCGCTGGCAAGCAGGGCTGCTGTTTGAGCAGGACGGTCAGATTGACAACCGCCGTCAACTGATGCGAGCCCTTGAAAAGGCATGCGTCTCACTAGGTGTTCAGTTCCTGGAGGGGGCAGACGTTAAGGCCCTCAGTCGCCACAGCGAAACCCACGAGCTTCATGAGATCACCTTGCAGACAGCTGAAGGAGAGGTCCAACACCATCCCTGCCGAAGAGCGGTTTTATGCAGCGGTGCGTGGAGCCAAAAACTAGTCCCAGAACTTCCAGTGTTCCCAGTGAAAGGCCAAATGCTCTCGCTGCAAGGGCCGCGCAAAGCGCTAAAACGCGTGATCTTTGGCCCCGGAACCTATCTAGTTCCGAGGGAGGACGGCTTAGTGGTCGTCGGCGCGACCAGCGAACGCAATGCAGGATTTCAAAGCGGGCTCACCCCTGATGGACAAAGCCAACTGCAAGAAGGGATTACCTCTCTTTTGCCCGAGGCCAGCCAATGGCCGCCGATGGAACGCTGGTGGGGATTCAGACCCTGCACGCCCGATCAAGGTCCTCTTCTTGGAGAAGGTCCAATCCCAGGGCTGTGGCTCGCCACAGGCCATCACCGCAATGGAGTGCTGTTGGCCGCCATCACCGCTGAACTGATTAGCGCTGCCGTATCTGAACCTGAACCATCACGCAATAAAACCAACGAATGGCTCACTCACTTCCGTTGGGATCGCTTCTAGAGATCTACCTAACTCAACAACGAGCCATCACCAAGGGGATCCCATCAATTCGATGCCGCCCCAGAAAAAAGGATTGTTCGCACCAGAGCTGATGCGACGCTGCTGAGAGGGGGTGAGGTTCAACAACAAAGGTTGGTCGTTAACACCCATCACCCGATCACCATCCAGACGGACAAGGTTTCGTATAAACGCCTGACGGGTCAATTGCATCGCTTCCGCCTTTGGAACGCCCTGATCGAGATAGCGATACATCTGCACGAAATAGGCCGACGTCACCACGTCATCGACATACCAAAGTGTTCCCACCGCACTGCGTGCTCCAGCCTGTAAGGCAAGGCCACTGAAACCCAACTCAGCATTGGCGTCACCGAGTGCGGTGCGACAGGCACTGAACACCACAAGATCCAAAGGAACCCCTTGGCGCTCTGAGCGGAGCTTGACCATTTCATCCATGGATATCGGACCAACGCCTGAATGCAACTGTGAGGCCTTAGGACCACCCGGTTTGAATTCCGCATGAGTTGCTACATGAAGTTGGTTGTAAACCGATTCACCCGCCTTTTTGAGAAAACGATCCGGCGTGAACTCTTGGTTCAAGAACAGATCCTTATTAGCCTCCGTACCAATTCGATCCAGTTCCTGGGGAACCAATGGAAGTGCCGCCAATCCCTGGAATTCAGATGCACCCAATGCCAAGCGCCGTTGGCCAGGATCGCCGGAGGTACTCAAATCGGTTAGTGCCAAAGACGGCGTAATCGAGAAGGCATAGCGGTCGCCGAAATAACGCTGACCATCACTGAGGGCTGCAAATGGAACTGCCTGCAAACCGCGATCAGCAGCGATCAACAACGTGGTGACTTTTTCCCGCTGAAGTATCGGAGTTAATGACTCAAATAACAGTGCATGTAGCTGACGTGATGGTGAATTCGGATCGTCCACATTGAGGGAATCTTGTCGCGACAGCTGGATATATAAATTACGCAACTGGTTGCGGAAATCTTTGGTCGTCAGCTCGACACGCACACCCTCCAAGGTCCCCGACGAAGGGATCAGCGTCATATCCAGAAATGCATCGCCACCGGAGGGTGTGGTTCTACCTGTTGGCAGCGAAGTGAATTGAATGTGCAGAACAGCAGGGTTGTAGTCCTCCGGATTGAATGCAGGTGTCAAGGCAACGGACGCTTGAGCCGACAATGGTGATGCTGCCTCCGCCTGGACTGCAGAGTGTGCAACACCTGTCAACAGCGCTACAGCTGATCCGAGGGTCAGGATCCTGATCAGGCCGGCTTTGAGCTGCATTGAATGGATCTGAACCATCAGGTTGATTTGAGGGTAAGTAACTTCCGCAACTTCATCAGAATTCTCAACATCACCGTGGACCTGCACCGGAAATTATCCGC
>QCVM01000061.1:0-7463 GCA_003210375.1 Synechococcus sp. AG-686-B21 | reverse complement strand
TGCTGCTTCTGTTGGTGTGATGGCAATTTTCTATGGCGAGGTGGTCTTGCTGCAACGTTGATAATCAATTCTGTTTGCTACATCTACTAAAGCCTCAATAATAGTTCTTGGATTTTTCAACTATATAGTTAATCTCTACCCATTGTATTATTTGTGATTTCGATATGTCTGAACTATTTCCAATTATCGCATTTCAGTGTGACGCCTGTCTCGAATTCTTCCATGAGAGCAACAACATCATCAACAGGGTGTGTCATGCGCAGATAAAATAGT
The DNA here is from genome assembly GCA_003210375.1 of Synechococcus sp. AG-686-B21. Taxonomy (GTDB): domain Bacteria; phylum Cyanobacteriota; class Cyanobacteriia; order PCC-6307; family Cyanobiaceae; genus Parasynechococcus. The sequence continues at coordinate 7,190 of QCVM01000061.1, read as the reverse complement.
CGAGATTTTAGCCACACATCCTGTAAATATGCCTCACGTCCTTCTGGCACGGGTAGTGAATCAAAGGATGGAAAGTCTGGTGATTTAGTCATCAATTAGGCCGCATAACATAATGCTATTCTGTCCCTGGGATTGTGCAGGCATTACCCGTAAACCAACATCAAGCATCTTCTAAGTAATAGTGCTTGGGTATATTTACTTCTCAAGTTTGGGCGTTGCCTGCTAGGTATAAGTACTAATTCGGAGTCATCCGTTCTTTACTCTTCAGTGCCTGTCTCAGAAGTCAGAGCAGCAAGACGACAGCGGTGCTTGCTCATGGTTCATTGTCGTGCGCTGCTCATTCCTGTTTGGGCATGCAGTTAAGTTCCAATAAAAGCCCCGCCTTGAGACGGGGCTTCCATGTGATCACATGGTCTAGGCGAAGATGAGAAGGGTCAGTGTGGTTTCATCTCTCAACTAGTCTGCGATTGAATGAGCCTCTGATTTGTAAGAAGTTAATTTTTATCCATTTCTAAAAGATATGGAGCAATGAATCCATTGTACTCAAGTTTCTTTATTGAGGATAATCCTTTCCATCCGTTAACAGATTTTCTGCATTCTGATTCTCCACATAAGCAAGGATTTGGAAAAAATTCGATTGAATAATTTCTCATGGCGTAATCGAATGTGATTTCTTCGCCTTTGTCGATACTCCTGAAGGCAATGAAATCATGAGCGCCAGATTCGTTTACTGAAATGCCGCACGAAGGGCTGCATGAGTGATTCACCTTGCTGATTAATCCACCATGCTGAACATGCCTCGAAGCAGAGACTTGAGAAGCATGGGAGTGATTCGCTTTTAATTCCTTTTCAATGACACCAACCATCACGATTTCACCAATCGAAAATGATTTTGTTGAGAACACACCTTCTCCACGCCCTGGAGTGGTTTTCAATTCGTATCCAATTGCCAAAAGATGATCCCTTAAGGAATCACCTTCTTCGATTTATTTTTTTTCCGCAATGAGTATTTCGCCTTATTTGTTTATACAATATTTTTAAAAATTAAGACAATACCATTCTTTTTTGGCTAATTTTATGTAGAACTTTATTGTGCGGAACTCAAGACTTTGCCAATGTTTAGAATCAGCTCGAATTTTCATTGTATTCATGATCAAGTTATTTTCTAGAATTGTTTAAATCAAGAATTCGGTTCTAGAGATAGTGGCTTTAATAATAATTTGTTTCTAATTTTGTGCTACGTGGACCTCTGTCTTGCTGTAATTCTTTGAATCTGCATCAGCGATTTGGTCTAGCACGCGAACGCGTGTGAGACTCTTGCTCCTTGAATACATTATTGGCGTAACTGCAATAACAGCAGTAATTCAGGCAAAATGACTAATCCTTCGTCTACGCTAATTGAAGTAAATCTCTCTGCCACAAGTATCACACATTGTTTTGAGTGATTTCAGTAACATCACTTTTCGAATGAGTTGGCGATAAACACTCTTATTAGAGATTTCAAGTGGCAGCCCAGTTCCTCAATAGCGTCCGGGTGCTTTTGAAAGAGGGTTGTGAGGACAAGTTCATCGCTGCAGTAGAGGAATGGGTTTCTACTGAGGGGATGTTGGATTCTTACAGGGCAAAAACAGGTGATCATCGTTTTTGATTTGTTGGAATTTGGGCGAGTGAGGAGAAGCTTGTTTCCGTCAGGCCTCAGATGATTGAGCCTCTGAATTCCGTCCGTGACTGTTTTGAAGAACTTCCTCCAGAGTTGGGTGTAACTACTGACCTTGTCTCAGGACTTGTTGTGACCCATAAGAGCTAATGAAATTTATCCTTTTGAGTGAGTGGCATCACAGCTCGGCGACTGGACGTCTTTCTCTGTGAGAAGGCTGACAACAGCTCCAGCCTCAACCTGAGATTCAGTGAATCGATTCCGAACTGATCATCAAATCCTGTCAATACAGATCACCAGATGCTCAGAAAGTCGTGCCAAAAACAGTCGCTGACTAGAAGTGTTTTGGCACCGCTTTGGCACACCCACCCATGAGCAATAAAAAACCGCCCCTTGCGGAGCGGCGGAGATGTCAGTTGGGGGCTGACTTGTTAGCGAGTCGGGGAGACAGGATTCGAACCTGCGGCATCTTGCTCCCAAAGCAAGCGCGCTACCAAACTGCGCCACTCCCCGGCACCTCACCAGATTAACTGTCGGCGGTCAGTCGTTCTGCAAGAGCAACGCCGCTGCGGATTGCACCTTCGCCTGTCCCGAAGTGAGAGCCCTCAATCCAGTCGCCGCAAAATCCAACAGCGCTCTGGTGACACCATTGCAAATGACTGGGTACGGGGTGATGAAGAGGTTGTGCTGCTCCCCAGCGCATCACGCCCATGGATCGAGCTGATTCCAAGGCCTTCCTGAGGCCAGGCCACGCCACGAGGAGTTCAGGTAAGACAGCTTCTAAGCGTTTCGCCTCGGATTCCAGCAATGCAGGCTGGGTACTGGGATCGATCGTTGCACCGTTGTGCAACCCATGGATCACCAACCCAAGCCGAGCATCGGATTGCCGATGCAGCACAATTCGCTCCACTCCCCAGCGAGTTTGTGCTTCTGGAGTCAGCCAGATTTGCCAGGGCCATTCAGGTTGCACTAAAGGCACGTCCCCTAAATCGAGCATTAGGTTCCAGCGCACCGTGGATGCGCTGGCCTCCAGGGTGGTTAAAACCTCGTCTAACTCAGGGTCGTCTCCTTCGGGAACAGCGGTTCGTAGGGGAACATCGTCCCACTTGAGCATTGCCAGTGAGCGCGGATGGGCTAGCAAGTTGCCACTCAGCACCAGGCGTTTGGCCTGGAGTTGCCAGCCCTTGGATTCATCCGACAGCATCCAATAATCTGGGGTGCGTTTCAGCCATCGGACCCTTGTGCCGAAATGGCTCGCTAAATCATTTGAGCTGCGTGCAAGCAGGGCATCACAGATACTCGCCATAACGGGACTGCCGGTCCACCAATGGCCATGAGATGAGAATGTCGGATCAACGGCCACGATTTGGCCGTTTGCATCGATCGCCACCTCGTCATTGACGACGCGTTGCAGGATGGCCTCACGTCGCAACGGGTCCAGCAGGGCATCTACCGCGGCTGGAAGGGATTCACTCAGGCGGATGGCCGGAGCGCCATGGTTGATGCACCACTGTGGGTCGGTTCGACTGCGACGACTCGCCGTTCGTCCTCCCGGACCTCGCCCGGCTTCCACTAATGCAACGCGACCCTGATATCCCAGCCTCTCGAGTGATGACAGCAGACTGCATCCGCCAAGCCCGCCTCCGATAACAACAAGGTCGTAGTGATTCACGCGTTGCGATTACATCCAGAAGCGCTCTGCAGCTGCTCTTGAGAAAAGACCTCCCAAAAGAGCTAACAAGATCGTGACTCCGAAAAAGATGAAATAAGCCATTCGAAATCGTTGACCAGAACTATGAAGTTGAGGCTTTCTAACAGCCTTAAAAAGGGGAAGGACGATGCGTCTTGAGACGGCATCATTCCGTAAGAATGGGTCGCCTGAGATTCGAACTCAGGACCAGCCGGTTAAAAGCCGGATGCTCTACCGCTGAGCTAGCGACCCTTGCCCGCTTGGGCGTGCCATTTCGGCACCAGTGGAGAGTATCACTTGGTCTGCCATCAACGATGAGACTGATGGGCAACGACATCCCAGCCATGCCAGCGCAGGTCCCGTGGCCCAATCCCTCGATAGCGCCATCCGCTTGGGTGGCTGCGAGTGCTGTTGTGATCGGCGCCGTTTCGATGGCGGATGGAAGCAGTCTTTGGCCCACGGCGGTGGCACGGGGGGACATGGCGGCCATCACGATCGGTGCGTTCAGCAATGTTCAGGACGGTGCGGTGCTGCATGGCGATCCGGGGCAACCGGTGTGGATTGGCCAAGAGGTCACCATCGGTCACCGCGCCGTGATCCATGGGGCGACCTTGGAAGATGGCTGTTTGGTGGGGATTGGCGCCATCGTTTTAAACGGCGTCACCATTGGGGCGGGTGCCCTCGTGGCGGCAGGTTCTGTGGTGACCAAAGACGTCCCAGCAAGGACGATGGTGATGGGGATTCCGGCCAAGGTCTGTCGTGAACTCTCTTTGGACTGCGTGGAGGAGCAACACGCCCATGCTCGCCGTTACGCAGATTTGGCTCAATTGCACGCTCAACATCCGGATTGATTGCATCGAAATGGATCAGCTGGAAGGAAAAGTCTCGATATCTGGCGTGTTGTCCGTAAGATCACCAAACGCATTTACCTGTTCCAAGCATGGTCCGAGTTGCTCTTGGCCTGGTTCTGATCCTTGCCATCGTCGGTTACTCGGCCTTCAGTGTGATTACCACTGGTCAGGTACTGGGCATCGATGCTCGTGTCTTTCTCGTGATCGCTCCAATCCTTGCGGCGCTGAGCTGGGCAGCCTTCAACATCGGTCGCGCTGCAGTGGGACAAGTTCAGCTCTTGATCAGACGTAGCCGCGCCTGATTCAGGCCCTTTAAACATTCATTCCTAGGCTGAGGACTGCCTCGCCTGCTCAATTGCCCAACGATCGATCCGTCACCGTGTTGGGGGCTGGGCTTGCCGGTACTGAAGCTGCATGGCAGGTCGCTTGTGCAGGCATACCTGTCACCTTGGTTGAGATGAGGCCGGTACGTCGCTCGCCGGCTCACCACAGCAGCGATTTTGCTGAATTGGTGTGCAGCAATAGTTTTGGTGCCCTGAGTAGCGATCGTGCAGCCGGTTTGTTGCAAGAGGAGTTGCGGCGGTTGGGCTCTCTCGTGATTCGCACGGCTGATGATCATGCCGTCCCGGCTGGTGGTGCTCTCGCCGTCGATCGTGGTCGTTACAGCGCTGCGCTAACTGAAATCCTCGATCAACATCCCTTGGTCACGATTGAACGTCGTGAGCAGCTGGCTCTGCCGGATGTTGATGCCGTCACCGTGCTGGCGACGGGCCCCTTAACGAGTGAATCCCTTGCAAATGATTTGCGGGGTTTCACCGGTCGAGATGACTGCCATTTCTTCGATGCAGCGAGCCCCATCGTCCATGGCGACAGCATTGATCTCAATTTGGCTTTTCGCGCGAGTCGTTACGACAAGGGCGACGCGGATTACATCAATTGCCCGATGAACAAAACAGAGTTTCTCGCTTTCCGTGAGGCTTTGCTGGACGCCGAACAAGCGGAACTCAAGGATTTCGATCAGGAGAGCGCCAAATTCTTTGAGGGTTGCTTGCCGATTGAGGAGTTGGCCCGCCGTGGTGAAGACACCATGCGCTACGGGCCTCTGAAGCCCATTGGTCTTTGGGATCCCCGTTGGGGAGACGTCAACGACCGTGACGTGCGAAGGGCGAAACGTGCCTATGCCGTTGTGCAACTGCGTCAGGAAGACAAGGACGGTCGCTTGTGGAATCTTGTCGGCTTCCAGACCAACCTCAAATGGGGTGAACAGAAGCGGGTTTTACAAATGATCCCCGGTTTAGCCCAGGCGGAATTTGTTCGTTTTGGGGTGATGCATCGCAACACCTTCCTCGAATCGCCCCAGCTGCTCGAGCCAACGTTGCAGTTCCGCAGCCGCCGGCATCTGTTGGCTGCGGGGCAGATCACGGGAACAGAGGGTTATGCGGCGGCCGTTGCTGGAGGTTGGCTGGCGGGAACCAATGCGGCTCGTCTCGTGCGGGGGTTGGATCCCATTGCGTTGCCGAACACCACGATGGGTGGTGCTCTCACCCACTTCTTGAGCGAAGCGCCTACCAAGAAGTTCCAGCCCATGCCCCCCAATTTCGGGCTGCTGCCAGAACTCCCCGAACGGATTCGCGATAAACGAGCCCGATACGGCGGTTATCGCGATCGAGCCTTGGCTGATCTTGAGCCAATTCGTGCGCTCATCCGAGAACCGTTGCTGGCATAACCCACTCCACCGCTTCGGCCCGATGTTTTGAACTGCGCTCCCTGCGGTTTGGGGTTTGGGCCAATGAGGTGATGGCGTTGGCTGGTTTGTCAGCCCATGTGCTGACAGGGTCGTCCGGTCTTTTGCTCGATGGGCTCTATTCAGCGGTCTTGGTGGGCTCATCTTTCATGGCGAGTCGCATCTGCAGAAACGTGGTGCGCCCCCAGATCGGGGCTGGCCCTATGGCTATGAAGGGAAGGAGGCTCTTTATGTGTTGTTTCGATCCCTGGTGCTGTTGGGGGTGATCGGTTTTGGCCTTAGCAGCGCTGTAGGCACCTTGATTGCCTGGTGGGGTGGTGCGGTCATTGCCCCGCTGCGGCTTGAACCAGTGGCTATTTACACATTTGCTATAATCGGGTGTTGTGCCCTACTAGCTTGGCGGCACCAGCGGGATTGGCGGCGCACTGGATCGGTTTCGTTGTTGTTGCAGACCGAGGCGCGTCATGCTCGGATTGATGCCCTGATCACGTTGGCGACAGGCTTAGCGCTCTTGGCTTCGCCCTTGTTGCTCGGTACACCTCTGTCGGTGCTCGCCTCGATCGCCGATCCCCTGCTTGTGCTTTTGGTGAGCTTGGTGTTGTTGCGGGAACCCTGGACAGCATTGCGTCAAGCGATGGCCCAGGCGGCAGGCTGCAGTGCTGACCAAGACGTTTTGGAGTGCACGCGCGCCGTGTTGATCCAGCAATTGGTGGGACTTCAGCTGCAGATGATGGATTTCACCGTGCAACAGCTGGGCCGTACTGCTTTTGTGGTGGTTTACATCAACCCTGTGCAACCGCAAGACGGGTTTGGGATCGATGGGCTTCGCCATCAAATTGATCAACGCTGCAGTTCAGCACTGGGACGGCCGGTGCGGTCTGAGGTGATCCTCACGGTGAACCCTCCGATCCATCATTTGAATCCAACTCCGCAGGCTGCCCCTTAGCGTCATCACTAGTGGTGTTCGAAGCTTTGGGCGATCAGCAGCAATGGGATGCCGTCGTGATCGGCTCCGGTGTGGGTGGTTTGGTGACAGCGAGCCAGCTCGCGGCGAAGGGCGCAAAAACGCTGGTGCTGGAGAGATACCTCATTCCTGGGGGGAGTGGAGGCGCATTTCATCGGAATGGCTACACCTTTGACGTGGGTGCCTCGATGATTTTTGGCTTCGGGGAGAAGGGATATACCAACCTGCTGACGCGAGCTCTAGCGGACATTGGGGAACGTTGCGAGACCATTCCTGACCAAGCC
>QCVM01000060.1:0-8116 GCA_003210375.1 Synechococcus sp. AG-686-B21 | reverse complement strand
CTCCTGCTCGGCCTCAAGACCCGCTTTCTCTAAAAAGAGCTGGATGGTTCCCGTTTCATCTGCAAGGGTAAAAAAGGCCAATTTCCCCATCACACGGCGGGTCATGACGCGACCGGCGACGGCCACGCTGATTTCACGTTCCTGACCGTTGGGGAGATCAGCATGGCTTGTTTGCAGTTCAGCCATTCGATGGCTTGGCTGAAAGGTCAGCGCATAGGGACCCTGCCCCAGCTCCTCCAAAGTCTTCGCCTTCTCGAGGCGGGTATCGCGCAGCTCAGACAAAGCAGCAAGGTCAGTCGGGCTTATCTTGCCGGGCCGAAGGCTTAAAGGCTGCGGGAATCAGGCCGTAACAGACACTTCGCCCACACGCTGAGACGAATAACCGATGCCACGCACCGTCAAAATGAGCTCAGGGTTGCGTGGATCGGGCTCGAGCTTGCCGCGTAAACGCGCGACATAAACATCGACAACGCGAAGATCAGCGGCTCGGCGAGGCGGGTAGCCCCACAACTGCTCCAAGATTTCGGCCCGAGGGACCACATGACCCGGATCGCGAAACAGTAATTCCAAGAGACTGAACTCGGTGTACGTGAGGTTGATGCGCTCACTGCCACGGGTGACCTGACGACGGTTGGTATCGACGATGAGCTCTCCGAGGCGAAGCACACCCTGACCAGTGGGAAGTTCACGGCTTTCCACAATGGCGTTACCGCGTCCAACACGACGCAGAATCGTTGCGATGCGAGCTTCGAGTTCTTTGGGGCTGAAGGGTTTTGGCAAATAGTCATCCGCCCCTAAGTCAAGGCCAGCGACTCGCTCAGATATGGCCTCAACGGCTGATAAAAAGATAATCGGGACACATGATTCAGCCCGAAGCCGTCGGCAAACTGCGAAGCCATCGAGCTTCGGCAACATGACGTCGAGGACGACCAGATCCGGCGTTTCATTGTGGAACAACTCCAATGCCTGCTCGCCGTCTTCGGCACAGATGACGCGATAACCAGACAGCTGTAGCCGCATAACCAGCACTCGACGTACTGCAGCTTCGTCATCCACGACGAGAACGGTTGCTTTTCGTGCTGACAGCAACTCGCCCGTCATCTGCGCCTTGCTTAACGAGTTGAAACTTTACCGGTCAGGGGATGGGAACACGAGGCAAGGACCTGTAGCGCAGGCGGTTTGCCGATTGTCTTAAGAATTGCGCCCATTGAGGGGCCAGCGCGACGCTGCATAGCGATCCCATTGCAAGGCCGCTGCTCCTAACGCTTCGGCACTGTCCACCTGGCCCAGCATGGCTCGTTGCAACTGGGTGTAAAGAATTTTTTGCAACCGTTTGATCCCGGGCAAAGCCGGCACCAACACACGTGCCCGATCCAAGGTAGTGGCCGACAGCAAGCGAGCATCACGAATCTGTTCCTGCTGAGGCGCGCGGGTTTGCTCGTTCTGCAGTTGCGATCTCACCATTGCCAAAGCCTCCACGGACGAGGGAAGAACCCTTGCTTCGGTGGCGAAAAGCGCCTGGTTCGTGGCATCGGTAAGAAGCAGAGCTAACTGCAGGGCAAGGGCCTGCCTCGTGCTTTGCCGGGGTACTGCCAACGTCATCAACGCCACATTGGCGGTGCCATCAGCGCCGGTCACCGGAGGATGAGACTCCGTCACCGCAGCCACCCCGGGTGCATTTGTTTGGATGCTGCGCAAGAACTCCGCCCCTGTGGCTGCCATCGCCAGATCCCCGCTTTGGAACAGTTCAATCGCCCGTCGCTGGCCCTGACTAACCACTTCACGAGGCAACAATCCCTCTTGATAGAGCTCGGTCCAAAACTGGAACGCCCGACGTCCAGCCGGGCTATAGAACGCAGACCGACGCTGCGAATCCAACAGTGAGACCCCCATCTGCACAAGAGTTTCCAGCATCTCGGCGGAATCGTCAGGCACCATTGTTATGAAAAGGCCATACCGACCAGTCCGCTCCCGAATCTGCCGGGCAAAGGTAGGAATCTCATCCCAGCGCGTCGGCGGAGCCGCGATGTCGGCCTGATCCAACAGCTGTCGGTTCACCAAACTGAGCCGAACGGTGAGATACCAAGGCACAGCGATCTGTCCGTAATCTGTGTCTCGACAGGCTTGCCACACTGATGGCAGGTAGCGCTCAGCTGCATCCGATGGCAGCAGGGGCGTCAGATCCGTCAGCCCCCCTTTGCTGGCCAGATTGGCCGCAAAAGGGGGATTTAAATTCACCACGTCTGGAGATGTGCGTGCATAGACAGCAGCCAACAATTTGCGTTCCACCGATCCCCAAGGCAGATCCGTCCAGCGCACTGGATCTCGGGGATGCAGCGTTGCCCAATCCGCCATTACATCAGCAAAATAACGGTTGAACTTGGGCGCCAGCTGCAACGTCCACAAATTCAGTTCGGGACCACGGCCCCGCCGCCCACAAGCCGCCAAGCCAGCCGCCGCCGCAGACAACAACAAGCGTCGACGCGTCAGTTGCGACGTCATGAAGACACTCTCCGACGCCAAAACAACAGCTGCAGAGACACCAACATTGGCGCCAATAGGCCCGTCATCAGAGCCTGGCACCAAAGGGTCTGCCAGCCCCAACTCTGGGTGAATGCATCCAAGCTGCCCCCTTCACGGATCAGCACTTGCAACAAAACACTCAGCCCCAATCCCACCGATCCAAGCCAAGCCAATAAACCCAAATTGAGACTGCGTTGGATCTGGCTCCCCCGACGCCCCAGCCGACCCCACCACCAACCCAGGGCCAACAGTGCTGGAACCTGTGTGACTCCTCCAAGGCTGAGTCCGTCCAAGATCAACCCCAACGCCAGCCCTGCGAATGCCCCCGAGATCGGGCCGTCTGTGAGAGCCCAGGGCAACAACCAAAGCAATGCCCAAGCGGGTCCCACGCCATCGATGCTGATCCACTCCGGAGAACCCAGCATTAAAAGAGGCACGAGCAATGACGAGGCCACACAAATCGGTTGTCGATGCAATCGAGCCATGCTCAACGAGTGCGCACTTGAACCCAATCGATCGCCTCCGGCGATGCGATGAGCTGAACGATCGCTATCGGTGCCGGCACAGCCTGCTCATTCAGCGACTGAATCACACCCACCGACAAATTGGGTGGGAGCAAGGTGCTAGCTGGAGATGTAGTGACTAGATCTCCAGGGCTGACATTGGGATCCTTATCAATGAACTGCAAGGTGAGACGACTGCTGCCGCGGCCCACCAACAACCCATGGCTGCGGGAACGAGGAAGCCACACCCCGATCTCATGGCCCGGGGCCGTAAGCAAACGCACCCGAGCCGTTGCCGGCGTCACGCTGGCGATCCGTCCCACCAAGCCTCCAGGACCGAGCACTGCATCACCTGCTTGAAATCCCTGAAGTGCACCCTTGCCGAGCTCAAGCTGTTGCCACCAACCCCGAGGGGACCGAGAAATCACAGGGGCACCCACATCGTCTTGGCGCGATCCATTGCGCTGAAGCTCCAACAAGTTCCGCAAGCGAAGGTTGTCTTGTTCAAGCAATTGCAAACGGGACTGATCCTCCACAGTCCGTGCGGAAACGATCCATTCACGCTGGGCAGGACCAGGCCAAAACGGACGCGTGATCAGTGCGTACGCATCAGCAAATCCAGCCCCCTTGCTGAAGCGCACAAGCAACAAGCCTGCAACCAACAGCAACCAGGGGCTGAGTTGACCCAACCCGCTCCAATGGCTCTTGCCAGGCCGAAGCGAAGGGGCCATAGCGTTAGATGCTGGCCATTGACCGGACAAATTCTGGAGTATCTACAACCCTCTGGAAGCGCTTCCAATCTTCCAGAACCTGCCCGCAGCCGTTCACGACGCAAAGAAGCGGGTCTTCAGCGATATGAACAAAAATGCCGGTCTCGTGGCTGATCAAATCACTGATCCCGCGTACGAGCGCGCCGCCACCGGCCAACATGATGCCGCGATCGACGATATCGGCAGCCAATTCAGGGGGCGTGCGTTCCAAGGTCCGCTTCACCGCTTCAACAATCACGTTTAGGGGTTCGGCGATGGCTTCCCGCAAATCTCCTGCCTTCAAATTGATGGTTCGAGGAAGACCAGACAGCAAATGCAAGCCACGCACGTCCATGGATTGTTGATCGAACGCATCGTCGGGGAAGGCAGAGCCAATGCGGATCTTGATGTCTTCTGCCGTGCGTTCGCCCACCACCATGTTGTGGACTTTTTTCAAATAAACGCCGATCGCATCACTGATTTCGTCGCCAGCCACCCGGACTGATTCACTCAGCACCGTTCCACCCAGACTGAGCACGGCCACTTCTGTTGTGCCCCCTCCGATATCGACGATCATCGTGCCCACGGGTTCGGTGACGGGGAGCCCCGCCCCAATCGCAGCCGCCACGGGTTCATCAATTAAATGCACCTCTCGTGCACCAGCCATGCCGGCTTCGCGCACGGCACGGCGTTCCACGCCGGTGACGCCACTGGGGATACCCACCACTAGGCGAGGCGCCAAGATTCCACGACCTTCGTTGCCCTTGGCAATAAAGGTCTTGAGCATTTGTTCCGCTGCATCGAAATCAGCAATGACGCCGTCGCGCAATGGACGAACAGCGCGAATATTTCCGGGGGTGCGGCCCAACATCAATTTGGCCTCATCCCCAACCGCCAGGGTTGTTCCAAGCTCTAAATCAAGGGCAACCACCGAGGGCTCTTGCAACACGATGCCCCGACCGGAGACATAAATGAGAGTGTTGGCCGTGCCGAGGTCGATGCCAATATCACGTGACAGCTGAAAACGACGAAACAGCACGAACACTTTGGATAAGAGAAGTCGATCATAGGAGCGAATTCTGGGTCTGCCTGTTACAACCAGAGGCTCGGGTGGAACCCCTTAAATGCAGCCATTTCATCTGTGGCGCATCATGACAACCATCATCAGGAGATGATTTTTCAATGGGCGTAAATTCCGTCACCCTCGTCGGCCGTGCTGGCCGCGACCCCGAAGTGCGGTACTTCGAATCCGGCAGCATGGTGGCCAATCTCACCATGGCCGTCAATCGTCGCAGCCGCGACGACGAACCCGATTGGTTCAACCTTGAAATCTGGGGCAAGCAAGCCCAGGTGGCTGCCGATTACGTAAAGAAAGGGGCGTTGCTGGGGATCATCGGCAGCTTCAAGCTTGATCGCTGGACCGACCGCAGTAGCGGCGAAGAGCGCAGCAAACCGGTGATTCGTGTCGACCGACTCGAGTTGCTGGGCTCAAAACGCGACAACCAAGAATCGAGTGGCAACTTCGGCGGACAGGCCTCAGATGAGGACATCCCCTTCTGAGGCCTCATCGGCTCAATCGGTTGAGTGACGGCGGCGCCAAATACGCAAACCAAGCCAAATGGCGCCACCCAGCACTGCGATTACGAGGATCACCTTGACGGCCTTTGATACAGGGTCGATCCAGAGCTCAACGTTGCTGTACCCCTCTCCCATCACCATGCCGGCCACGGTGAGTAGGGCTGTCCAGATCAAGCTCCCTGCTGTTGTCCAAAGCAAGAAAGGCGTGATGGGCATCATTTCGATGCCCGCAGGTACAGAAATCAAGGTGCGAATACCAGGGACAAGCCGTCCCCAAAAGACCAACGCAGTGCCGTAACGGCTGAACCACTTTCGGCTACGACCCAGTTCTTCCGGACGAATACCGATCCAACGGCCATAGCGACTCAGCCACAGTTCGATGCGTTCTTCGTTAATCAATCGGCCAATGCCATACCAAGGCAAGGCTCCCAACACCGTGCCAAGCAGGCCCGCCAGCACCACCGGCACCAATTGCAGCTGGCCCTGCTGCACATAAAAACCCCCCAGAGGCATGATCAGCTCTGAGGGGATCGGTGGAAACAAATTTTCCAAAAACATCGCCGCAAAAATTGCGGTGTAACCCAGCAACTGATTGGCCTCTACGGCTTGACCGATGAGTTCCGGCAACTGGGTGACGAGATCAGAAAGCCCCATGAAGCTTGCGCATGACCGCGCAAGTCTTCCATGGGACTAACCGAAATCAATAACGGTAGTGATCGGGTTTGTAAGGACCTTCTACCGGCACGTTGATGTAATCAGCCTGATCTTTGCTGAGTTCAGTGAGGTTGACACCGATCTTCTCGAGGTGGAGACGGGCCACCATTTCATCGAGGTGCTTGGGCAGCACATACACCTCTTTGCCGTACTCATTGCCCTTGGTGAACAGCTCAATTTGAGCCAACACCTGGTTCGTGAAGGAGTTACTCATCACGAAACTGGGATGGCCAGTAGCACAGCCAAGATTCACCAGACGGCCTTCGGCCAACAGGATGATTTTGTTACCGCTTGGCAAGGTGATGTGATCCACCTGGGGTTTGATGTTGTCCCACTTGTATTCCTTGAGGGACGCCACATCGATTTCATTATCGAAGTGGCCGATGTTGCAGACAATCGCCTCATTTTTCATCTTCACCAGATGCTCATTACGGATAACCTGGTAGTTGCCAGTGGCCGTCACGAAGATGTCCATCTGATCCACCACATCGTTCAAACGGACGACGCGATAGCCCTCCATGGCCGCTTGAAGTGCACAGATCGGATCCACCTCTGCGATGCAGACGGTGGCACCAAGACCACGCAGAGACTGGGCGGAACCCTTACCGACATCGCCGTAGCCAATGACCAAAGCCTGCTTGCCAGCCACCATGACGTCGGTCGCGCGCTTGATGCTGTCGACCAACGACTCACGGCAGCCATACAAGTTGTCGAACTTGCTCTTAGTGACTGAATCGTTGACGTTGATCGCAGGGAAGGGCAGCTCACCGCTTTTCTGCATCTTGTAAAGCCTTGCCACACCTGTGGTGGTCTCTTCCGTCACCCCTTGAATCGCTGCTTTCGTACGGCTATAGAAAGTGGAATCTTCGGCAAGCTTCTTTTTGATCGAGGCAAACAGGAACGTTTCTTCCTCGTTGGAGGGGTTGTCGAGAACGGTGATGTCCTGCTCGGCCTTGGTCCCAAGAATTACAAGGCCAGTGGCATCGCCACCGTCATCGAGGATCATGTTGGGAGCTCCGCCATCGCTCCACTCGAGAATGCGGTGGGTGTAAACCCAATATTCTTCGAGGCTTTCCCCTTTAACAGCAAAGACTGGGGTTCCACCCGCTGCAATCGCAGCCGCCGCATGATCTTGAGTGGAGAAGATATTGCAAGAGGCCCAGCGCACATCGGCACCAAGTTCTTCCAAGGTTTCGATCAAAACTGCGGTTTGGATCGTCATGTGGAGAGAACCAGCAATCCGAGCACCCTGCAGGGGTTTTTCCTTGCCGTACTTCGCTCGCAATGCCATCAGACCAGGCATCTCGGTCTCGGCGATATCAAGCTCCTTGCGGCCAAAATCGGCAAGGTTGATATCAGCAATAACGCAATCAGTTCCAAGCTTCAGCTCGGTCGCGGTTGTGGGCGCTGCCACCATGGTGTCTAGCTCCGTAGGGAGAATGTGAACTTGAATCTCTGCAGAGGCCCCGAGGCTTCGGGCTCGCGATGGAACCAACTTACTAATTCGAGCATTCATTTGCCTGACCTAGAGGCCACACGCGCCTTAGGGATGGAACTGGGCCGGCGACTACCTAACGAAGCTATTCTGCTACTCCGGGGACCTCTCGGAGCAGGTAAAACCTCACTAGTGCAAGGAATTGCATTAGCGCTGGGGATTGGTGAGCCGGTTACTAGTCCCACCTTTGCTTTGTCTCAGCACTACATGGACGGGAATCCGCCGCTTATCCATCTCGATCTCTATCGCCTGGAAAACCCGACCTCCGCCGATGAACTATTTCTGCAGGAAGAGGAAGAAGCCAAAGCAATCGGTGCATTACTAGCGGTGGAGTGGCCGGAACAACTCAGTTTGGTATTGCCAGAGGCATGGCGACTCGAACTATGCCACGGTAATCACTCCGGGAGGAATGCTCAACTCAGCACTCCTCGTATGACTTGAAGAAGTGATTGCAATGCCAATATTGCGAATGCATCGTTTGCATGAAAAGCCTGACCTAGATATTGCGGCAGGACACGTCCAGAGGTCTTGTCTAGCAACTCTGGTGGTGGCTG
>QCVM01000059.1:0-8402 GCA_003210375.1 Synechococcus sp. AG-686-B21 | reverse complement strand
ACTCGCATCGGAATTCTTTTTCGAGTGCAGCATTGTCTCGTTGTGAGGCTTTACGGCTCAATATTCCCCAGTCTGCTTGGTCTGCGACCTGGTCAGGCTGGCAACTACTGGATCCGAGCGGACATGAGCATCAGTGGTGGGATGCCAAACCTCTTGGGGTGGTGTTGGACTTTGGTCGATTGCGTTCAGCCATGTGGTCCCGTGCTCATGCTGCCGGGGCAGAAGTTGTAACGGGCTGCACTGTTCGGATCGAGTCGCTCCACAGAGATGGTGCCCATGTTCTTCTTCAACACGTCAACGGCCGTCGTCAACACAGACATGTGAAATGGGTCATTGACGCCACAGGCTCTTCGCGATGTTTGTTGCGACAAGCCTCTGTTCCACAGCCATCGCCGGCCGATCCTTTGCTGGAGGGCGTCGGTGTTGAGTGGCTCTTACAGGCGGATGATCGCGTTTCAGCCCGGTGGCTCGACCGGATCAGTTTTTTCCTTGGGACTCGCTGGATTCCCCATGGATATGGATGGGTTTTTCCAATGGAGCACAATCGCCTCAAGGTGGGTGTTTGTTGTCTTCCGCCAGAGCATGGCAATGGCTCGAAGAGCGATCTTTTGGCGCGACTTCAGGCGTTGCTTCGCAACTGCAAACTTGAAGGATGTGCCGTACTGGATCGCCATGGCGGCGTGGTGTCTAGCTCCATAGCCAGACAAGAGTCGCTTGGATCGGGCGCGTTATTGGCAGTCGGGGATGCTGCGAGTACGGCCAACCTCCTCGGAGGTGAGGGTATTCGTCATGCGATCGACAGTGCTGATCTTCTCGCTGAAACACTACTGAATTCCGAGAATCCTCATCAAGCCGATGCCGTACGTCAAACCTATGAACAGGCGCTTCATCGTTGGTTTGGCTGGCGTTGGCGCGTTGCCGGAAAATTGGCACGTCGCACCTGGTGGGGATTGGACTCGTCTTCGGCTGATCGGAGGGTTGAACGCATGATTCATGGATTGTCCCGAACCTCATCGGCTCGAGACTTATCCAATCTCTTGTTCAAATACCGCTTTGAACGGTATGGACTTCGACTGTTGCGCTATTTGATCTGAAGCTCGGGAGAACGTAATGCCCCTCGATGAATCACCAAAAAGTGATCTTCAGAGCACTCCTCGAGCGGCTAAGCCCTGGATCGCACCAATACCAATGATGTGGCCAAGGCTTGTTGTGCCAAGAAGGGCTGCATGGCTCATGCCGCCAAAGAATGAGGCATTTGGTAGTTGAGCACCAACGTTGGGGTACTTAATCGTGGCTTTACCAATGCCGATGGCAATTACGTTGCACACGATCATCACCAGAGCAACTTTCGGAGACCAGGTGAGGGTGGCAGGGGTGATCGCGAAGAGGTGGGTCAGCAACATTCGGGCCAATGTTCGATATCCCATCATCTGAGCAGAACGACTCCAGAATCACGACTCTTAAGAGTTATTCACCCTTTTTTGACGGTCTAGGACGAGACCGAGTACTAAAACCGTGTTGGCGAGAGTGAGAAAGGCCTCCGCTCCGCCGTGCAACATATCGATGTCCACCAGTTCTGCATCACAACAACGCAGCGCAATAATCGCGGCAACGATTGTGACTCCGACAAACAGCAGGGTGAGTTGAAATCCCCGTTGTGCCAAAACTGGCAGCGCTTCGCTTTTGCGAAGCCAATACAGAAAGCAGAGATAAGGGATCAGAGACAACGCGAACAGCGGAGCTGGATCGAACTCCATGGTTAAGCCGTTTTGGTGGGCAAAAGTTTCCAGGCGGCAAAGGCCAGCGTGCAATTTCCGATCAATGTGAACCAAGCCTGCAAGGTGACCAGGCCCCTCAACGATTCAGCGTTATCGAATAAATGCCAGGTACAGGCAGCCATGGCACTAACGAGGGCTGGAAGCATGGCCAGTGCCATTCCGTTCAATCCACGACGCTGCATCAAAACAATGGCTAGAGACCATTCGATCACTGAGGCGACGTGGATCCACCAGGTACCGAGAGACAAAGAGTGCATAGGCGCAGTTTAGAAATCCGCATCGACGGATAATGGATCAAACGTTCGGGAAGACGCCGATGCCCCGATCCGAACCGACTTCGTTGTTGCTTTGTGGGTATTACGGCGAACACAACCTGGGTGATGACGCCCTCCTTCAGGTTCTTCTGCAGGCTTTACCAGTTTCAAGCTCACTGATCATTACGGCCCATGATCAGGCGGAGGTCCAGGGAATCGCACCACACGCCCGCATCGTGAATCGTCGTTCGCTTCGCTTCAGTTTGATGGCTGTTTTGCAAGCGGATGTGCTGATCCTTGGGGGCGGCAGTCTTCTTCAAGACAGCACGAGTTTTCGAAGCCTGATTTATTACTTGCTATTAATCACACTCGCGCGGTTGCGTCGTCGTCGGGTTGTGCTTTGGGGGCAAGGCCTCGGCCCATTACGCCGATCCACGAGTCGATGGCTTGTGCGCTTGGCTCTGCCGTTTTGTACTGCTGCGAGTTGGCGGGATCATGCCTCGGTTCGATTGGCTCAATCTTGGGCGCCGAAGCTGCCGATGTGCGTGGCTGCCGATCCGGTGTGGCAAATGCCAAGTCAGCCCTGGGTTGGAGGCGGGAGCATCGTTCTGAGTTGGCGACCAACGGATCTGTTGGATGTACCTCGCTGGAAAATTCTTCTTCAAGCCTTGGATTCAGTGGCAACAAGCCTTGATGTGTCTGTGTGTTGGATGGCCTTTCATCAGCATCAAGATGGCCCGCTCCTTAACGCTCTTATTGACCAAAAACTATTGCCTAAAACCCTTTTGGCTCGGAGCACAACGGTCACACCACGCTCCTTGGATCATGTTTTTGACCTCGTCAGAACAGCTCGGTTGGTGTTGCCGATGCGTCTTCATGCGTTGATTTTGGCCAGACTTGCTGGGTGTCCGATGGCAGCGTTGAGCTACGACCCAAAAGTGGATGCTGCCGCTGCGATGGCCCAGGTGCCCTGTGTTCAGCTTGATCAATTACCCAGGTTTGAAGATCTGGCAGCTCAGTGGATGGCTGAAGCTGATCGGGAAGCTGATCGGGGGGTGATCGAACGGATTCAAGCCGAAGCTTCAGCGCATGGGGAACTTCTCAGACGTTGGATTTAATCGAATCGAAGTTATTGGTCATCAATACGTTTGCCGGTTTGACCATCGAAGAAATGCTCAGACGATTTGAGCCAACTCACGTGTGGATTCTCCCCAATGTGTTGGTCGCCAGCACAAACCAAACGGAGTTGCCCGCGTTCGCAACGAAGCAAGAAGAGTTGGCTTGCTCCATGCCATTCACTGCTTTCGACTTGGCATGGGATGCCATTGGGATCAAGGCGTAGATCCTCTGGACGGATGCCCAACGTTCGTCCGTTATCCGCGTTGAGCATGTTCATCTGGGGACGCCCGATGAATTGGGCCACAAAGCTGGTGGCGGGGTGGTGATACAACTCCCGCGGTGTGCCGATTTGTTCAATGCGTCCATGGCGCATCACGGCGATTCGGTCGGCAAGTGCCATGGCCTCTTGTTGGTCATGGGTCACGTACACCACCGGTTGTGACCCGCCAAGCATCAACCGTTTCAGTTCAGGCCGCAATTCTTCGCGCAACTGGGCATCGAGGTTGCTCATGGGCTCATCCAGCAAATACACCGAGGGATCACGGAGCAGGGCGCGTGCCAAAGCGACACGTTGCCGCTGGCCTCCAGATAATTGCGATGGCCTTTGATGGGCCTGCTGGCTGAGTTGCAGCACTTCCAGAATCGTCTTGATGCGCTGATCACGGGCTGCTCCATGGCTGCCGCGCATGCGCAGCCCCAGTTCCAAATTTTCGCGAACACTGAGGTGGGGGAAAAGGGCATAGCTCTGAAACACCATGCCGATCCTGCGGTCTTCCGCCGGGACGTCGACCATTTCAGCGCCATCGATGCTGATCGAGCCGCTATCTGGTTGATCGAGCCCCGAAATCAAGCGAAGAGCCGTGCTTTTGCCACAACCGCTAGGCCCTAACAATGCAACGCATTCACCATTGCCCACGCTGAGATCGAGGTTATGGAGGATCGTTCGGCTGCCGAAGGTTTTGGTGATGGCGTTAAGGCTGAGTGTCATCCCTTAATCGCTCCATTGGTGAGTCCACTCACGATTTGGCGCTGGAACAACAACACAAGGAACAAGAGTGGAATCGCTCCAAGCACTGTGGCAGCTGCATAGGCCCCATAGGGAATGGAGTAAATCGATGATCCTGCGATCCGTGCCATCGCGACTGGAAGCGTGAGTAAATCGCTGCGGCTGAGCCAGGTCAGCGCGATGGGATATTCATTCCACGCGAACAGAAAAACGAGGATCGCTGTGCTGGCCGAGGCCGGCGCGATCAGCGGCAGCATCACCCATCGCAGTCTTTGACGCAGAGTGAGACCTTCAAGCCTGGCTGCATCATCGAGATCTTTGGGCAAACCCTCGAAGGCTGCCGTGAGAAGTAGAAGTGCGAGGGGCATTGCCAGGGCGCTGTATGGCAATGCGAGGGCAAAAAGGCTGTTGCCTAATTGAAAGTTGCGCGCCAATTCGAGCAGGGCCAAAAACAGCAGCACGTAAGGAAAAAGTGCTGCCGCCATCACCGCACTTCTAATGCCTCGACGCCATCGCAGCGGTAGTTGAGCCAAGACGTAGGCCGCAGGGACAGCCAAGACCAGGGTTAAAGCTGTTGAAACACCAGCGACAACGGTGCTATTCAACAAATATCGCCAGAACGGTGGGTCGCTGGATAGGAGTTCGCGGTAATGAATCAATGTCCAGCGCTGCTCAAATGGAATCGCTCCGTTAACGAGGGCCTCGGAACTTGTGAAGGAGCTGATGAGTTGCCAAGCCATTGGGGCGAGAGACCAGATCAGCAGCAATGTGACCAAGACGGCATGTCGGCTGGCTAGCCAGGAACGGCTCATGCTCATGGCTGCATCGCCCGCAGGGCTCCTGTCATACGGAGCAACAGAGCTCCGAGCAGAATCAAGAGAGAGAGCAGTAGGAATCCACCGATCATCACGGTGGCGCTGTAGCCGAAATCAAGAAAGCGCATGCCGTTCAGATATGCATAAAGAGCAAGGCTCTCCGTCGTTCCTGCTGGTCCTCCCCCAGTGAGCACTTGGATTAAATCGAACACACCAAAAGCTTGTGCCAGCCTGAATAGGAGGCTGAGCAGTATGTAGGGCAACAGCAGAGGGATCGTGACGCGTCTTAAGGCCTGGAATGCAGTGCCGCCCTCCAGGCGAAAGGCCGCATAAAGATCCTCCGGAATCGTTTGGAGACCGGCCAACAGAATCAGGGTGATGAAAGGGGTGGTTTTCCATACATCGGCAAGCACCGTCACCATCCAAGTAACGGCTGGAGTGGAAAGCAGATTGAGTGGTCCGATTCCAGCAGCTTCGGCTAAGTGCTCAATCGGTCCGTAGGGGGTGTTGAAAATCCACCGCCAGCCCAGAGCCATCATGGTTGTTGGTAAAGCCCATGGCAAAAGCGATAGGGCTCTCACGGCACTGCGCCCTCGCCAGCGCTGGTCGAGCAACAGGGCAATGGCCAGGGCCAAGATCAATTCCAGGCCCACGGAGACCATGGCAAATCTTGAGGTTTGGCCGGCATCAAGCCAAAACCGCGAGTCCGTTAGGAGACGCAACCAGTTCGCACCCCCGTTTGGGATTGGAACCAATCCCGTTAAAACGGAGTCGGCATGAAAACTCAGCCAGGCGTAGCGAAGCATCGGCCAGCCAAAGACGACGGCCATCAACAACAACGCCGGCAGAGCAAGCAGCACCGTCATGCTTCCGCACCTGTTGCTTTGAGCAGCATGTCGCTTTTGGTTTGAACCCTTTTCATCGCTGCGGCTGAGGCACCAGTTGCCGTGCCGATATCGATGTTGGTTTGCTCTGGTTCGGTAGTGAGCAAACCATTCAGTTGGCGTTGCAGAAGATCACTCAGTTGGGCGTAAAGGGGTGACGGCGGCCTTGAAACGGAGTGTTCCAAAGCCTTCGCGATTTGAGGAAGAGCAGACGACACCGCTACGAGGTCTGGATCCGTAAACAAGCTTTGGCTGGTTGGGGTGTAGCCCTGGTTGAGGAACCGTTCACGCTGCGCCGTTTCCGAGGTGAGATACCGGATCGCCTCAACAGCGGCTTCTGGATGGGGTGACTGTTTGAGCAAGCTCAAACCCCAACTTCCAACGGTGGCTGCCGGACTTTGACCGGGTTCAGCCACCATCAAGGTGATGCCCACATTGCCGCGAACCTTGCTTTCGGGTTTTTGGAGTTCTGCCCAGGCGTAGGGCCAGTTGCGCATGAATGCAGCATCACCGGCTTTAAACACTTGAAGCGAGTCCGATTCGGAATAATTGGTAACGGCTCTAGGACTGGCTCCAGTGGCAATAAGTGATTGCATCCATTCGGCTGCACGAGCTGCAGATGTTGAGTCCAGTTCGAGTTGTCCGTTGGCTGGGTTAATCCATTGGCCTCCAAAGCCATGGAGTACTTCAACGAAATTGCAACTCAAACCCTCGTATTGCCTTCCTTGCCAAACAAAGCCGTTGGCGACCCGGTTGAATTGGACCAACTTGATAGCGATATCGGACAGTTGCTGAGGAGTTGAAGGAGGAGCCTCCATCAGATCTTTTCGCCAATACAAAACGCCTACATCAGCGCCAAGGGGCCATCGATAGAGTTGGTCGTTGTAGTGATTACCAAGGCGAGCGCCCAAGATCAGTTGATCAAGAGCGGATTGATCGAACCATGGGTCAAGGGGTTCGAGCCAACCCGCTTCGGCATATTTCGGCAGCCAAGTCACATCCATCAACAAGGCATCAAAGGGCGTGTCCCCCAACAACAAACTGCTGATGGCCAAATCAGAGATCGATTCTGTTTCAAGCGGGCCGCGGATCACCTCAAGCTGAATGGATCCGCGGTGCTCACGATTAAATGCTTCGACCAGTTGTGTGCTCGCATCCGCGTAGGGGGCTGGCATCAAAATTGAGACAGGTACAGGCTGCTTTGGGCCAGACCAAGCAACACAAGCCAGAACAAACAGCAGACCGATCAAGCCGCCGACAATCCGGATGCTTCGTCTCATTCGGGAGTCGTCATCAGCGGCTCGCAACCGCCTAATTGTTCTTCAGCCCAGTCCTTCACGGTGTAGTTCTCCACCGCTGTACACATTCGCGTCATGCGGTCGCGTTGTGCTTCTGAATCCATAGAGAGTGCCTTTTCAATGGCCTCATCCATGCGTTTGTTGGAATAAGGGTTGGTGAGAACAGCTCCGTCGAGCACCACAGATGCTCCTGTGAATTCGGAAAGAACCAGAACTCCTCCACGGTTGCGCCGTGCTGCGGCGTATTCCTTGGCCACAAGATTGAGACCGTCCCTTAAGGGTGTAATCCAACAAACATCGGCTTGACAGAACCAAGCCACCATTTCGTCGTAGGGAATACGTCGCGTTGAGAAACGAATGGGAACCCAATCAATCTTGCTAAAACGACCATTAATTCGTCCTGCTATTTCTTCAATGGTGCGCTGCGTGTCTTCGTAGATCTTCATTCCACTTGCCGCTGCAACGCAGGCCAACATCAGAACAACTTCGCCATGGAGATCCTCACGGCGCTCCAACAGTCGTTCGAAGGTGAGGAGGAGTGCTTCGTTCCCTTTGGTGTAATCAACACGACTGGCAGAGAGAATTAACTTTCGGCCTTTTTTTGTGTCTTGAACAATTAATTCACCATGGCTTTCAACAGAGGCGCTCCAACTGAGTTCTTGTATCACATCTGGCGAGGTGCCAACGGGTGAACTCAAGAGTTGAATGCGTCGGCCATTGTGCTCGAGATAGCTGGTAACTGTCCCTTCAGAAAGTGCCGTGCCAACGGTAATGAACTTTGAATCAACAGGGACTTTTGGACCTCGTTTTGCTCCAACGAGGGTGCTAGCTGCGCGAGCAAAATTTTCGGTGTAACGAGGAATGTGGAACCCAACAACATCGCAACACAACAAGCTCTCTAAAATTTGTTCACGCCAAGGGAGAATGGCAAAAACATCATTACTTGGGAATGGTGTGTGATGGAAAAAAGCAACTTTTAAATCAGGCCTACGACTTCTGATGTATCCAGGAACAAGCCAAAGGTTGTAGTCGTGAACCCAAATGGTTGCACCATCAGCGGCCTCATTGCAGGCAGCTTCGGCGAACCGCCGGTTAACTTCTTCAAAAATGCTCCAGTCTGCATTGTTAACATTAAAGTGGGTTGGAAAAGTATGGAGAATTGGCCAAAAACATTCCTTTGATGTGATGTGGTAGAAGCTTGAGATTTGATTGTCTTCTAAGGGAATTCTGCACAACGTGAATGGTGCA
>QCVM01000058.1:0-8507 GCA_003210375.1 Synechococcus sp. AG-686-B21 | reverse complement strand
TGAACACTCAACTGACCAAATTTTTCTTGAAAAACTTCTAATTCTTGAAAAGCTTTTTTCAAATTCTTCTCAGCCAAAGCAACTTCTTTTTGAGCAAAGAGATTTTGATCGGCATTGATTGACTGATTAACTTCATTAACAAACCGCCTTGATTGAAGAAGGAGAGATTTATTGAAATCGAACGCTTGATCGGGATCAAACCCAACAGTCTTTACGATGACTGAACCACTCAAGGGTTGTGGTGAAACTTGAAGAAGGTTCCTATAAAAAGCAAGTTGCACTGGAGCGCTACTTGCTTTATTTATTCCTGTTAAGAGATCAGGGGTTGACTTGGGATATTTTTTTTCTAAGGATATTGGTTTTGGAAACAAACGATTTTTGACTTCTGATGAAGCCAGATAAACTTGTAAGTATTGACCATCCACCAATGAAGTCAAGACCTGAGGGGCTGCAGCCGCACCAGCCAATACCGATGATGATGACGTATTTAGAGGAACCGCTTGCTGGATAACAAATTCAGAAACAGAGGTATAACGATCGCGTCCAATAACGAAGCAGTAGAATGCCGAAGAAGCTAAAAATAATGAGATTAAAACCCTTGGTTTTTTTAAAACAGCAAGTCTTTCTGTCCAGACAGGGGGAACTATACCAGGACTATTGAAATCAGATGCAGAATCAGCTTTGCCATCAAAATTTTGGGATGGCATCGAAGAACTTTTTTGTGGAATAATTTCGCGATCAGCCATAACAAATTAGGAGTTGAAGCATCTCAAAGAAAATGCATAGCGATCAATGAAAATCAATCATCATTAGCCACCAAAAGAAGAGACTCGTTAGTCCTGTATAGGATCAGTGAAAAACTCAACATTAGTATAGAACAGAGAATGAGATATGACAATGAAATATCAGGTATCGGATATTCATTGTTGATAGAATAGCGAAACAGCTCTACTCCATGAAGGATTGGATTCCAGGTAATGAAGGGCCTAAGATGTGCAGGAATCTCGAAAGTAGCAAAGAAAATACCTGAGGTAAATATAATGACTCTTTGCATAAGTCTTTTTATAATTTTGACCAACCATTTATTTAACCGGCCCAGAAAAACAACCGACAGGCCAAATCCAATAGCCATCATCACAGTCAACAGATACACGCTAATTGCCAAGCCTGGACTATCTAACTGGAAGCTCCAAGTAAAATAATACACAACGCCCAATATAGCAAGCGAAAGGGTTGCCAAAGCTCGCATATCATTCAAGGACAATGCCAATAAGATATCCAAAGGCTTAATCCTTGAATAATAAAGAGGAGCTTTAAGTTTAAGGCCGGAGAGAGATTTTATTGCGACATTTCTAAAAAGAAATACGATGCAAAAACCTGTCAGCATAAATGCAACTATATTGAAATATATATCAGTCGATCCGCCTGCTGCAAATTTATTGGCACCCCTTAATAAGCTTAAAGTCACCCGCACACCAATGAAAAAAAGCATCATCTGCATTGGGTTTATCAAACTTTCCCAGCTCCCCAATGAACTGCCAGCGGCCTGCCGATTTCTATCGTAATCAGAAATAGCAACGATAATCATCCATTGGCGGCGCAGGCCTTTAATGATTCGATTAATAAACATCATGAGAATGAATCGCAAGTCAAAAAACGTCATTTTGATCAGAGCTTGAGTCTGAATTTGTTAAATGGCCAGCTATATCGAACTGAATCTCATCAGATTCGGTTTCTGATGCAATTTTAACAGTTTGGATCTCGTAGGCAATTGCTTCCTCTAAGTCGCCATGGAAGAGTATCTCTCCACGGGGCCCAAGCACCATTCCCCGATTGCAAAATTCACGCTTAAAACGATTATTGATTGAAATCGTGACCATAGATTTAGATAAAGAGTTAGAGTTAGATAGCTGTTTATTCAAAAGATTGCGCAACGGCCTTGCCTCTCTTGTCATCAAATACTTAGACCGATCACTAGGAACAAGATAAATATCAAATGAAAATAGAATTGACAACATCATATAAAAAAAATCTTTTTGCTCTTTGACCAAATCCTTGAGGCGCGTACTTGAATCAATTGAACGTGTCTGAAGCATATCAAAAAAGTCATCAACCGAGATCAATGAAGCTTCAAGACAATCGCTGTAAATACTGGATACAAAATCAAATCCTTGACCGATCGTCAACTTACTATCCAACCCACCCTCTCCGCCAAGAGGCCAGCTCAATGAACCAAAAGCCTCAAAATCTCCAGAAATAGGATGTACAAATCCTGAAAGGATAGCCATCAACTGATATTTCAAAAAAGAATTTGATGACATAACGGACAACCTTTCCCCCATACATATTGACCAATCCCAAGGAAATAAATTTACAATATCGTTATCAGATTTATCGCAACGTAAGATCAATCGATCGAATGTCAATCTCGGCTCAGCTGACCTTGACGAAGTCAACATGAAAGCGTTTTCAAAGGAACATTTTTCTATTATATCAGCACTTGAGCATGATTTATAGTTGATATGGATTTCAATTCCCGATTAATTTCATCGAGTGTCAAGCACCCATTTTTCTGCACTCCTCACTAAACCTGCACGACAGCGTCTTTCGAGACGTTCGGATATCAAGCCTAAGGCTTTCTCTCCCATGGCTATCGAGAAGCTACTTGGCATCAAGATCATTGAAGATTCTGATTTCAACTCAAGACTCATATCAGCCTCCGCAACTAAATGATTATCCTTGGCAGAAATCCTGGCACTGCAGCAAAACAACACCAATGAATCCAGTTTACCTAGTCCTCGAATAGTGCAATCCTCAAATTCGATCTTCAACGTAGATTCAGTCCAACCTGCTCGAAACACCACTTCCGGTTGAAGTCGAAACATCAGCAAGGAATATGGCCTTGAAACGTAATGAAAACGACCACCGGCTAACTGGTTAACTTTCTTGCGATTGAGCAGTGCTTTGAGGGGGCGAGCTGGGTCAGAGAGATACGCCTCGAGTTGACACACCGTTCCTCCGGGAAGATCAAGATCAAGGCGATGACAGCGGTGAACCTTCAACAGCCAGAAGCAGAAGGGAATCAATGAAGCGATTGAAGACCATGATCACTCCATGGCGTAATCATGGATGATCAGGATCTCCATGAACAGCCCGGGAAGCCCTAATGACCCGATCGTTCCGAACCGAGCATGACAGCCTTGGTCCTGTAAAGGTCAGTGACGAAGCGCTTTGGGGTGCTCAGACGGAACGATCACTCCGCAATTTTGCGATCAGTAATGAGCGCATTCCCGTTGAACTGATCCATGCGTTGGCATTGATTAAACAGGGCTGTGCAGCCGTGAATGCTCGTCATGGGGTGCTCAACCAAGAGCTCGCCAACAAGATCATCTCCGCGGCAAATGCCATTGCTAAGGGACAACATGACGATCAATTTCCCCTCAAGGTCTGGCAAACAGGGAGTGGCACCCAAACGAACATGAACGTGAACGAGGTGATCAGCAACCTGGTGTCCCTTCGCGAAGGGACACCCCTTGGTAGCCATCAGCCGGTTCATCCCAATGATCATGTGAATCGTTCACAATCCACCAACGATGTTTTTCCTGCAGCGATCCACATCGCAGCGACGCAGCAGCTCACCAGTTCTCTTCTCCCAGCTGTTCAAGCTCTGATTGAAGCCTTGGATATCAAGGCCGAGGCTTGGTTTCCGATCATCAAGATTGGCCGAACGCACCTTCAAGATGCGGTGCCCCTGCGCCTTGGAGATGAAGTTTCAGCCTGGCGCGATCAGCTCAAGCTCTGCCGTTCGTGGATTGAAGACAGTCTCACCCCATTGGCATCACTGCCTTTGGGGGGGACAGCAGTAGGGACAGGATTGAATGCTCCCAAAGGCTTCAGCACTGATGTGGCGAAGGAGCTTTGTAGCGCCACCGGTTTAGCATTTCGACCCGCGGACAATCTGTTTGCCGTCATGGCAGGCCACGACTCCCTGGTTCATGCCATGGGGCAACTGCGTGGATTGGCGGTAGCAATGTTGCGCATCTCCAATGACATTCGACTGCTGGGGTGCGGACCACGGGCAGGACTCGGGGAATTGCAATTGCCTGCTAACGAACCAGGAAGTTCGATCATGCCGGGAAAAATCAACCCCACACAATGCGAGGCCATGGCCATGGTGTGCACTCAAGTCATCGGAATGGATGCGGCGGTTGCTGCCGCTGGAGCTGGGGGTCACTTGCAGATGAATGTGTTCAAACCACTGATTGGATTCAACATCCTCCAATCCATTCGCCTGCTCAGCGATGCAATCAACAGCTTTCGCCAGAATTTGGTGGACGGGCTTGAACCCAACCGGCAGCAAATCCAAGCGTTTGTTGACCGATCACTCATGCTCGTGACGGCTCTAACGCCTCGTATCGGGTACGAAAAAGCCAGCGCTATCGCACAACATGCCCACGAGCAGGGATTGACATTGAAAGAAGCAGCCTTGGAACTGGGGCACATCAGTACCTCTGATTTCGATCAATTGGTAGACCCCATCAAGATGTCCACGCCTCACCAATAACGTCAGGATGCTCGCTCTGTCGCCGGGTTAAGTTCTCCAGCCACTCCCGCGAGAGGCGCCTCGAGCTCAGCCACGGGGAAACGATTAATCGCCTTCAGCGCTTGCTTGGCATGGCTCCGCAACTGCTCACTAATCGCTTCGCAATAGGGCACCTGGGCGAGAAGATCAACCGTTCTCCGCATAATCCGCACCACATCCCCTTCATCTAAGGAGGTGTTGGCGATCAAATCACTCCAGGATGTTCCCTTCGCCCAGGCCTCCACAAGGCCCATCAAATCGGGCTCCCACCAGGCCGGGACCACAACACTGGCCCGCTCTTGCGCGCGGAGCAACTCTCGACGCAACCCCGATAAATCCTGCAACGCCTCTTCCGCGGGACCAGAGGGTGGGAAGCCACTCCAGAGATCCGGTCGATTCACCTCGGTGCTGATCGCCTCAAACACGGCAGCCAGGTTGGGCGGATCAAGCTCATCCAAATGTCCACTCATCAGAGCAAGGCCAAGCCACAGCTCGTTGTCACCACGCAAGGCCGCCACGGTGCGTCCAACTTCCGTGGGATAGAGATCATCCAGACAGCCAAATTGTTGAAGGATTTCCTTCAACGCCAAAAACATGTCCCAATGACGATTGGAACGGTGATGAAGTAGCCGCTGCCCATCAGCGATTTCGTGCTCCAACTCCTCCATGCGACGACGGTGTTTTTTGAGTTGCTTGCGGTCACCCCATCGGTGGGCGGGATGCTGCTCTAACTGTGACTCCAGCTGCTGCACCACACGGGCTTGGGTAAGCACCTCGCCCTCCAGGTCGTATTGAGGGGTTGTCATGTCATGGCGTTGGGCCATATGAGCCACAGCCAAAGCGAGCTGTCCACTGGCTTGATCCCCATGGCGGATCTCACCCGACCGCTGCAACACCGGAGGATCCACGCCATCCACCAGTAGGCAGCTCAGTTCGGCATGAAGACTAACGACGCCCTGACAAGGCAACAACACCCAAACGTTGTCATCCGTGAGACAGAGCAATCGCGGGAATTGGCCTGGGCCATTCACCTTTTCAACAATCACTGCCGGGGTGACCCGTCCGCGAAGCTGGGGTGACTTCAAACTCACCAAGGCCCCGTTGCTGGCGAATTGCAACGCCTGAGTGAGCTCGTTGGCGAGGGTCTCCTCCGCTTGTTGCTGAAGAATCCTCAGCAAACGGCGCTCTTCCCGAAGACGTCCGCGCTCTTTTTCATAGTCTTCAAATTCTTCCCAGGGGACATCACCGGCAACCCCATCCAGCTGGCTGAGCTGAAGCCGCAGCTGGGAGAGCACCTCTTCGTCATCAACCAGGTCTAAACCTGCGAGATAACGACCAAAGCTGCGTTGCACTAACTCCCTGGCCTTATCAAGGCTGTGCCGCTGCAGGAGATTGAGCACCATTCCGTAACTGGGGGTGAACTGACTCACCAACGGGTCGGCCGGACTGGTGGCCAACTGCCCTGCTTCCCGAACCCCCTCAAACCGGCTTTGAACCGTGACGACATATCCCTGCGAATCCAAGCCACGGCGACCGGCCCGGCCGGCCATCTGCAAAAACTCACTCCCCATCAGCGGACGATGGCCCCGTTCCGTTCGCTTCGACAAGGACGCAATCACGGTGCTCCGAGCCGGCATATTGATCCCCGCAGCAAGAGTTTCAGTGGCGAACACCACCTTGACTAACCCCTGCTGAAACAGTTCCTCAATCAGCTCCTTCCAAGCGGGCAACACCCCCGCATGGTGTGCTGCAATCCCACGCATCAGGGCATCGGCATGGATACCATCACGCACCGCTTCTGGGTTGGCTGCGCTGTAGGCCGCAAGCCGAGTATGGATGCGTGCCTGTTCGTCTTGGGAAACAAGGCATTGAGCACCCAAATCCCGAACCGATTTGTCGCAATTTCGCCGGCTAAAAATGAAATAGATCGCCGGCAACATGTCGCGTTGCGCCATCTGCGCCACAACGAAACTGATCGGTGGGGCTTCTGGCTGAGGTGGCTTGTTGCTGCGCCCCTTTCGCTTTTGTCCCTTCGGAGCCCGCCACACTTTGCAATTGGGATGCAAGCCGGTGCCCGCCTCATTCAGCAGGGGATGCAATCCTTTAGCGCTACAGAAGCTGAACTGCAGCGGCACAGGCCGGTGGTCGCTGACGATCAGCGTTGAAGGCCCATGCACTTTTTCAATCCAATCGGTGAGTTGGCCCGCGTTGGCCACGGTGGCCGACAAGGCAACGAGTTGAACGGGAGGCGGGCAATGAATTATTGACTCCTCCCAAACTGTGCCTCGCTGGGAATCATTCATGTAGTGACATTCATCCAGCACCACAGCTTCCACATCAGCGAGTGGATCGTCATGCTCATCGGCCTCGGCATAGAGCATGTTCCGGAAGATTTCCGTGGTCATGACCACGATTGATGCATCCCGATTCACACTCAAATCACCAGTCAACAAACCAACGTTCTCGTCGCCAAACTGCTCACGAAAATCACGAAGTTTCTGATTGGAAAGTGCCTTAAGAGGCGTCGTATAAAAAACTTTTTGACCATGGGCGAGGGCCCGATAAATCGCGTATTCACCCACCAAGGTTTTGCCCGATCCGGTGGGAGCACTCACCACAACTGAGTGCCCTTGGTTGAGAGCATCAATTGCTTTTAACTGAAAGTCATCCAGTGGGAACGCGAAGCATTGGCTTGGATCAAGCCCCGACCCTGAAGCTGCAGCATCGGACGCCCGGGTTGAAGGTTCCGACTGAGCTTTTGACATATTCAAATCTTAGGGAGCATCGCCACCGCGCCTCGTGACATCGCGCCCTAATCCCGACGGTTCGCTGAAGAACTCAAAATCCACGACCCCAACTGGACCACAACAGCCCAGGCTGAGACAGCTTTGAGTTGAATGAGAAAGCCTCAAGCTTTGAAGCAAAAACAAGTGGTTTTGTGATGAGGGTGATGACAGGAGCTCCGCATCGGTGCCATGACTGAGACATTCCGGCGCAACGTTGTGGCCACCATTCAGCTTTTACAGACCCTTCCTTCCGAGGACACCTTGATCGATGCCCTACGCGGTTGTCGGCATGCGAAGGAATTGGAGGCTCTAGAGCAACGGCTCAGAGGGGTGAACGGGGCACCACCCTTATTTGAGTGGATTTGCGACCTGCTCGTGGCGCGGCGTATTTCACGGGGACTTGCAGCGCGATTGCTGACACAACTGCATTGCCAGCGTCAACCCAGCACTTAGCTCTTGGCTTCGCGACGGCTTTGCTGTCGCCAGAGAGCCGCCAAAGCACTGCCAATCAGGCAATGAATCACCGCTGAAATGGCCCCAGGCAGCGCGGTGAGTGGACTGGAAAAGCCACCGCTACGGGCTAGCACCACTGCTAAGCCCGAATTCTGCATACCCACTTCAATGCTGATGGTGCGTTGAACGAGGACCCCTTCACCCGCCAAACGGGGCGCCAGCCAACCCAGTAGAAAGCCAGCGCCATGCAACAAAACACAGGCCAGAAACAACCTTGGCCCCTGTTGTTGCAGAACCGTGGCTTGGCTCCCAACAATGCTCGCCACGATCATCACGATGGCAACCACGGCCAACGGTGCCATCACCGGCGCCACCCGACTCGCCAATCGCGGCAGACCCTGTTTCAGCAGAACACCCAATGCAACAGGGAACAGCACCACTTGCAGCACTTTGATCAGCAACAAGCCCCCATCAATGGGCACGTACTGACTAGCCAATAAAGATGTGAGTTGGGGTGTGAGTAGCACCGCCACCAGGGTGTTCACCGTGGTCATCACCACGGACAAGGCCACATCGGCGCGACCAATCGATGCCACAACATTGCTTGCCGTCCCACCCGGACAACACCCCACCAAAATCAAGCCCACCGCCAAGGGCGGCGAGAGATGCAAAGCAAAGGCCAAAAG
>QCVM01000057.1:0-8534 GCA_003210375.1 Synechococcus sp. AG-686-B21 | reverse complement strand
CCATCGTTTATTACGTCTACGACCAGGCTTTTTCTGAATTGGAAATCAGTTACGCCTGCACCTTGGGCTTGGCTCTTTTCTTCATGGTGATGTTGTTAACCCTGGTGCGGTTGGTGCTGGCAGGCGACCGATCCCTCATCTAAGGGTGCATTTGACCAATGGAGTGGCAAGCTGCCAAACAAGCAGTGCTGAGCAAGGGATGTCCACGTCGGACACGATGATTGGTGTAGTGGGAGGAGGTCAGCTGGCGAGAATGCTGGTGCAAGCTGCTGCTGCACGGTCGATCCCCATCGCAGTCCAAACCTCGTCTGCGAGTGATCCTGCTGCGGAAGCTGCGGCGCGGGTTGTGGAAGCTGATCCCCGTGATGTGGCAGGAACCCGCGAGCTGGTGGAGGGTTGTGAAGGCATCACGTTTGAAAATGAGTGGGTCAATATTGATGCGCTCATTCCTCTCGAACAGCAGGGAGTGCGCTTTCGTCCTGCGTTGGCGGCTCTCGCACCTCTGGTCGACAAGCTGTCTCAGCGAAAGTTGTTGGACGACTTGGCCATACCAAGTCCACCTTGGTGCCCCCTAAGCCTTATTTCTCCAGCGCAACCATCGCTTCCTCCGGGATGGAATTTCCCTGTCATGGCAAAGGCGGCCCGTGGCGGATATGACGGGAAGGGAACGATTGTTTTGGAGAACATTGAAGCTCTGGCCCAGTTGCTCCGATCGGTGGACATTTTGGATTGGCTTTTAGAAGCGTGGGTGCATTACGAGCGTGAGCTGGCCCTCGTGGTCAGTCGAGATTCCAAGGGTCGTCTTCGGAGCTTTCCACTCGTTGAAACGCACCAACATGATCAAGTTTGCGACTGGGTTTTGGCTCCAGCTGGGGTTGATCAGGCTGTCGAAGCACTGGCATACAACGTTGCTTCGTCCTTGCTCACCAAATTGAATTACGTGGGTGTGTTGGCCCTTGAATTCTTTTATGGGCCAGCTGGCTTGCAGGTGAATGAGATTGCACCTCGCACTCACAACTCCGGTCATTTTTCAATCGAAGCTTGCACCAGCAGCCAGTTTGATCAGCAGGTGTGTATTGCAGCAGGGCTGTCCGTACCAACGCCAGAACTGCGCAGTGATGGTGCATTGATGGTGAATCTTCTTGGCTTGGATACCAACCAGGCAGCTCCTCTCGACCAGCGGTTGACGGCGCTTCGTGAAATCCCGAATGCCCATCTTCATTGGTATGGCAAATCACCGGAAACCCCTGGCCGAAAACTTGGTCACATCACCGTGCTGTTGAACGCCATTGATGCAGACCACCGTCAACGGCAAGCCAATGACGTGTTGGCTGTTGTTCGAGGGATATGGCCCGAGTTCCCCACAGATCAGGACTAAACTGTCGAGCGAACTGCCGTGTTGGTGAAGGCCTTTTCTAGTGCTCTGATCTGACTCTCTTTCGACTTGGGGAGGCTGTTGTGACGGTGACGTAAACCGGCCTTGTAGCCGGAAACGAAGCCCCACTTTGACTCCCCTTCTGGTTAACTCCAGGTCGACCACAATCGGCCACACGGCATGGTGGTTCACCCCTTTCTTTCAGCTTCTTGCTCGTGGGCTGAACGTCTAAGGGCGATGGCGTTCAAGAGCCTTTTGAAGTTGTGATTGCTCCATTCCTGTGACGATGAATACTTCTTGGACGCTGCTCCCTTTTCGGGCAACCAATTTGTACCCGCCGCGAATTGTGGTGGATACACGTAATTGAAGGGATGGGCTCCGCCCCCTAACACGATTAATCACAGCTGGGGTAATGGTTTGGATGCCCTTTTCGCACGCAAGCGATTTCAACCAAGGGAGTAAACCCTCGACATAGGTGCTGTGGGTAATGACGACCCGTCCCAAATCTGAATCAAAACCCAATAACTGGTGAAAGTTAGCGGGAATGGCTATGCCGAAGAGAGGTGTTTTCGGTCGTGATGTTGAAATCCGTCGTTGCTGCACACCGCTGTTCATGGACCTCTAAGAAAGGCCTGTGGCCCGACGACTCGACTGCTCACGGCCGAAGTTCAGGGTCCAGAGGTTCGGGGCCTCGCGCTCTGTCCTGAACGCGTGGTTCGCTTCGTCTTCGATGCACGGAACGAACAGTTCAAGACCATGGATCATTTAAGACTCGCCTAATCGACCTGGAAGCATGCGGCGTGATCTAACAGCGATCTACGGGGGCCATGGTGAGTCCCTCCGATTGCAATTGTTGGTGATAGAGCTCAGCCTGCTCAAGCGGGCCACGCCACACCTCGGCAGATCCTTGACCATCAATGCGACGGGCCAAGCCCCAGGCTTTGTCTTCATCCATGCCGGGGATGATCTTTCGCAGACAATCCACGACGTGCTGGTAAGTGTTGACGTCATCGTCGAGAACGATGACCCTGGCCTCTGGATAGCGCTGGGTGGTTCTCTGCCGCTCCAGAAGCGTCGAAGAAGAAGGGCTGGAGCTCGTCATGACAGTAATTTTCAATGGTGCTAGAGCAAACGCAAACCTAGGTAAGATTTTCGAAACAGAGCTGTAATCAGTGTTATTCACCGTTGCCTGGGCATCTCTCGCCGCCATGTTCAGTTTCTCAATCGCGATGGTCGTGTGGGGACGTAACGGAGACGGCACACTGAAGTTCTGAGCGCGTTGTGCTTTCAGATTCACCGTTGTTGAGTCAATCCTTAGCAATAGCGGCAACATTTTTATTGGTTTTCGTCAGTGTCTCGGTGATTTATCTCTCCACCGTTGAATGGCGAGATCGTCGTCGCAGACAGCTCCCTTCTCGTCCTGGCCGTTGACTCCGTCGGTTCTCCGTTGTTTTCGGGACCATCCGATTACATCTACTCAGGCCGTCCTCTTGATTGGATGGTCTGCAGCGAGCTTGTTGATTTCAGGCCGTTGGCTTGCGCCCAGGCTTTCCAATCAAGGAAGCCTGCTTTTTTTGTATGGCAATCGCGACTGATTCAGAGCTTCGATGTTGATTCCGCAAAGGCGTCCCCTGATGTTGGCTGAAACGACTCGGTTCTAGTGCTGCCGCTCAGCGATGGCAGTCATCCGACGGACAGCGTTGGTGGATAGTGTGGTTGCGGACGGAGCGCCCTTGCTGGTGCTTCCTTCGACAGAAGCTAGTGAGCCATCGAGAGTTTCATCGTCGTTTCCTGATGTTGAACTTCTGTTCGCAGATGAACTTCATCGAAAAAGCTTTTTCTCCTCACTCCCTTCCAGGCCTTCCACGCCTTCAAGTGTTGAAAACCAATGCATTGACCGGCTAAGTCAATCCACAGCAGTGGCATGGAATCCCTCAGGTTTGTCGTCCGTCCATCCCAGGACCGCTTGCTTTTGCGTTGCACAGCGCTCCCTATGGCTGCTTGACCCTGACGTTGGATGATCGTCGGACGTTGATGTTCGATGGAGCGTTTTCATCAAGACCACTGTCCTCAGCACCACTTTTTTCAGCACCACGCTCTGTAATGCGCTCCCTCGATACGGAATCAGCATTTAAGAGGTTTGTTGATCCCTCCCCGACAACAATCGGCTTGCTCTCCATTGGCAAGGCGCTTCAACAAAGCCGCTCCTCGGATCACTCCTTCAACGTCGATTGATTGCGGATGAGATTGAAAAAAACCTACGGCCTCACTTCAAAATCTCAGGCTCAATGGTTAGGAGCTCCAGTGGATTTTCAGGTTCGAACTAGGAATGATGGCCCTTTTAAGGCATCGATCCAGCTCAGTTTGGCGTTCCCCGCACGACAAGCTGAGACTCTGAACAAGGGGTTGGCGTACCTTTCTTCATGTCTTGAACAGCGAGGTTTGCGGCCTCAAGTGAGTCACTTGAAAGCTGGAACGAGCAGGGATCAATCAACAGTCCTGATCTGCAAAGACTCACAACAAAATAGTCTGGGCAGTTGCTCCTTGATGTCGCCGACGCCAGATCAGATCTCACTGAGACTGTCCCTGGGTGGACCGTCAGATTCGGTTCTTCCAACCGTCAGGCTGACGCCAGATTCGGGCTTACGTGTTCGTTTTGATGCCCAGCATTTGGGTGGTTTGGGTTGGTTGAAGTCAACATGGCCAACGTTGATGAGACAGGCTGGTCATGGTGAACTTCTGCTCAATCCGATGTTGGGCAAAAGATCTGGCCAAGCATAGAGTTGGTATTGGCTTAAGGGTCAGCTTTCGCTGCGTTGAGCCTGCTCTGCCTGACGACGCTCTTTCTTCCGCCGTTCCGCTGCAATGGTCTCCTGGACGAGTTCCACGGCCATGGACATGCGCTCACTGTTGGAGGCAAAAAGGCTTAGGTCCTTTTCGACCCTCTCTGCTGGGAAATTCAGGGCGGTTGCCAACTCCTTGCAACGCTTTCTTAGTTCAGCCTCATCAGGTTGTTCAGCATCCCCCTTGGCTACTTCAAAAAGTCGAAGCACACCAATCGGCATCAGCCTGGAATAGTGGCTCCCCTCACCAAGTTTGTGGACAGCCAGGTGGGACTCCATTCCGTCGATGGATTTGGACTTGGCCGCTTCGATGCACGTTTTGGATTCATTCCTAAAAGTGTCTGCGTCGTACCCGTTACTGCTGCAGAGAGCGGCAAGAAGACCGCTGGTGTGCTCTTCAGGTCTATATCCCTGGGAGAAGGTGTCGAAAACCGTGCACAAGCCCACAGCGAAGAGAGGGGTGGGTTCAAAACTGCTCTGATGGCTCAGAAGGTGCAGCTCCACAAGCAATTCGTCAGCCAGTCGCCGGTAGAGCGGTGAAATGACATGTGGGAAGGCCTGGTGAAACGCCCGCTTGCTTTCTGCGATGGTCTGACGTTCGCCCAACTGTGGCTCCCCGAATGAATGGCGAAACCCTAGCGTCGAAGCCGTCCCCGTTAGGATTATTGGGTTCGCTAATGCATAAATGATCCCGATCGTGATCGAGGAGTCCGGCCGGGGGGAAAGGGCCTTTGATATTTACTCGCGTCTGCTTCGAGAGCGAATTATTTTCTTAGGCGAAGCCGTCACTAGCGATTCTGCGAATCGCATCGTGGCGCAAATGTTGTTCCTCGAGGCAGAGGATCCAGAGAAAGACATTTATCTGTACATCAATTCTCCAGGCGGATCCGTTTACGACGGTTTGGGGATTTTTGACACCATGCAGCACGTCAAACCTGATGTGCAAACAGTATGTGTTGGCCTTGCAGCAAGTATGGGTGCATTCCTACTCTCTGCGGGTACAAAAGGAAAGCGAAGTAGCCTCCAGCATTCACGAATCATGATCCACCAGCCGCTCGGCGGGGCAAGGGGGCAAGCCAGTGATATCAGGATTCAGGCTGACGAAATCCTTTACCTCAAGGATCGCTTGAATACAGAATTGTCCGACCGCACAGGACAGCCTCTCGATCGCATTCAGCAAGACACAGATCGTGACTTCTTTATGTCTCCAAGTGAGGCTGTCGACTATGGATTGATTGATTCTGTGATTGATAAGCGCACTGTGAAACCGGTGGCTTGAGTAAGGCTCAACGTCCTTCTAAAATTTGCCCCGTTTGTCAGCGTCCATTCGAATGGCGAAAGGCATGGAAAAAATGTTGGAAAGATGTTGTGTACTGCTCAGAACGTTGTCGACGCAGGAAGAGTACGATTAAGTCGATAGAAATTTAAAAAATATTTCAATATTGAGTGAGTAAATTCTTTTAAAAATACTGACCCTGTCATTTTTATGTTCAGTTTTTTTTCTCGTTGGTTTGGTTGGGCAATGGCGTTTGCTGAATATTTCCTTATCAGAAGTTACTTTGTTGGTCAAGATTGACCTCAGTTTAATTTAATTCAACTGTGATTGGTGCTGTGCCCGCTTGTTCTTTAGCGTTTGATCGTCGGCAGTAGGCTTGACTGTTTTGGATGCAACGATCGAACGGTCTAATTGTTGAAATGGTCAAAAAAATATCCCAACCATTATAGAAATGATTGAGACATTGGTTGGTATGGAGTGATTTATAGGGATCTAATTGAGAATAGGAACTGTGCGGTCTTTTTCAGGAACTGCAGTGAATTCAGCAACGATGGATATGAATTCGTCACCATCCATGGTTTCTTTCTCAATCAGAATTTCAACCAACCGATCCATCGCCTCACGATTGGCAGCAACGAGAGCAACAGTTTCTTCGTAACAGCGTTTAACCATGCCGCGAACCTGTATATCCACTTGTTGGGATATCGACTCGGAAATTTCACTGCGTGACATTAAATCTCTGCCGAGGAAGACTTCTTGACTACCACCCTCGAGTGCTACAGGACCGAGATCACTCATTCCAAGCCGCGTAACCATATTGCGGGCCATCGAGGCGACGAGCTGGATGTCACTACCAGCACCCGTGGTAATTTCCTGACGACCGAATACCACGTCTTCGGCAGCACGACCACCAAGAGCACCCATGATGCGCGCTTTGAGCTGGGCGCGGGTAACCAGTGTTTGCTCCTCATCAGGGGAGAACCAGGTCAGGCCTTGGGCTTGGCCGCGTGGCACAAGGGTGACTTTTTGGACAGGGTCATGAGCTTTCACCAGGGTTCCGATAAGAGCATGACCCACTTCGTGATAAGCAATAAGCCGCTTGCTGCGTCCATCTGTCAGAGGACGACCTTCCATACCGGCGATGATTCGATCGACAGCATCATCAATTTCACCCAAGCCGATCGCCTCTTTGCGGCGGCGTGCGGTCAGGATTGCCGCTTCATTCATCAAGTTGGCTAAATCAGCTCCAGTGAAACCGGGAGTACGTCGAGCAATACTTTCAAGTGAAAGTTCACCATCGAGTTTTTTATTTTTAGAGTGAACAGCAAGAATGGCAAGGCGACCTTTGATATCTGGTGCATCAACAGTGACTTGACGATCAAATCGACCAGGACGCAATAACGCCGAATCAAGAACATCAGGACGGTTTGTTGCAGCGATAATGATGATTCCATTATTTCCTTCGAAACCATCCATCTCTGTAAGGAGTTGGTTGAGAGTTTGTTCTCTCTCGTCATTGCCACCGCCGACGCCAGCGCCGCGTTGACGACCAACGGCATCAATCTCGTCAATAAATATCAAGCAAGGGCTGTTTTCTTTTGCCTTTTTGAACAGATCACGCACACGGCTGGCACCAACGCCAACAAACATCTCAACAAACTCAGATCCCGAAAGGGCAAAAAACGGAACTCCAGCCTCTCCAGCGATTGCTTTGGCTAACAATGTTTTGCCAGTACCTGGAGGTCCAACAAGTAAAAGTCCCCGAGGAATTTTTGCACCTACGGAAGTGAAGCGTTCGGGCTGTTTCAGGAACGTGACGACCTCTTCCAGCTCTTGCTTGGCTTCTGTGACACCCGCCACATCGTCGAACATCACACCAGTTTCGGCCTCCATCATGAATTTCGCCTTGCTCTTGCCGAACTGCATGGCCTGTCCAGGGCCACCGGGCATGTTGCTGTTACGACGAGCCAGGAAGATCAGCGCTCCAATCAAGAGCAGAGGGAACAGGAGGTTGCCCAAAAGGCCGAGAGCTGGAGGAGTGCTCCTGGGCGGATGCACATCGAAACTGATCCCTTCTTCCTTCAAGGTATTGATCAGTTCAGGCGCCAAACCTGGCAGGTCAACACGTAGGCGTTGAACACGATTATCTAAATCGGGATCCACAGCTTCAACAACTGCATTGCGACCACCGTCGTAGATATCTACTGATGTAATGCGTCCTGCTTCCACGTAATCCAGGAACCGGCCGTAGCTCATCCGGGCAACAGCGGCGTTGCGGGGGGCAACCGTGGGGCTATTGCCGCCACTATTGCTTTGGTTCAGACCATTAATCCCGCCATTACTAACGACCTGCCAGCCGATCAGCAGCACAACGCCTATTGGTAACAGCCATAGGGCAAGGAGGCGCCAGCGCTGATTCATGAGCCTTTTTAAGAATGTCTAAGTGTAAAGGGAATCCTTAGATCCCCGAGGGTGTCTTTAAAGGCTTCTCAGCGCAACGATTGGATC
Source organism: Synechococcus sp. AG-686-B21 (assembly GCA_003210375.1). GTDB lineage: Bacteria > Cyanobacteriota > Cyanobacteriia > PCC-6307 > Cyanobiaceae > Parasynechococcus. The sequence goes on along the minus strand of QCVM01000057.1, from coordinate 532 downwards.
GAGGCGAGCAGCCCGTCGTGCTGGAACAACGCCAAAGAACAAACCGATCGATCCAGATAGGCCAACTGTGATCAAAACCATTGCTGTTCCGATGCTCGCGGGGAGCGGGGTGACAGCTGCTACTAAACCCACTGCACCAAGTCCAACAGCTGTACCGATCACTCCACCCAAACTTGAAAGCACCAACGACTCCACCAAAAATTGTTGGAGAACATCGCTACTCCGAGCTCCAAGTGCTTTGCGTAAGCCGATTTCCTCGGTGCGTTCGCTTACCGACACCAACATGATGTTCATGATTCCGATGCCTCCCACGAGAAGGGAAATCCCTCCGATTGAAGCGAGCATCAAGGTCAGACCACCCGTAATCGTTCCAACAATCGTTAGGGCATCTTTTTGAGAACGAACTGCAAAGTCGTCGTCTCGAAGGATTCGATGACGTTGACGCAAGAGATTTGTGATCTGAAATTTGGCAGCCCCTGTGCTGTTGTCGTTTTTGGCCTCAACGCTGATGAAGCTGAGGCTGATGCCGTAG
>QCVM01000056.1:0-8692 GCA_003210375.1 Synechococcus sp. AG-686-B21 | reverse complement strand
TCAAGCGAGATGCAGCCGCCCGTTTTTGAACCAATCACAGCCAAGAAGGTCAGTGAGCGGTGGTTCCCGAAGGGACGGACATTCGGTCTCTATGAATCGGGTGGAAAGGTTGCGCCCAATGTGACTTCGATCTTGGGATGGAAGTTCCCTTTTGATAAGTCGAGGTGGAAGAAGTCTGAGCCAAATATTGATCATGATGCAGTGACCAGAGAGTCAGCTCAACGAGGGACAGCAGTTCACTTGGCGATGGAGAAGTGGTTGCAGAGTCACGACCACACTCCTGTTGAAGAGCATTTGCAGTGGATTACCCCCTTGCAGAGTCTCGTCTCAAGAGCCAACAAAACCTTGGCTGTTGAGATTCCTCTCCACTATTCGATCAATGGTGTTGGCTCATATGCGGGGAGTTGTGATGGACTAATGCTTGTCAAAGGCGATGTAGTGCTTGTTGACTACAAAACCAAGCGTCCTAGGAAGTTTGTCAGTCCGAAATACTGTGAGCAGCAGCGCTTACAGCTAGCTGCGTATTCCCTTGCAATAAATGATCTGTATCAAGATCAGCTTCCAGCACCCATTACAAGGACCAGTCTTTTATTTGCTCATCCGGAAGAGGGAAGGCCTGTGACTGTTGTATCGACTCAAGGGAATCTACTTCTTGAGTATCAGCAGAAGTGGCTTGATCTACTTGGTGAATGGTATGAGGTTCATGGAGAGCAGGTCGCAGATGAGCAAACTGCTTTCGATTTGGCTAGCTAGGAAGACGTTCATATGGATTCATTGGAGCATCGTTGTAGCAATCTTTTTGCTTTGCAGTTGGACAAAGGCATTTCATTAGATGTTCAGCGACTAATCATCACGGCAGTAGTGCGGGCCTCTAATGATATGTATTAAAAGTCACATGCAAATACTAATTTGAAAAAAAAAATAACGAAGTTTTCCTTACTTAAGCAGTATTATTTCTATATCGAACTAAATTAAAGATAAAGATGAGTCTTGAGGGAATTCGGAGCGCCTCGTACAGTCCAACGTTCTTAGATCAGGATGATCTTGCATACCAAGAAAGAAAGAGAGTTCCTGATGACCTTCATATTTCAAGCTACGCGAATGCCTGGGAAAAACTAAGTAAGCAGGAAATAAATGATATCAGAGGGGAGAATGGAAAATTCATTGCATCTCAACCCCTTGGAGATATCCAATTTTCGCACTATATGCCAAAGAGATATGAATGGAGAGAGGAATTTTTCAAGTATGATAGTGATTTGAATGGTAAAATAGATCAAGGGTCTGGAGCACCAAAGTTTTTAGGGCCAGTAAATTTGGGCTGGGAATTTAGCGTAGATTACCCTGCCTATAAAGGGAAATATCCAAGTTATCTTGTTAGATACTGGGAAAAGGAGTACATTGAGATAGTCAAAGAAATTATTGACGAATTAAAGATTAAAGGCGTCGATGGAATGTTCTTTGATGTTGTAGCACCACCTCAATGGTTGGAGAAGACAGAGGTAGAAAATGAGATCTATACAATCAAAGAACTGGCGGAATATACAGAATATTTCTTTAAAGAAATACATCATTACATCAAAAAAGGCAAAAATAATTTTTACCTAATTCCGAATGGAACTGAATCAAGTCTCAGAGAAATAGTAAATCTTAATCCAGTAATGCTGAAATACTTTGATGCTATCTTGATTGAAAATCAGCGATTTTTTGATACCCAAGGATCCAAAGGACATAGTGACATAGTTAATGCAAATATGTCACAGCAATGGGGAGAAAGTAATGGCGGAAAGTGGAGGAAGTTAACTGAACTGCCCATTTTTACTACTGATGCAGTTGAGAGTGATCCTAGAATATTTGAAATACTTGCAAGAGATAGTGACAACCATCAAATCGTACAAAATATTGTATTTGACCATGTTAGAAGAAGACCAGACCGACAAGAGGGCACGACCGAGATACCTCAGTTATTCACATTGCTAGATAATCGCAAAAGAGATAAACTACAGGGGGCAAAAAATCTAAATAACCTTCTTGTTGGCCTTGAAGGAGATGATGAACTAACTGGCAACGTAGGGGATGATTATTTCATCGGTGGAACTGGCAATGACATCATCAATGGAGGTAAAGGATTTGATAGGGCTGTATATCACTTAAATAAAAAAGCATACATAATCAGAGAGGAAGGTCAAAGAGCGACTGTCAAAAAAAATCCTGATTATGAACAACATACTGTCACAATCAACTTATTTCACTGGAACAACACAGGCCTCACTAATACCATGAATTTGAGCATAAATGGAGATGAAGTATTGGCTAGACAGACGCTAAAAGTTGGCAATAATAGCTTTACGATTACCAAGAATGAAATAATTAATTCCATTGAGTATCAGCATGCTCAAAAAAGCAAAAGCGATGGTACGGCAATCTCATTATTAACAATCGACGGTGTAGAAATAAATTTAGGCAAAGCTATTTTTCTGGACAATAAAGAAGAATGGATGGGTGTTGATATCCATGGCAATCTTGGCACTGGATCAGCAAGAGTAAAGTTTGGAGTTGCTGAGCTAAATAAAAAAAATAAAGATGAGGGTGTCGACAAATTGCTAGATATTGAAGAACTACGATTTTTAGATCAGAGTTATTTGCTCAAGCAAGTTAAGCAAAGTACTGTATTAAATTTCATAGCTGGAACGTCAGGTAAAGATAAGCTAAAAGGCAAGAAATCCTCGGTTCATCTTAAGGGGATGGGAGGTAATGACAAATTAATTGGGAGTAGGAAAGATGATATCCTTGATGGTGGCTATGGGAATGATGTCTTAATCGGAAAGAAAGGTGCTGATACATATGTGCTTTCTCCTGGTGAAGATAAATTTAATCGCTTCAAACTTAAAGACGGGGATACTATCGAGATAGCTTCGGATGTCACTTACACACTCTTACAGTCCAAGAAAAACATATTGATCCAGCACGATGATGGTGTGACAACTGTCATCAAAGTGAATAAAGACGATTTAGCTAGCAATATTGACATTGTATAAAGGCAATAATTTATAGCTAGTCACGATTCAGTCTTACAGTATAGGGCATTACTCTGTCGCTGTATATATGTATAAGTTCTCATGAATTTATATTATTTTTCTTGGTGTTTCATCGACTAAGTTATCGTTCGATATTAGTTCCTGTTTTCATTATATTCTTAATTTTTTTAAGCAGTAGATAAAACAAGACGAGCTACGCCGCCTTTAAATTGAGGACTTAATTTCTGCATATTTTGTGTTGGCTTCTGTGAACCGAGCATGTTCTCTGTTGGTATAACACAAAGAGCATCTAGCCTTAGCTTCTTAGCTCTTTTATTATTAGTCATAATTAATTATTTGAGGGTATAGGTTCCCTATCTTGCGAAGAAGATAGTAATCCTCCCTAATGTGAATACAAGGAATCGAACCTTGATTAAGACACCAGTCATTCACTATCCAATTAAGGAATGCCGACACCGTGGTGGGCTTTTTTATGGTTGATAAAGGAACCAGTCCACCCTCTGATTCACCAAGGTGCATCACTACCTTGCCAAGACAACCTACTGGTAATGCTCCAGTACTTACTTCACTTGAAGGTTGTTGTTGATTAGTTCAATCTAGATAAAGTCTAGTTAAGTACAGTATTTAATAATGTCTGTTCACTCCCTCGCTACGCGAGCTCGTTCACCTAGACATAAGTAAAAGAAAGAAGAAGTAATATTTGTGTCTGTATGGAAAGCTCCCACACTTCGTGTGCTCGCTTTACCGACACATAAGCTCTAGGCGGAAGAGAATCTTATTCTTTGTCTTATTTAGTTTTGTTAGTTCATTGATGTCTTGTGTCTTTTGCATCATTCGTTCAAACATCCCTACTCGATGAAGTAGAGAAGTGCAAACAGTTTCTTTGGCAAGTTGTATTGATGTCATTAGTTGATAGGTCTTTTATCCCTTACAGGTAGGAAGGTATGTGTCTTTTTCTAGTTATGATATCTCTTCTGGGTTCCAATCATCTGGTATTGGATAGTCTTCTGGGAGTGGGTTAGGAAGGTGTGGATAAGGTTCTGGACGTCCCATCATTTCCTTTTCCATACGTCTTGCGTTAACGAATCCAACCCAAGTTTTTTCACGGGCATTGCGCTTAGCTTCCCAAGCATCCATTTCATCTTGATGCCTCTGTTTTAATTCGCGCTGTCTTTCTTTTTCTCCTCTTTCATAAGATGTCTCATCAAAATCTTTTTGTTTTAAGAATGCCAATTGCTCTTGAGATGTCATCTTGACTAGTTCATCCATCTCTTCCATTTCTGTTTCCACAAACATCTTTGCATCTTCATAATCACATTTATATTCACGCATCTTGCATCTAATAAGAAATTCTATATCATCTACATCTGGATTTTCTTCAAGAAAAGACTTTTCCCAGTTTTCATTATCACTTGTTTCTTCTAAAAGTTCTTGAGCTTCTTGATTTCTTGCTTCAGAATGTTTAGAGCGATTGCTTTCGTATTCATTAAGGCTTTTATATTGCTTTTTCTCAAAGATGTAATCACTTATTGCCTTTGCATCATCTCTTGCATCCTTTAGTTTTTTAACAGCTTCACTTGGTGGCTTATCTCGGTTGTCTCTACTCCACTGCATTGCCACTTCGTCTTTGGGTATGCGAGGAGATTTTGTTAATCGAATAATGGACTCATGCTTGATTCCTTTTGCAAGCCAGATAATTGCTAGGCGAAGAAATACTTTGTCAGAAATGCTAAGACTCTTCGCTGCTTTGGCTATCTCATCCTTTTCAAGCTTTGGGAGATTCCATCTGCCTTTACTAGAACGTGCTGTATGTCCACGTTCTTTGGTATCTGACTTGGAATAGCTAATAGCTACTTCATAAGCCTTAGAAGAGCTTCTGGATGCCTCGTATAGTGCTATTCGGATAGCCTCTCGCTCTTCGCATTGAAGTGTGTTAGTCAACCCTTCAAGCATTTGAATTTCTTGCAGGCTAAATAAGGCTTCTATTGCGCTACTACATTTATCTGTCGATAACCTTATTGGATGATTTTCAGTCTTGAATAAATACTTTGGGAATGGAAAAAATCCTTTGGTTTTTGTATTGGTATTGAATTTGTTTTTAGTTATTGATTTTGTGATGCTTGTCTTAGTGCTCTATATGCCGCTTGTACGGCTTTGTGAGTGTGATTGATAGCCTTGGTGAGGTGTTCTCCCTGTTGCAGTTGACCTCTGCGGAGGTTGCAGCCAAGGACCGTGCGGCAGTTCTGGTCAACGCCGATCTGGTGATGCACATCGTTCCGAGTTCGTGCCAAACAGATTGATGGTTGTACTCATACGAGATGTCAGTTTTTCTATTGTGTTGCAATGCAGTATCAAGGACTAATCAGACTTGATTCAGCTCATCTCTTGCTGCGATGAGTTGGGCAGTCATCGACGATCATCTTGCCGGTGCCCTTAGTAGGTGGCTTATGTACATAGATGGCTGCAGTCCTCAATACGGTTTCGGTGGTGCTGCTCTTCGCTGCACTTTCGAAGGAGGCAGTTGCTGCAGGGCGACCACCTGACGAAGGGTTGCGAGCACTGGTCGTACTGCCCTGCGGAGTAAGTGGCCTGACAAAGTGCCTAAACACAGGTGTCTTTTTGAGGTGTCTTTATAGGTGTCTTTATGCGCCTTGTCTCAAAAACCCACTAAGTCAGTCACTGCAATGTCTTCGGTAGATTTAGCCTCTCATATCCGGACGATTCCAGATTTTCCCAAGCCTGGGATTCTGTTTCGAGACATCAATCCGATGCTGCGTTCCCCCGAAGCTGTCGCGGAGGTCATCCATCAGCTTTCCCTGGTGTGCGAGAGCAGGCGACCGGATTTAATTGTGGGGATCGAATCACGTGGTTTCATCGTTGGAGCTCCCCTCGCTCATCAGTGTGGTCTTGGTTTTGTGCCGGTCCGTAAGCCCGGCAAGTTGCCTGGTGATGTCGTTGGTATTGATTATTCCCTTGAGTACGGCAACGACCGTCTAGAGATTCAGGCCGATGCATTAGCAGGCCAACCGAGGGTTTTGGTGGTGGACGACTTACTTGCCACCGGTGGTACCGCTGCTGCAACCGCCCAGTTGGTGAGCCTGGCCGGTGGCCACTTGGTGGGATTTGCGTTCGTGATCGAGCTCAAGGGGCTGGGCGGCAGAACAGTTTTGCCCCAGGCCCAACCCGTTGCATCTTTGCTGGCCTACGACTGAGAACCCTGCCAATCGAACACCGTTTGGAGTTGCTCAAGGTTGAGTAGCCCGAAGCTCCACAAAACAATGGGTAGAGGGGCTTGCTCCAGCTCCGCTTGTCGTAACCCCAGCTGCAAAGCGTTCAGGCTTAATCCAATATGGCGCAATAAAAATTGCTCTAACTCTGCTGGGGCAGACGGCTGAGGATGACTGCAAATCATCATGGCAATCCCGCGTCTGATTTCAGTCTGGCAACGCTCGCGCGATCCGCATTGGGCCGTCGGTCATCGCCCTGAGGCTGAGTTGCCGCAAACCATGGTTGCTCTTGAGCAGCTGCAAGGAGATCTGTCTTAAACCGACAAGCAAGCTGTTTTTGTTTGAGAAAAACCGCACCAGTAAGTCCGTGGCAGCACCAACCAAGATCAGGTCGATCCAACGTTGACGTCCGTAGCGGGCTGCGATCCGCTTGGCGGAGCCGCCTTTCTGAACCGATGTCACCAACACGTCCACATCTCGCCAACAGAGGTTTAAGCCCTGTCCACCCACCGGATGGCAGCGGTGCCCAGCTTCTCCAACCAAAACACCGCGGCCTCGGCTGAGACGATGCGCCAGCATCCATTGCAGCTGGAAGGCTCTGGGCTGATCTAGAAGCAGGTCTGGATCGATGCCTTGGGGCAAAATCCCAGCGAGCTGGTCCAGAAATTCACTTGGAGGCAACGCGCTGCGATCTTGGCAGCGCTGCATCGGTGCGCTCCAAACCACTTGGAATTGGTCGTTGCCAAGCGGTAAAACGGCAAGAGGGCCTTCAGGCCGAAATAATTCGCAGGCCTGATTGGCTTGGAGACCGCGAAGAATCACCTTGGCTGTCAAACATCCCTGGCGATAGCGGTGCTGCCAACAATGAATGCCCCAACTTTCTCGGGTCGGCGACGAGGGTCCATCTGCAGCGATCACAAGGCTGTCGGGGCTCGGTATGGGAGCGGCACTGCCACCTAGATGCAAGTGCACATGCGGAGACTCTTGAAGTCTGCGGAGAAGAACAGTCATCAAAGGCCGGTGATCAAGGATCCATCCGATCCCGCTGTGACCGCGATTCTTCAAGGCCAAATCATCAGCAAGGAACAACACCTGACGATCCGCCGCAAGATCGCGAAGGTCGAGTTGTTCGAAGGCCACCAAATCATTCAGGAGCTCATCCCAAAGGCCCAAGCGCTGCATGAGCCTCCGGCTGGAATGGGTAATGGCGTAGGCACGGCTACGGGCCGTCAACGACTTTGAAGGTTGAGGATCAAACACAACCACGCGCTGGTTGAGTTGCGCCAAGGCAAGAGCTGTCATAGATCCCGTTGGACCTGCTCCCATGACATGGGTTTCAAATAAAAAACTCGCCATCACAAGAGTGTGGCGAGTCATGCAGGGTCACTGTGACGATCAGCCGAGTCCGAGCAATCCGTGGGTGAATGCTTCGCCTCCCATGGCGATCTCAGTTGCAAGCAGTGCGATGAAGCCGAGCATGGCCATGCGACCGTTCAGCTTTTCGGCGCGCTCGTGGAAGCCCCAACCCTGCTCAACTTCTACAACTTCCATGCGGGGTTCAGCTGCAAAGGCGTTGAGACGCCCACCATCTTCAGTTGTGACGGTGGCACCACGGATCACGGGTGATGAAGGAGTGGATTGAGTCATGGACATCCGAAGGCGTCTTTGCAAAGAAGTGTAAACCAACTTTGCGGAATCGTTACAAACTGCTCAATTTCTGCCGCCACGAGATAAGCGCAGGCGACAAAGCTCCTCAAGTGCGGGTCTTAAGAGGTATGGATATTCCCCCACCCACATCCGTAATTCCGGAAGCCATGCATCACTCAGTGCTCCGATCCGCGAAAAATCTTTCCGTTCGCTGAAAACCAGGCAGCGAATCCGGATGCCCTCACGAATCACCTTGTGATTCTTTTCCATCGGAAAAGCCACCCGGCCGAGGTATCCCTCGGCGTCTTCGAGTTCCAACAACATCCAAGTGCGTCGGTTTTCGATCAGCTCAAGTTTTCCGCGACTGTCGGCCTGCTCATGCTGGTTTTCGACGCGCTCACGCGTTCTTACGTTCGCTACCACACCTTCAAACAAGGCAGCAAAGGGGTAGCGGCGCAGCGTGGCATTCCGCTGCCCTGCCTGAATAATCGGTCCCCAGAGGATGTATAGGAAAAAAACGACGCTGGTGACGAGCCAGAAGGGGCCCCAACGGCTTCCCATTTGGGCTTGGTTGTACACCAGGAAGGTGATCACCCCACCAATCGTGGCAACCATCACCCGCTGCAAAATCTCTTGGGGTGAGCCAAGGCAAAAACGAAATTGACCTGCTGTGGCGACTGCTGGAATCAGACGCTGCAGTTCACCGGGACGGAGCGGAATCAGCATCAGTGTTGTCTCAAATCAGCCTTTCCAGGCCATAGACCAATTGTTGGAGAGAGCCAA
>QCVM01000055.1:0-9086 GCA_003210375.1 Synechococcus sp. AG-686-B21 | reverse complement strand
GCCATGCGGTCGACAGGGTTTGGGACGCCATCGTTGTTGGCTCTGGAGCGAGTGGTGGTGTTGCCGCCATGACCTTGGCTGAAGGGAGAGCCAGGGTGTTGGTCATTGATGCGGGACCGAACCTCAGCAGTGGGGAAGCCCTGACCACTGAGCCCGGCAATTTGATGCGTCGCTTAATTGGTCTGATCAGTGGACAGCATCGACGTCAGGCCCAACACCCTGGGTATTGGAAAGCCAACCCCCGCTTATACGCCGATGAGCGGTTGCATCCTTATCACCATCCCCCTGATCGTCCGTTTCTCTGGACCCGTGGTTTGCAAGTGGGTGGTCGCAGCTTGACCTGGGGCGGTATCACCCTGCGACTATCCGATGAGGATTTCGCGGGTGTTCAACTCGATAGTGAGAGGGTGTCGTGGCCGATCAAAAGCCAAGACCTATCGCCGCACTACGCCGCTTTAGAACAATTTTTGAAGGTCCATGGTGGAAGCAACAACCTTGGCCATCTTCCGGACGGAGCCACTGAGCCACCCCTTCCTTCCACCGATGCTGAAAAACGCTTCATGGAGGCGGTTCAGGATCAGCTTGGAATCGATGTGATCCCTTCGCGGGGATTTGGCCCCCACGACCCAAATCATGATGGCCCTTGGCCCCGTTCCAGCAGTTGTGGCAGCACCTTGCCTCGCGCGATGGCTACGGGCAGGGTTCAGCTGCTACCCAACCACCTAGTCGAGCGCTTGGAGATGGCGGCCTCGGGTTCGAAAGCGATAGGAGTTGTCGCCGTTAACCAAGCCAATGGCAACCGCCATCTGATCCATGGCGATCTTGTTGTGCTGGCCGCTTCCACCATTCAGTCGGTGTCGATCTTGCTGCGCTCGAGTGAGCAATGTCAGCAGGGCGGCCTGGTGGATCCGTCTGGGCGGCTTGGGACCCGGCTGATGGATCATGTCTCCACAAGTCAGTTTTTTGCGGTTCCAGGACGAAGCTCAGGGTCCCAACCACCCCTTACCGGAGCCGGTAGCTTTTTTGTCCCTTTCGGACGTTATGTTGATCAGAGCCCCGACCAGCCGAGATTCCAGGGTGGTTATGGATTGTGGGGGGGCATCGGTCGATTTGATCCGCCGGCTGTCCTAAAGCGACGGCCAAACACCACGACAGGATTTTTGATTGGGCACGGAGAAGTGCTTCCCCGAGCCCACAACAGGGTGACCTTGCAGGGACATGTGGATCGTTGGGATGTGGCTGTTCCCCATATCAACTGCCAATGGAGTGCCAACGAATTGGCGATGGTGGATCACATGCGCGGACGCATTCAGGCCTGCATTTCTGCTGCCGGGGGTGAACCCTTACCGATCAAAGAGCTGTTTCACCTGCCTTTGGTGGAGCCCTTCTTGAAAGGCGCTGTAGCACTAACAGAAGGGGCTGCACCCCCTGGCTATTACATCCATGAGGTGGGAGGGGCCCCATTCGGTAGGGATGAATGCAACAGCGTCCTTAATGCCAGCAATCAATTGTGGAGAGCTCAAAACGTGCTGGTCGTGGATGGGGCTTGTTGGCCAACCTCCGGTTGGCAGTCTCCAACGCTCACGATGATGGCGATCAGCCGCCGCGCTTGCCTTCTCGCCCTTACTGATCGGGTCGGATAAATAGGTCGTCGAGATAGCGCTCGCTTACTGCCCGACTGTCACTGCCGTTTTGAAAGAGAAAGTGGGCCAGTGCCGAACTCATCACCTGGTATTGATCCCAGGTGGGGTGGTCTCCAATGAAATCCTTCATTCCGCGATAGAGCACTTCAGGGATTTCTGCTTCAAGGCTGACGTAGGCATGGGCTTGTGATGAAGCACTCCTTGTGAGGTGAGGGGTGCCTGTGGAAAGAACAGCATCTGTTGCTCCCAACCCATGACATTTTTCCAAGTGGTTGCGTTCCATTGAGCCTCGCTCTGACTCGTCGACGTTCATAAGGAAGCCACACCTACCCCGTATTCGTCAAAAGCACTGTTATTCGCCAAATGAGTGGATGAGACTTGGCAAGAAATCAGTTTTTGCAAGCGGTTAGAGCATTTAGGTTGAAATGCTTATCCAAGACGATGTCCGATCGAAGTGTCTGTCAAGACAGATTTTGGTTTTGGTGCCGTCTTCACAGGATCCAGGATCCATGGGCGTCTTGAAGAACTGCTTGTGGAAATCGGGGCAACTGCTGTGGAAAAAGAAGGCAAGACAAGCCCGTTTTTTCAATGATTAATAAATCTGATCTAAGCAGAATCTCGTCACTAATTGCTGAGATTGGTTGCGTCAACCCTTCGAAAACTTTGTTTTCCTTAGGAGTTCCGGAGGGAATCTTTAGAGGCTTGCAGTGTTCGGTTCAGCGTTACAGGGCCAAGAGGATGCTCAGCATGGGGATAAGGGGGGTGATGGTGCGCATGATCCGGCTCACCATGCTCATGGCTCTGTTCATGGCCATGCTGATGACCGTGCTCATGGCTGTGAGCCTCAAACGGAAAACCATCGGGTTGGCAGACCCCCGTGCATTCCCGCTCGCAGAGTTTGCAGCTTTCAGCAAGTCCCTCCACGTGATGGTGGTGGCTCTCCTGGGCCCTTCCCACATCTTGTTCAAATCCCAGAACTTGGGCTCTGTACTTGCAGAGAGAGCAATTCATTGCCGTGTCTCCTCTGAGCACTTCTTCCACCCGCTCTCGGAATGTGTCCACCACCATCGAGTGTTGGCCTAGATAGCCAGAGGAGAGGAACTCCACATCGGGGTAGTCGGCCGCGACCAGGTCCGTGTGCTGGCGGATTCGGCTCACCAGAACCCCTGAAAATAAAAAATAAGGGGCCACAACGATGCGACGGAAACCCAAGCGGACCACGTGTCGAAGACCAGGATCCACTAGGGGAAAAGTCACCCCGGAATAGACGGTCTCACCCCAGCCAAATCCAAACCCCTCTACCAACATTCGAGTCACCTTCGCCACATTCGAGTTGGCATCTGGGTCGGAGGATCCGCGCCCAACAACAACAAGCAATGTTTCGGAGACGGGGATGTCGTCAGATGCACGGTCCAAGGCTTCTTGAACCCGGGCCCCTGCGGCGGCCACCATCAATCGATCGACGCCCAATTCGCGGCCATAGTCGATGGGCAGGCCAGTTTCCGCCGAATAGGTATTCAGAACGGAGGGAATGTCGTTCTTGGCGTGTCCTGCCGCAAACAACATGGCAGGGATGGCCAGCACTTTGGTGACCCCCTGTTGGCGTAGGGAATCCAAACCCTCCCTCAAAATCGGTTGGGCGAATTCCAAGTAGCCATGCTCCACAGGCATGGGAGCAAGCTTGGGTCGAAGTTTTTCGACCATTTGTGCGAATTCTTCAACGGCAAGACGGTTGCGGCTGCCGTGGCCACAGATCAGCACCCCAAGGCGTTCAACTGCTGGTTCTGCTTGGAAGTCGGCCAAGGCGCTCGTTTCGCTATACGAATGGCTAGACCCTATTCGGCGTGCAGCAATGGATCAGGCACCCCTCGATCTATTCAATGCGCAGGCACAAGATGCTGGACCTATGGGGGTCTTGCGTCCGTCTCCATTTGATTTGTCTGATTTGCTGAAAACTTGGTCCGGGCCGCGGCCTTTGCGGGTCTGCAGTGGTGGGACAAGTTCGTTGGCAGCAGCCCAGAACCAATGGACACTTGATCTGCGACCGCAACTGAATCGGATCGTCTGGCAGAGCACTGATCGCGCGGTCTGGGTCGGTGGTGGATGTCGGATGCGGGATGTGCTTCAAGCCTTGCTTCCCTACGGCCAATCCATCCCAACCGGTTTGTCTGGCATGCCAGGACTCGGATATGTCTTGACCGGCGGTATGGGACCCCGCAGTCGTGCGTTGGGTTTGGCTATCGACCACCTCCTCGACATCCGGGGAGTGTGGGGAAATGGGGAGGAATTCTGGCTTCAGCGCTCTCGCGATGGCGATTCAGCTGAGTGGCGTGGTCTTTGTGGTGCTGCACCGTTTTTGGCTGTTGTGAGTGAGGTGCGTCTGCTCACCCATCCCCGTATTCCGCTTTGGGTCGATCAGTGCCGTCTTCCTTCAGATGTTCTCCCCGACTGGATGCAAGAGGCTGAAGCCTCTGATCCATCCATCTGCCTTCAGTGGCATTGGGGGGATGCTGATCGGTTGGATATCTTGCGGGTGTACGGACAAGATCCTGGCTCTAGCAAGATCGGGCGAATCGACGGTTTGGATCAATTGCCTGCCTTAGTGGTTCCCAGTCCGGGTGCAGATCGTGTGCACTCCGAGGTGGTGGGACTGTTGGGGCCGGGAGGAGCCGCTGGCTGGAAAGAGCGCATGCCCTTTCTTCGCGATTGCATGGATCGTCGTCCCCACTCTTCATGCAGCCTGTCGTGTCAGCAATTAGGGGGTGCAACCTCACTTGTGCCGAGTGATCACACATCGTTCCACCACCGTGACTCTGTTTGGAAGCCTTGGATTACGGCCGGTTGGGTCGCAGGTGATTTGGCGATGCGTCAGCGGAGCCTGCAGTGGCTCGAGGAGCTTTGGTCTGTTTTGCAACCGCTATGCCCAGGCGTTCATCTGGCTCAGATTCATGACCATCTTCCGTTTCATCAACGCGAGCTTGAGCAAGCTTTTGGTGGATGGCTGCCTGGCTTGAAAGCCCTAAAGCAGAAGGTCGACCCCGCTGGCAACCTGCCGCCGCTCTGATCTACGGTCGCGGCAGCCTACGGCGTTGGTCATGGCCAAACGATCCAGTTCCACTTTGGTGAATCAGTGGTTCTCCAATCCCGGTAATGACCTGCTTTCAGGCTTGGTCGTCGCCTTCGCGATGATTCCAGAGGCAATTGCATTCTCCGGAATTGCTGGGGTTGATCCCAAGGTCGGGCTTTTTGGAGCCTTTTGTCTGTCCTTAACGATTGCGGTCGTCGGCGGACGGATGGCGATGATTACGTCCGCCACAGGATCGACAGCTTTATTGATGACTGGCCTTGTGGCCACTGGTGAGGGGATCGGCCCTGGCCTAGGGGTGAAATATTTGTTGGTGGCTGGTCTTGTGACAGGGGTGCTTCAGATTCTCTGGGGCTACATGCGCTTAGCCGATCAGATGCGCTTTGTTCCCCAAGGGGTGCTCAGCGGATTTGTGAATGCCTTGGCTCTGTTGATATTCCAAGCGCAACTTCCCCAACTTGGTTTTGGCGGTGGGCATGGAGAGGGAGGTAATCATGCGGCGGGTCTGTTGTTGCCCCACGGCGGCCAGGTCCCGATGGTGTGGGCTTTGGTGGTTTTAGGGCTCGTGATCATTTATGGATTGCCACGCTTGACGCGGGTTGTCCCTTCACAGCTGGTGGCGATCGTTGTGCTGACGGCCATCAGCATCGGGTTCCATTTCGATATTCCGACGGTCAGCAGCCTGGGCAATCTTCCGGATGGCTTACCCAGCCTTGGTATTCCTTTCGGTCGAGGCAATGGAGGCGTGCCGTTCAACCTCGAAACCCTTGGCTTGGTCTTGCCGACCGCTTTGGCAATCTCGTTAGTGGGCTTGATGGAAAGCTTTCTGACCCAAGACATCCTTGACGACAAAACCGATTCAACCTCCAACAAAAACGTAGAAGCCCGCGGTCAAGGCATCGCCAATATCGTCTCTTCGCTATTTGGCGGCATGGCTGGCTGCGCCTTGGTTGGTCAATCCGTGATGAACATCGACAACGGCGGCAGAACGCGCCTTTCAACATTTTTCTCAGGAGTCAGTTTGCTGGCCATGATCCTGTTAGCGGGTTCCTGGTTGAAGCAGATTCCCATGGCTGCTTTGGTGGCCGTGATGATCAGCATTGCGGTGAGTACTGCCGATATCAATGGCCTGCGCAATGTGCGAAGGATTCCAAAGAGCGACACCTCGGTGATGCTGATGACGTTTGCTGTCACCATGCTCACGACTCCGCACAACTTGGCACTAGGGGTGTTGGCCGGTGTTGCCCTTGCGGGCATTTTGTTCAGCCGCAAAGTTGCCAAGGTGATTCGGGTGGAATCAGAAGAGATCAGTGCTCAAGAACGCCACTACCGAGTGATTGGTCAGTTGTTTTTTGTCAGCACTATCTATTTCGTTCAAGGTTTTGATTTGCATGATCATCCTGAGCGGATCACTGTCGATCTCTCACAGGCCCATATCTGGGATCAAAGTGGTGTAACAGCCCTTGATCAAGTGATCCGAAAGTTACGTCTTGGTGGGTCAGAGGTCACCGTGGTGGGCATGAATCAAGAAACTCTTGATTTGTTTGAACGAATTGGAGGACAAGAGTCCGCCCATGCTTAGGGTTTAAATGCTGTTTTCTGCAACATGCTTAGGCACCTATTGAGGTCGTTATTCATCTCTACTAAGCGTTGATTGATCTGTTGATTGTTCGGTGCAACATTCATATAACTCGTGGTGACGTCCTTGCCAATACTGTGGATTAGGCAAAGTGTCTCAATGTCACCACGAACTTGAGCACGTTCTTTGGCTCCTTCCAGCAACACACCAAGAAGGGCCATTTTGTTGTTGTAATTGCTTCGATCGCCCTGTTCCCACGCGCCGGCTGCAGTTGTCAAGCTCAGCCCGATAAATCCAGTCAACAGCCAGCAGACAACTTTCATATCCAGGGCTGATGGCCCTCAGAAGGTACCGATGTTTTTGTTTGTTGCACGAGGATCTGGGACAATCCGATCCGATTCGTCCCATCGTCAATGTCCAGACCCATTCCTTGTCGTCTGATTGGTGCCGTCAGCGGCTTAATTGGTCTGCTTAGTGGCTGCGCCACCCTGGGCGATGGCACTGGTTCCAGGTTGGACTTGGTGCAGAAGAGGGGGGAACTTTTTTGTGGCGTGAGTGGCAAGATCCCGGGCTTTAGCTTCTTGAGTCCTGATGGCCGTTATGCCGGTTTAGATGTGGATCTCTGCAAGGCCATGGCCGCGGCCTTTGTCGGCGATAGCTCCAAGGTTCAATACCGACCCCTTACGGCACCAGAGCGATTCACGGCACTGCGGTCTGGAGAGATTGACCTGCTGTCGCGCAACACGACTCACACCCTTAGCCGTGATGCAGCCGGGGGAAATGGACTGAGCTTTGCCCCCACGGTGTTTCACGATGGGCAGGGATTAATGGTGTCTTTAGGGAGCGGCGTTCGTTCGATGGCTGATCTGAGTGGCAAAGCCATTTGCGTTGGATCGGGAACCACCACTGAGCAGAATTTGAACGATGCGTTCGCCGCGCAGGGTCTTCCCTACACGCCGATCAAATACCAAGACCTAAACCAGGTGGTGGGTGGCTATTTGCAAGGTCGTTGCGCCGCTATGACCTCCGATCGTTCGCAGCTGGCATCGGCCCGTTCGGGATTTAAAGACCCGCAAGAGCATGTGATTTTGGCGGACCGGTTGAGTAAGGAACCTCTGGCTCCAGCCGTTGTTGGGGGTGATCAACGGATGGCGGATGCCACCAATTGGGTGGTGTATGCCTTGATCGAAGCGGAGGAACGTGGCATCACCCAAGCCAACCTTGACGATGTTCTTGAGCAGGCTGTCGCGGATCCATCGCAGGCCGCCCTGCGTCGTTTCTTGGGTGTTGATGGAGGCCTTGGAGCGAAACTTGGTCTCCCTGACGACTTTGTGGTTCAGGTCATTCGGGCAACAGGTAATTATGGCGAGATCTATAACCGTCATCTCGGCCCCGGCAGTGCCGTCACCATTCCGAGAGGCCCCAATCGTCTGGGTGGGGAAGGCGGTTTGATGATTGCTCCGCCGTTCACCTGATGCCTCGGATGTTTCGTCGAGGACGTTTCTGGATTCAGCTTGGCGTTGTTGTTGCGTTGATGGCTTTTGGCGGCCTGTTGATCAACAACATCACTGTGAATTTGATTCGTACAGGACTGGGACTGGATTTCGGTTGGCTATGGCGTCCGGCCGGTTTCGCCCTCGCGGAGACAGCGCTGCCCTATGCCCCAACCGATAGCTACGCCTGGGCCCTCGTCATTGGTTGGATGAACAGCCTCAAGGTGATCTTGGTGGGGTTGTTGCTGGCCACCATGCTTGGGGTTGCAGCTGGAGCTGCCCGTAGCAGTCGTAATCGGCTGTTGCGCAGCCTTTCAGGCGGCTATGTGGCCTTAATTCGCCAAGTGCCCCTGTTGCTGCAGTTGCTCTTTTGGTATTTCGTGGCCTTCTTGGGGTTGCCAGACACTCCCGTGGGTGGATTGATCCACTTCTCCAACCAGGGCATACGCCTTCTGGGGCTGAATCTCAGCGTGGAGTTTTGCTCGGTTCTTACGGGGTTGGTGGTGTTCACAGGGGCCTCGATCGCCGAAATCGTTCGAGGCGGAATTAATGCTGTGTCCCGTGGCCAGTGGGAAGCCTTTCGAAGTCTTGGTTTGTCGGAGGGGCTAGGACTGCGCCGAATCGTTTTGCCCCAGGCTTTGCCAGCGATTCTTCCTGCCCTTACAAGTCAATATCTCAACCTTGCGAAGAACAGCACGCTTGCCATTGCGGTGGGCTACGCCGATCTCTACGCGGTGAGTGATACGACCATCACGCAAACGGGCCGTGCGATTGAAGGTTTTCTGTTGTTGTTGCTGAGTTTTTTATTGCTGAACTTACTAATTAGTGGTGGCATGGCCCTGATGAATGGAGCCGTGCTGGGTCGTCTGCAGAGGAGTCGTTGATGAACCGTTGGTTGGATCGATGGCTCACGTTGATGCTGTTGGCTTTGCTCGGCTGGGCGGGTTGGTCTTGCCTGCACTGGTTGTGGTACGGGGCCGACTGGACGGTTGTGGTGACCAACTTGCCCCTCTATGCAGTGGGCAGTTATCCGGAAGCTGAGCGTTGGCGGCCCTTGCTGTGCATCGTCGCCAACAGGCTGCGGCTGATCCCCAACAGTTCCACCAATCCCAAAATCGCCATCAGGCTTGTGTTTTGAAGTAAGCCCACCGCTTGATTGGTCAGAGAAGGCAAAGCAACGCTTGGGGCAACACCACAAGCTGCAGGGTTTGTCGCGGTGAAAGCCCCAGCACCATCGCCGCCTCCCGCTGGGTGGGTGGAATCGCTTGAAGACCGCCGCGCACATC
>QCVM01000054.1:0-9170 GCA_003210375.1 Synechococcus sp. AG-686-B21 | reverse complement strand
GGCCGGACTGCCGGAGGATGCACGCCATGTGCTGATTCATGACGGTGCCAGATGTTTGGCACAACCAGACCTCTTTGATCGCTGTGCCATTGCTGTGGAGTCTGGGGCTGCCTTGATAGCTGCAACACCTGTCACCGACACCATTAAGCGGGTGGATGAAAACGGAACCATCCGTGACACTCCTGATCGTGCTGAGCTTTGGGCTGCACAAACGCCGCAAGGGTTTGAGGTGGAGCAGCTCCGTCAGGGTCATGCCAGAGCCCAAGCGGAGGGATGGAGCGTTACGGATGATGCCTCGCTCTATGAGCGTTTGGGTTGGTCGGTGCAGGTGCTTGATGCCGGCCCTTCGAATATCAAAGTGACCACTCCCTTTGATCTCACCGTGGCGGAAGCGGTTCTCAGTTCAAGGACGACAGGCTGAGTCGCCCTGCCTCACCATCCAGTTGAGCGTTAGCGCCTAACGGAAGAGCGGCATTTCCGCAGCAATGGCCCACGGGGAGATCAAAAACTCTTGGAATGCCGAGGTCTGCTGTGCGTTCGTCCAGCACTTGATTCAGGCTGAAGCGTCGCATTGATGCATGGTGATCGTCTCCATCACTTGGTTCGTCATCGCACCCTTCAAAGTTGCCAAAGCCCAGTCCTGCGATTTCATCCAAGGCCCCGCATAGCCGCCATTGGGTCAACATGCGGTCGATGCGATAAGGCGCTTCACCAACGTCTTCAAAAACGAGAATGGCGTTGCGGAGGCTTGGGATATGCGTGGTTCCCAAGAGGTGCGTCGCCACAGTGAGATTGGCCACGATCAAAGGCCCAGACGCTTTTGCTCCCCCGATGCCCCGTCCGTGAAGATCAGGAATTGATTCTCCGAATAGCAGTTTCCTTAAGCGCTCTTGACTCCATTCCGGTTCCGCCGCAAGCGTGGTGAGTAGTGGTCCATGCACACCTCCAGCGAAACCGGCGGCCAACCTTGCCCAGAGCAGCGCCGTCACGTCCGAGAAGCCCAGCAGCCATCCCGGCTGCCATGCAATCTTGTTTTCCAGCAGCCGAGCCGCCCCCCATCCGCCGCGGGCACAGGCCAACAGAGCTGTATCGGAATCCGGTTCTAAATCTGCCCGTCGCTCTTGATCACTCCCTGCGAGGTAGCCCCAGTAGCGCTCGCTTAAAGCTTGTGGATGCACCGTTAGACCCCAACTTTCGAGCAGCTGGATTCCCTGGCTTAGTCGCCCATCGCGGCTTAGGGAAGAACTGGCTGCCACGCAGGACACGCCATCTCCAGGTCGCAACGGTCGTACCGGCTGGAGGTTGGTCATTAGGTCAAGGCCCTTGCCAGGACGAGCCCGAGCAGCAACAAACTGCCCACTTGCACCTGCCGACTGAAATGACGGGCAAAAAGCTTCATCGAGGCTTGTTCTCGCGTTAGGGGGGAACAACTGGCTTGCATCAGGACGGTAGCCATCAGCCAAAACGGCCAAAACGGCGCTGCTATCTGGGCTGTTGAGGCTGCGATGGCCATGGAGAGACAGGTGAACCCGTAACAAATGCGAACCACTGAGGTGGCGGAATCGCCCAAGCTCAGCGCACTACTGCGCAAGCCGATTCGTGCATCATCTCGGCGATCCGCCATGGCATAAACCGTGTCGAAACCAAAGGTCCACAGCAAGGTGGCGATCCAGCAACCGATGAGAGCTGGATTCCAGCTCAGCTGTACTTCTGCAGCAGCCCATGGAATTAGAACTGCGAATCCCCAGCAGAGGGCAAGAACAGCCTGAGGGAAGGCAAACCAGCGTTTGGCAGACGGATACAAAAGGATGGGTGGTAGTGCGGCCACCGCCAAGCTCAAGCACAGGCTCCGACTTTCATCGGATAAGCACAGGACCACCCCCAGGCTGATCAGGAGCAGCACGATCAGAAGAGAGAACGCCTGAGGGCGTTGCAGGGCGCCGCGCGCTAGTGGTCGAGCATGGGTGCGTTCCACCTGGCCATCGAAGCGTTGGTCCCAAAGGTCGTTGGCGATGCAGCCAGCTCCACTCACCGCAAGTCCGCCGATCAAAACCAATCCGACCAATGAGGCACTGGGAGGAGCAGATGGGGTGAGCCAGAGAGACCACCCAGCTGGTATCAACAAAATGAGCCGCCCCGATGGCTTGTTCCAGCGGACTAATTCGATCCAGGGGCGGAGGCCGGAAGTTCTGCTATTCACAGGGAATGAGATTTAAAAACGCGAGTCACGGACTAATGGCCGTTGGTACCAGTGCCAGAGTGCAGCAATGTCAGGCCAACGTCGTCCATGTCGGAAGCTGGGACCGCTGAGCTGACATCTGAAGACATTCAGGCACTTCCACTGTCCCAAGGGCTCAAGTCTGGAGGACTAAGGCGGGTTGCTGCGATCGATATCGGCACCAATTCGACGCATTTGTTAGTGGCCTCCGTTGATCCAGCCCTCGGCACTTTCAGCATCATTCAGGCGGAGAAGTCCACGACCCGTTTGGGGGAGCGCGATCCAGATACGGGTGACCTGTCCGCTGCCGCAATGGAACGGGGCTTTGAAACGCTGCGTCGGTTCCTTGAATTAGCGAACAGTCATCAGGTTGAGCAGGTGGTCACGGCCGCCACAAGCGCTGTACGGGAAGCCCCCAATGGGCGCGATTTCCTGCAAAGCATCAAGGATGAGTTGGGGATTGAAGTTGATTTGGTCAGTGGTCCAGAGGAAGCCAGGTTGATCTATCTGGGCGTGCTCTCGGGGATGTCGTTCGTCGAGAAACCTCACCTACTCCTTGATATCGGCGGTGGTTCTACGGAGTTGATTTTGGCGGACAGCCGAGATGCTCGTGCGTTGACGAGTACACGGGTCGGTGCTGTGCGCCTTCAGCGGGATTTCATTAAGGAAGAGCCCATCTCTCCGCAGCGACGATCCTTCCTTCAGTCGTTCATTCAGGGCTCCCTAGAACCCGCCGTTGACAAGGTGCTTCGACGCATTGAACCCGGCGAAAAACCTGTTTTGGTGGCCACCAGTGGGACGGCTATGGCGATTGGTGCCCTCGCTGCTGGTGAGGACGACCGTCCGCCGCTCAAATTTCACGGTTACAAGGTGTCTCGCTCTCGTCTTGACCGTGTCGTCGAACGGCTTGTGGTGATGACCCCGGCCCAGCGGCGTGAGATCTCGGCTATCAATGATCGCCGCGCCGAAATCATTGTTCCGGGTGCGTTGATTTTGCAAACCACGATGAAGATGTTGGCCGTCGACGGTCTAGTGCTCAGCGAGCGGGCCTTGCGCGAAGGTTTGATTGTGGATTGGATGTTGCGCCAGGGTCTGCTGGAGGACCGGTTCAGTTTCCAGAGCAGCATCCGCCAACGAACGGTGATTCATCAGGTGCAGCGGTTCGCTGTCAATCAACAGCGGGCTGAGAAAGTTGCTTCCCATGCGCTCACCCTCTACGACACGACCAAGGGCTTCATCCATCAGGACGATGGGGAGGGCCGCGAGCTGTTGTGGGCGGCCTCCATGCTGCATTCCTGTGGTCAGCACATCAATCTCAGCGCTTATCACAAGCATTCTTGGTATTTGATTCGCCACGGTGAGTTGCTGGGTTATTCCGAAGCAGAACATTTGATGGTGGCGGCTATTGCGCGCTACCACCGACGCAGCCTGCCTAAAAAACGCCATGAGTCATGGCAGGCCTTGAGAACCCGGGAAAATCGAAAATGTGTCAGTGAGATGTCGTTGTTGCTGAGACTTGCAGCGGCGATTGACCGTCGTCCAGATCCTGTCGTGGACTCACTGCGTGTCGGGATATCCCAAAATCAGCTTCTGGTAGAGCTCGTTCCTGATCGCTCGAATCGAGACTTGAGTTTGGAGCAGTGGAGCTTGGAAAGTTGTGCTGAGACAGTGCGAGAAGCTTCTGGTGTGGGACTCAGCGTGAGCGCTCAGGCTTGAGAGGGATCCACTCGATGTCACTGATGGTTCCCAGCACCTTGGGCTCATCATTGGAAATCGATACCGTCAACAGGTCTGGTCGTCCTGCATAGATCTCGATTTCATCGGGGTTTGTGATGATTCGTTTCCCCTTCAGGATTCCTTCAAATTCGATCGAGCCCTTACGACGTAGTGCGATCCAACTGGGCTCTTTGCTCTTAATCGTGATAGGGCCTGAGTTTGCGAGTTCCACATCGCTGGTGCTCGGTAGAACAAGTACGACTTCGGGTGCAGTGGTGATGTTCTCGTTTGAAGTGGTTGTTGTCTTCGCGGTAGCGCTGGCTGAATTGGATTGGGGCTGCTGGATCAGCTCAATAAGCGCTGCCCGTTGAACCCAGGCCAGGGCACCGAGCGCTGTGGCTCCGATCAGGACTAGCCAAAGCCAAATAGCCCCTTTTTCAGGCCGAGATGGTGGTTGAAGTGGGGGAGATATAGGGCCTTTTTGTTGCGACACCCGCTCATTGGATACTGCACCGTCGGACAGCGTTCCGAGGGAGGCCACTAAGGCATCAGCATCAAGCTCTAGATGATTGCTGAGCCTCCTCACCATGGCCTTGATGAAGACAGACTCTGGAAGTTTGTCTCGATTACCGGATTCCAGCGCTGCTAGCTGTTCGATACCCAAATGCATCCGATCGGCCAGTTGCTCTTGACTCAGTCCCTGGGCAAGACGACATTCAGAAAGCTGTTGGCCAACAAAGAGTAAACCCGAGTTTGACTCCTGATTGTTAACGGGCGTCGAAAGGTTCATGCAGTAATTTCATCTATCTATGAGTAAACTGTACTAATTTTTTCTAAAATGACACATTTTTTTAGTTAGAAACAGCAGAAACGTCCCTAAAATATGGGCGATACTGGATTCGAACCAGTGACCCCTTCCGTGTGAAGGAAGTGCGCTACCACTGTGCTAATCGCCCGCACAAGCGAATCTTAAACCACTGTGTTTTAGGAACTCGGCCGGAACAGATGGTCGTGATCGGGTGAATACAGGCGTGAGCGTTGGGGGGCCCGAGCCAGTGCAGGACTCACCACGTACAGCGTTGTACGGATCAATTCATGCTTTTGCGTGAAAGCTGCCATCTCCTGTAGGGAGATGACGGAGAGCATTTCATCAGGCCAGCTCACGCGATGCCCTACCGCCACAGGAGTGTTCGCTGGATAGTGTTCCAGCAGGGTGGTTTGCACGTCCTCGACGTGGCGTGCGCTGAGATAAAGGCAAAGGCTGGCTTTTAGTGCAGCAAGTCGACTCAACGCTTCGCTGTCTGGAACACCAGTGCGCCCCCCGGCTCTCCCCAGGATGATGGTTTGCACGACTCCGGGAATCGTGAGTTCGCTCGCCAGGCCTGCCGCTGCTGCTTGATAGGCGCTGATGCCAGGCACAACCTCGACCGGAATGTTGTGGTCTGTTAGTGCACAAATCTGCTCATTGATCGCGCTGTAGAGGGCTGTATCGCCGTCGTGAAGGCGGACGATCCGTTTCCCACTTTTTTGCCTTTCAATGAGAAGCGGGATCACCTCTTCCAAAGTCATCGTGCTCGTTCGGATCTTTTCGCATCCATCGGGAGCAAGTTTGGGGATTCCCGGGCAAACCAGAGAATCTGTCCAGACCAAAACATCGGCAGATCGCAAGCGTTCTGCCGCCCGCAGGGTCAGAAGATCCGTGGCTCCAGGACCGGCTCCAACAAAACTGACGGGGTGCATGGGGATGATGGATGCAAGCAGTTAGAGCTTGGCTTCAGTTGGGCCGAAAGCCTGGATCTGGTAATGGTTTCTTCCGGACATAGAGCCACCAAAGGCCCACACCTCCGGTGAGAGCGAGCACCCCACTCATGAGTTGGGCGATGCGGATGCCGCCTTCACACGCCGGTGGGACAGCTCCGATGCAAAGCGAGTCGATGCGTAGGCCTTCAATCCAAACGCGTCCAAGGCTGTAGCCCAGCAAGTAAGTACAGCTCATTGCACCGGCAGGAAGCTTGTTGAGATGCTTCGCCCCCCAGCGAAACAGAAGGATTAAAATGATAAATAGGGCAAGGTTCCAGAGCGATTCATATAGAAAAGTTGGATGAAAGAATTCCTTATTGCTATAAATTATTGGTCGATTAAATTCCGGAATGAATAGTTTCCAAGGTAGATCTGTCGGGATTCCAAAAGCCTCTGAGTTGAAAAAGTTTCCCCAACGACCAATGGCTTGTCCGAGGGCCACGGAGGGAACAAGTACATCGAGCACATCCCAGAAGGATTGTTGACGCCATCTACAGAACAGAATCAGCGTGAGTGTTCCAGCAATTAAGGCGCCGTGAATCGCGATTCCACCTTCCCAAATTGCGAGTGCTTTTAAGGGAGTTGCTGCATAGTTATGCCACTCAAAGGCAACGTAATAGATGCGTGCTCCAATCACGGAACACAGCACAAGTAAGGGAAGTAGATCGCTAATCAGACCGTTTTCAAGCTTGCGCTGTTGTGCGAGTCGGCTTGAAAGGTTGAGCCCGATCAAAACAGCTGCTGCAATCAGCAACCCATACCAACGCAAAACAAAAGGCCCGAACTGAAACAGCTCGGGCCCAGGAGAAGAAAACATTTGGCTTAGAAGCTGCCTTCGGCGGCTTGCACTTTTTCAATTTGCCGCTTCTTCAGCACCAGCATGATTTGTGCAATGGCAACCGCGGCAAAGAAGGCGAGCAAGCCATAGATTCGGACGGGGTCTTGTAGAACAATCTCAGCGTCGATCTGCCCAAAGCCGCCGACGTTTGGATCGTTAGTGATGACAGCGCCAGCTTCGACGGTGTCGCCCACGCTCACCAGGAGCTCGGGACCAACAGGGATGGTTTCGCTTGTCGTGCTGCCATCTGCGGCCTGAATGGTGACAACACTGGATCCATTCTCCCCTGCATCGATTGAGGAAACCGTGCCCTCTGCTGGAGCGGTGAAGACGGTGTTGTTGCTCTTCTCACCGGTTGGGTACACCTGGCCGCGGCCACGGTTGCCACCCACATGAATTTGGTATTTACCAAAGTGAATGTTGCTGTCGGTGGCGGGGTCCGGCGAGAGAACAGGGAAAACAATTTCTTGATTTTGATCGCCAGGGATGGGACCCACCAGGAGGATGTTGGGCTGATCGTCGCTGTACTGGCTGAAATAAACTCCCTCTGTCTCTTCCTTGATTTCATCCGTCCAGCGGTCTTGAGGCGCCAGTGTGAACCCGTCAGGAAGCATCACGACAGCACCAACCTGAAGCTGTACCTCGCTGCCATCGGCACCAATTTCCTTGATTCCCTCTTCGTAGGGAACTTTCACGCTTGCGGTAAAAACGGTATCCGGGAGCACCGACTGAGGTACCTCAGCTTGGGTCAGCTTTTTGGCGATGTGGCAGTTCGCGCAAACAATTTTGCCAGTGGCTTCTCTGGGACTGTCGTAGTTCTGCTGGGCCCAGAACGGATAAGCCCAGCTTGCGCCTGGGGCAATTAATAGGGCTAGGCCGATAACCAGCGAACAGAGAACAAGGGAGAGATGGCGACGCATGGAACGGTGAGGGGAGAGTGCAGGCGGTGGAGGGAGGAGATCAGGCCCACCAGGGCTTGTCGCCGGTGCGGAAGTCGGTCTCAGACCACTCACTGACGAAGACGTTGTCGTCTTCAACGCTGACATTGGCCAGTGCCAGGGAGAGCGGGGCAGGGCCGCGAACAACCTTGCCGGTGGCGTCGTACTGACTGCCATGGCAAGGACACATGAACTTGTTGGCGCCACTATTCCAAGGCACCACACACCCCAGGTGGGTGCAGATGGCATTGATGCCGTAGCTGCCGATGGCGTCAGCACCTTCAACGATCAGGTAGGTGGGATCACCTTTGAGGCCTTGAACCAGGCTGCGATCGCCTTCTGAATGGTTGGAGAGCCAACCAGTAGCTGTAACGACATTGCCCAGCTCGTCTTTGGCTGTCGTGCCGCCGCCGCTACCAGCGGCTTTAGGCGGTATAAAGTATCGCGCCACTGGGTAGAGAGCTCCCAGGGCGACACCAGTCACGGATCCGAACGTCAGGAGATTCATGAACTGACGACGACCCATTCCGGGCACATCGCTCGAGGGAATTTGGGTCATGGCGGACGTTCATCCAGCACGGGTTGGCGATCATTATGGACGGAGAATGGCTTGTCACGCTTTGCAACGACTGGCCTTCCCTACCGTTCTCCAGCAAGGCTTTTGTGCTTGATCTGCGCCCTTCATCCGCTGCTGAACCCCTCGGAGTGGAGGAGGTAATTGGCTGTCTTCGCCAGCGCTGGCGGGCGACTTACGACCTTCAGCTAGTGGTTCGCCGCGGCCGTCTCTACCTGCACGTGATGTGGGCATATTTGGAGCAACAGTCCTTCCCAATGGACGAAAACAGCTATCGAGACCACTTAGCAGAAGTACTGGATGTTGTGAATCGTCTTGGTTTGGCGGGTGAAGTGCGCAATTGGCTGACCACAACGCGCGATAAACCACGTCTTGGGAAAGCTTTAAGCCTTCAATTGCAGGTCGAAGGGCCTGAGGCGGAGAGTTTGCTCAAGGAGTTTCTGGTTTGAGTTGTTCGGTAAAAGCGACCAGTCCGACTCCCACAACAAAAAGTCCCGTGATTGCACTGGCCAACAGCAACATGGTGATCGGGTCGGTGGATGGGGTGAGCACCGCTCCCGCCAGTGCTGAACCCACTACGACCCAGCGCCAAGCTCCGAGCATCGAACGCCAGCGGACCAGCCCAAGGACGCCAAGAAGGAGTTGGAGTACAGGCAGTTGAAAGGCCAGACCTGTGGCCAACATCAGCAGCAAGACAAAATCGAGATAACGCTCAATCGACCAAAGGGGTTCCACTACATCAGCCCCGTAGCTCACCAAGAAATTCAGGGCAGCTGGAACGAGGGCCCACCAGGCAAATGTGAGACCCACCAAAAACAACACGGCTGATCCAGCAACGGCCGGTGCAATTAAGCGACGCTCGCGCACGGTGAGACCTGGCAACACGAATGCCAATAACTGGAACAGCACATAGGGCAAGGCCAGGGTGAGACCGGCGTAGCCCGCCACTTTCAAAGAGACGAATAGGAACTCCCCAGGTGCTAGTTGCAGGAAGTGAATTCCCTTTGCTGGCGCTTCCAGGAGGCGAACCAGGGGCTTAACACCCACCAGGCAGATTGCGGCACCGACGACCACGGCAAGCAGACT
>QCVM01000053.1:0-9189 GCA_003210375.1 Synechococcus sp. AG-686-B21 | reverse complement strand
TCCACGCTCCAAAGCGGTTGAAAGCTGAGTCGGTGCTGACGAATCAGCTCGATCAGAGCGAAATCGACCAGGGTTCCTTGCAGCTGATCAGGATCCGGAAGGCTCATACCGAACATCTGCTGGGGACATCTTCCCTCTTGGAGGTCAAACTGGGTATGCGAACGATTAGCTCTAACCATGCCCCTGGATCTCAACGATCCCGAACTCGAGTTTTCGGATCTGGTGTACGCCTACCAGAGTTGGGTAATGGCCGTCATCAATGACGAAAAACTCGAGGGTGAAGACAAGCTGCTAACCGATGACATCACGGAGGATGCTCTCAATTCCATGCGTTTCTTGCCAGGCGAAGTGACGAGCGCCATCGAAACCTCCCTCGCGCGGGTTTACGACGTGGATGCCGATGAGCTAGCCGAACTGCTCTTCCCTGAAGACTGACCCCCTATGGGATGGACGGTTGACGACATTCCCTCCCAGGAGGGCCGCATTGCCTTAGTGACCGGAGCCAACATCGGCCTCGGACTGGAGACCACCCGCGCCCTTGCCCAAAAAGGCGCGACGGTCGTCATGGCTTGCCGAAGCAGAAGCCGAGGAGAAACAGCCCGTCGTCAATTGCTTGACGAAGGCCTGACCGGTCTTGATCTCTTGGAGTTAGATCTTGCCGACCTTCGCTCGGTTGATCGCGCGATTGACGTCCTGAACGATCCATACGGCCACCTCGATCTGCTGCTCAACAACGCCGGCGTGATGGCACCACCACGCCAACTAAGCCCCCAAGGCCATGAGGTGCAATTTGCCGTCAACCATTTAGGACATATGGCGCTGACGCAGGGCCTGTTACCGCTGATGGAATCTCAAAGGGACGCCCGCATTGTCACAGTGACCTCTGGTGCCCAGTACTTCGGGACCATCCGCTGGGACGATCTGAACTGGAGCCAGGGCTACGACCGCTACGGCGCTTATGGCCAAAGCAAATTGGCCAATGTGATGTTTGCTCTTGAGCTGCACAAACGTCTTCAGGACGACAACAGTACGGTGAAATCTCTGGCGGCGCACCCTGGTATCGCACGCACCAATCTGCAACCGGCAGCCCTCGCCAGTGGTGGCAATCGTTGGGAAGCACTGGCCTATCGGTTGATGGACCCGCTCTTCCAAAGTGCCGAGATGGGGGCGTTACCCCAACTCCATGCCGCCACAGCACCGAGCGCGCAAAGCGGTGAGCATTACGGACCTTCCCAATTTGGCGGCCTGCGCGGTTCACCAGGCCAATGCCGGATCGCGCCGACGGCTCTAGATCCAAGTCAAAGAAAGCGATTATGGGCGCTAAGTGAGCAGCTCATCGGTGCCTGATTCCGTTGAAAGCCTGCAACGGCTTGCTCCCTTTGTGATGGGACGGCCCCATCTGATCCGGCGCTTGTTGGGTATTCACCGCAGGCGTTGGCTATTCGGCAACATGGTGTTACTGCTGTTCAGCATCGGCGACCATTGGTTGGGGGCCGCGTAACTCCATGACTGCACCCTCCCAATCCACCAATGCACGCCAGCAGGTGTTGTTAGAGGCGCTTCGGGCGAGCGACGACGAAATGAGTGGCCAACAGCTGCATCGGAGCTTGCACGAAGACCACACCATGGGGCTCGCGACGGTGTATCGCAATCTCCGGCAATTGCACCAACGCGGCTTGGTGCGCTGTCGACATCTTCCATCCGGCGAAGCTCTCTATGCCCCCGTCGAACGGGACCGGCACCATCTCACCTGCGTTGATTGCGGCATCACCAAAGCCTTGGAGCAATGCCCAATCCACGACATTGAAGTCCCCAAAGACAGCGAGGGCGACTTCGATCTTCTATTTCACACGCTTGAATTCTTTGGACTATGTAGCGCTTGCCGCACCCGGCAGCATTCCTCCTAATGACCATCGCTACGACCTATTTCGGCGCAAACGGCTGGCTCCTTGAATTCGATGACCTGCGGGTGCTTGTGGATCCATGGCTGCGGGGAAGCCTCAGTTTCCCTCCAGGCGCTTGGATGCTGAAAGGCGAACTGCCTGAGCAAAGACCAGCTCCGGAGCATCTCGACTTACTGCTCCTCACCCAAGGGCTCGCCGATCACGCCCATCCCGAAAGCCTCGATCTTCTGCCACGCAACCTGCCAGTGATTGGTTCTGTAGCGGCAACTCAAGTGGTGAAAAAATTGGGGTTTGAAACTGTCCAAGCCCTGAAACCGGGCGAATGTACAAACCACAAGGGACTGGCGATTCGCGCCACCGCTGGCGCTCCCGTCCCGATGGTTGAAAACGGATATCTGCTCGAGCATGCGTCGGGAAGCCTGTACCTGGAACCCCACGGCTTTTTGGACCCTGCACTACCTTCCCAATCCCTCGATGCCGTCATCACACCGATGGTGGATTTGGGCTTGCCAGCCCTTGGCGCCTTCGTGAAGGGATGCAGTGTGATGCCTCAGCTGGTGGAACGCTTCCAACCCTCCACCGTGCTAGCGAGCACCTCCGGCGGAGATGTGCGCTTCAGCGGTGCCCTCAATGGTCTTCTGCAAATACAAGGGTCGGTTGCCAGCACAGGAGCAACGCTGCCGGACAGCAGCCATTGGATCGATCCGACACCAGGAGAACGACTTGTAATTAAGGGGTAGAGATAAAAAAAGCGGCAACTCCTATCAATGGGTTTACAATTCGTAACAAATCCTAGATCAAGCCATGAAGCCAAGCCAAGCCAGCGATACATGGTTTCAAAACGCTGCAGCTCGCGACATCCACATGGATCAACTCAAGCGCGTTGAACTCTTCAACGGCAGAGCTGCCATGCTCGGGATCGTGATCGGCATAGTCACCGAAGGGCTCACCGGAGCTGGCATTGCTCACCAGATCGGTCTCGGCGCTCTGGTTGATGGCTACGCCGCATGCCACACCCAATACCTGCCGTTCTGCTTCTGAATCAGCCATGCCTCTTGAACCTCGCTGAATGTTGATTGAGAGGCTTGAGCAGATTGCTGCTGTTGTTGTCACTGCCGGTCTAGTAGCCGGCAATTTTTTTCTATTTACCCCCTGGAGAAGCGGGCACGATCCACGAGATCGCCGGGATCCACCCCAGACATCTCAACCAAAACAACTCACAGAAGCTGAATCGCTTGAGCAACCCGTAAGCATAAAGCCACAAACAGATCCTTAAATATTGGACTTGTCTCCAAAAGGGGGTGTTAGTGAGTTCAAGGGTTGAAGAGATTGATTTGCAGCAGTGCGATGTCGCCTGCATTGATTTCCACTCATGAAACTCGACTTAGCTCACGCACACCCCATGGGCAGCCTCATTGTTGAGGGGCATCACCAGCCGTTTCACGCCCTCGCATGTGTGTTGAAGCCCTACAGCATCAAAATCCAAAAGAAAAGTTGGAAATAAACCGAGATTCAATGAACCAATGCGGCCACGAGAAAGCACGTAAGGCAGCGACCATCGCCCCATGATCCGTTCCAACGAAGACCAGATCGCTCAGGCCCTGAATAGGGTGCTGGAAACTGTGGTGGGCCAAGCCCATGCTGCGGC
Organism: Synechococcus sp. AG-686-B21; assembly: GCA_003210375.1. GTDB lineage: Bacteria > Cyanobacteriota > Cyanobacteriia > PCC-6307 > Cyanobiaceae > Parasynechococcus. Next base: position 5,637 of record QCVM01000053.1, on the reverse strand, counting down.
CACCACAACGCTGCGGGACGATCCGAATTGCCGGCTGAGCCGCTGTATTGAACGGCTGCAGGCGGAAGCGTCTGAAGGTGCTGCCCTAGTGGCAGAATGCGCCCCCCACGGTCGGGCCATGGTTACGCAAGCGCAGCACAAACTCGCTGCCCTGGACGCCTTGCAAGTGCTGGCACAAGCTGCCAATCCCTCCCACTAACGAAAGCTGAACGAAGGAGGCCGCCCCTCCCGGATGGAAGAGACGGCCTATCTCGCTCGTTTGTTCATGTGGCTAACCCACTATTCAGTGAAGCTGGTTCCGTGAAGCGTTAATGGCTTAATCGAACAACAGTGAACTGAAAGAAAGTGAACTGAAAGAAAAGATGAGCGCAGCTACTGGCTTGGTGGCAAACCCTGGGGCCATTCCGGCCAGGTGTGAAACCTCTTTTCCTGCTGGGGCACCTCAACGATGCAGAGGAAAGTCGACTGGGTTGACGCTCAACGTTGTCGCGCCAGACGGACGGCTCACGGATGGGTTGAAAGTTGGAGCAGGGGCCAGAAAAGTCAGCTTGCTTCTCGGGCTTGCTCAGGTGGAGTTTCGGCCGTCATGGGCACCTCCGATTTCGATGCCCATACTTTTGCCCAGCAAAGTTGGTTTGCCATCGGTGTAAAGGCGCATTGCCCTCTACTGCAAAACCTCCGACAGTGGAAACGGCATGCCTATCGACCTAAGCAGAGGTCAAGTGACCACTGCAATGAGCAGGCCTTTCAATACCCAAGCGGACTGGAATCGAACGCTTGAAATGGGCGATACTGGGATCGAACCAGTGACAATCTCCTTGTAAGGGAGGTGCTCTACCGCTGAGCTAATCGCCCGTATTTTCATTCTGCCTGACCGCTGTCCGCTGTGGCTAGCTGAGGCGCAACCCACCCCGAGCCATCAACCCTTGGCCCAAGGCCGTGAACACGACCGCGCCACTGCACTCTTAAGCCTGCCCATCGGTTTAGGCACTGCTCTGCTGCTGAACTGGCCTTCCGGGCTAATCGCGGCGGTGGCCTTCAGCTTCGGTGGGCTATGGCTCTCCCCCGATCTCGATACCCGCTGCAGGGCCCTCCGACGTTGGGGGCCCTTGCAATTTATCTGGTGGCCCTACCGATGCCTCATCCCCCATCGCTCCCTCCTCTCCCACGGGCCAGTCGTTGGAACAAGCCTGCGGCTCGTGCTGTTGTTCCTCTGGGCAAGTGTGTTGTGCGCCGTAATACCCCAGATCACGATAGAAATGTTCTGGCGGACCCTCAACCTTTGGAGCACGGCCAACCCCGATCAATTGATCGCTGTAGCCGTGGGACTGGAGGGAAGCGTTTGGCTGCATCTCATCCAAGACGGGGATCCACTCCCCACCGAATGGCATGCCATTCAACGGATCAGGCAACGGTTCACCCGACGGCGATGAGAGGGTGAGCCTGGTTCTGAAGCTCTACCATGCCTTCCTCCAGCACCGAAGCCATACAACAACTCGTGGCGGTGGTGGCACGTCTGCGCGATCCCAATGAGGGATGCCCCTGGGATCTTGAACAAACCCATGCATCTTTGGTGCCGTTTGTCTTAGAGGAGGCCCACGAAGTCGCAGATGCGATTCGCCATGGCGACGACGCTCACCTCAAAGAAGAACTGGGAGATCTCTTGCTGCAGGTGGTGCTCCATGCCCAAATCGCCCAGGAAGACCAACGGTTCAATTTGAGCGATGTTGCGGAAGGCATCCGTGAAAAATTGATTCGCCGCCATCCCCATGTGTTTGGCGATGCGGTGGCCAGCGATAGTGCCGCTGTGAAAGACACCTGGGAAGCGATCAAAGCCGCCGAACGCGGAGAACAACCGCCATCAGCAAGTCCTCTCAGCGATGCCCTCGCCGCCAAAGTGCGGGGGATGCCTGCCCTCGCGGGAGCGATGACCATCTCGAAAAAGGCGGCGAAAGCTGGCTTCGAGTGGAACGACATGGCCGGGGTTTGGGCCAAAGTTCATGAGGAGCTCGATGAACTGAAAGAAGCTGTGATCAGCGGTGACAAATCCCATGCCCAAGAGGAGCTGGGGGATGTGCTGTTCACCCTGGTGAATGTGGCCCGTTGGTGTGGCATCGCACCTGAAGAAGGTCTTGCCGGCACCAACCATCGCTTCCTCGATCGCTTTTCACGGGTAGAAGCAGCCCTCAACGGCAACCTGGAAAGGCGGAGTATCGATGAACTGGAAGCGCTCTGGCAACAAGCCAAGGCCGAGATCCGCGCAGAACAACCCTGATCCCACGAGTCAATCAGTCATCCATGGATGGTCTGTTGCGGCGTTGCCGTTTGAGATCGCCACGCTGTTTCTTGCTTTCAAGCCTGCGCTTCACCGCCCCCCGCCCAGGCCTTGTGGCCTTTCGGGCTGGCGGCGGCGGCTTGATGCCTTCTCGAATCAAATCGCTTAGGCGCTTAAGGGCGATCTGACGATTTTGATATTGAGAACGCTCCTCTGAAACACAAACACGCAAACAACCATCTATCATTCTCGCGCGATAAAACGCCAACAATTTTTGCCGACGAAAAAGACCCAAACATTTTGACTCCTCAAGATTCCAAGATAGATCGACAGCAGTTTCAACTTTGTTGACATTTTGGCCTCCCGCTCCAGAGGAACGAGAGAACTTCCATGACAACTCAGCCGCTGGAATGCTCAGCCTTGAATTAATCACTAAATCTTGCTGAATTGCCATTAAACCGATATCTAACCTGCGCAAAGCAACATCTAATCGTCTGTCGAAGATTTATTTTTTGCCGCAACTTGTTTTGCCCTCCGCTCAGCTAGTTGTTGACGACGCATCTGACTTTCATATTTTGAATTACTGGTGAATGAGTAAAACAAAACCACAAAAACAGCGGCGACGCCCAAACCAAGCGCTACGAGATAAACAGGAGGAAGTAAATCAAGCATTCACGAAGCTGCCGGCTTGGACAATTTCAACCTCTCTAGCGTTGTTTTCGCCCGTACCGTCGCCCAATTTGACTCGAGATGAGTTGATAAAAACGGGCTCCGGAGCTGCCCTCTTCCACAGCAACTCCATAACCTTGAAGATTCAACCACTAAATCTGGCCTTCGTCAACACATTGCACACTATCTATGGTGCCTAGCCCGCAACCCATGGGATCCCAAGCTGAAGGGACGCAGCACAGCGCGGCATGAGTGGCTGGATTGATGAACACCATCGAGGCGTCCGCTACGGCCTCAAAGGCGAGGTGCTGGTGGAGGAAACGAGTCCTTTTCAGCAGATCACCGTGATCCGGAGCGAGCGCTACGGGCGTGGACTCTTGCTCGACGGCTGCTGGATGACAGCGGAAAGGCAAGAAAGGCACTACCACGAGTCTCTAGTTCATCCCGCCCTCTGTGGAGCGGATAGCGTCGCGCGAGTCCTCGTCATCGGCGGCGGTGACGGGGGAACCGCCCGTGAATGCCTCCGCCATCAAGACGTCGAACATCTGGACCTGGTGGAAATCGACGGCCGCGTTGTGGACTTAAGCCGTGAGCACCTCCCCGGGATTGGTGGCTCCGCCTGGACCGATCCGCGTCTCCAGCTCACGGTGGGGGATGGGATCGCATGGGCCGCGGCCGCGGCCGACAACAGCTACGACGTTGTACTCGTCGACGGATCGGACCCCGCCGGCCCTGCGGAGGGGTTGTTCAATCGATCATTTTTTGAACATTGCCGCCGCATCCTTCGCCCTGGAGGAATTTTCGCGACGCAAAGCGAATCACCGGAGGCCTTTCAGGAGGTGCACCTCGCCATGGTGAAGCTTCTAAAAGACGTGTTCGACCACGCTGATCCCCTCTACGGATGGGTACCGATGTACCCAAGCGGCTGGTGGAGCTGGACCTTCGCGGCCATGGGCCAACCTCGCTACTTCCAGCCCAACACCAACCGAGCCGCAGCGATTGCCGATGGATGCCACATCTGGAGTCCGCGCTGGCAACGAGGGGGCTTCGATGCCATCCCAGCCTTCATCGCACGGGAGCTGAACTGATGGCCAACCTGTTTGACAGCACTTTGTTTGACACCACTTTGTTCGACACCGATGGTGCGATCTACATGGGGGCACAACGGGCTCCCGAGCACTGCCGGGTTGGGCTGTTCGGCGTGCCCTACGACGGCACCACATCGTTTCGACCTGGCGCCCGGTTCGGACCCGCCGCGATTCGGGATGTGAGCAGTGGTCTTGAGACCTACTGCCCCCAACTGGATCGGGATCTCGACGATCTCTGCTTCGCGGATCTCGGAGCCGTTGAGATCCCTTTCGGCGCCCCAGAACCCGTGGTCGCCCAAGTGGAAAAGGCCACGCAAGCGGTTCTTGCGCTCGGCCTCAAACCATTGATGCTAGGTGGCGAACACTCCATCAGCTCCGGAGCCGTGGCTGCTGTGGTGAAACAGCACCCTGATCTGGTTCTCGTGCAACTGGATGCCCACGCTGATCTGCGCCATGAGTGGCTAGGCAGCCATCACAGCCACGCCTGTGCGATGCGCCGCTGCCTCGAGATGTTGCCCAGTGGCGACCTCTTCCAACTCGCCATCCGCAGCGGAACGAAAGAGGAATTCAAAGAACTCCACAGCAGCGGCCGCCTGATGCCAACCGTGGATGCTTTGCGCGAAGCCCTTGCCCCCCTCAAGGGCCGTCCCATTTACGTCACCGTTGATCTGGACTGGTTCGATCCTGCCGTTTTACCGGGCACAGGCACCCCAGAACCAGGGGGATATTTTTGGCATGATTTCGCAGACCTTGTCAGCCTGCTTCAAAGCCATCGGCTCGTGGGCGGGGACGTTGTTGAACTCGCGCCACAACTCGACGGCAGCGGGATCAGTGCTGTTCTCGCCGCAAAAGTGACGCGCAGTTTGCTGCTGCTTCTCGGCAGTGGCTAACCCAAAAGCAGTGGCTAAGCAAAAGCGGTGGCTAAGCCAAGGCCCGATCCAGCTCAAGCTGGCATTCAACGTCCTGCGATGGCAACGCATACAAATTGGGCAGCTGGGGCGCCCGCGCCGTCCAGTGATGACAAACCACAAGATCGACGATTTCTGCGTTCACCTCCAAATGCCGCAACCGGCACCAGCTACCTGTTGCAACTGCTGAGCAGTGCTGGCAAGAACGGCAGCTGAGCCTATTGGCCAAAAAGAGGGCAAAATAGATCTACTTAATGCTAAGGACGGTTGCTGAAATGGACCATGAACTACAGGAGATCTCCGGTTTCGCTTTAACCAGCTGAAGCACTCCATAAAATTGCGCCTCGCCAACCCCTCGGCCAAAGCCATGCTGCGCACGCCTCTCTATAAACTCTGCCGCGCTGGAGGTGGCCGAATGGTGCCCTTCGCTGGTTGGGAGATGCCAGTGCAATTCAGTGGCCTGATTCAGGAACACAAAGCCGTACGCAACAGCGTGGGCATGTTCGACATCTCCCATATGGGGGTGCTGCGACTCGAGGGAGCCAACCCCAAAGACACCCTGCAACAACTGGTGCCAAGCGACCTGCATCGCATCGGACCTGGCGAAGCCTGCTACACCGTTTTGCTCAACGACCAGGGCGGCATCCGCGACGACTTGATCATCTATGACCTCGGCGCCATCGACGCAGAACGCGGC
>QCVM01000052.1:0-9391 GCA_003210375.1 Synechococcus sp. AG-686-B21 | reverse complement strand
CCTATTGGCGGTTTGTCGTTGTTCCTAGTAGGGCTTATCAAAAATAAGCTGTTGGGAATGTGCCTAGATGAAGCATTCGATGCTCAACACTCGGCGTGTTTTTGCTTCTGGCTAGTACATTCTGTATCTATTGACGATCTTTAGTTATGAATCTCCTGCGTGCTTGTGACGATTTGAAGGGCTTTATCGAGACGGCTCAAAAGCTCATCGAGGCTTGGGACGAAGATCCTGATAACTATTCAAAGCTGGAGCAACACCTCAAAGAGCTGAAAGTTGAAATAGAAAAGTTCAAAGTCTGAAGCGACCACTTATAATTCCTCCCAACCTCCTCGATCAGCAGCATTCTTTCAAGACTTAGCCCTTGCCCGCAACGACCAAACATCTGGGAATAAAAGTATTTTTATACTGCTACTCTGCCTCCGGTTTTCATATCTGACTTAGTGCAAAAGCATTCGATCAGACCCTGCTGTAGCCCAGCTTGGATTCGAAAATTTTGAGAGGCAGACCAAAAGACTCCATCAACTTTCGGCATTCATCGGCGACAGTGCCGTACACCTCAAGGCTGAAGCCATCGCCGAGTTCAGCATGCTTTTGGAGGTATTCCTGGACAGGAGGGTTCGAGACATGTGCACTGAAAGCCTCGTCGTTGGCATAGACCTCTGACCAAACAAATGCCTGAGGATCATCCGGATCCTGGTCAAAGGTGTGGTGAATCATGCCCGGTTCAGACGCCTGAACTGCTGCATCAGTAGCTCGTGCAAGCTCTAAATAAGCATCGACGCATCCAGGCTTCACATGGATACGAGCCAGCAGGATGAAGGGTGTGGTTCGATCAAAAGCCGCCATGGGATTGGGAAGCGATTTTTATTCCACTACTGTGCCTCCGGTTTCCATATCTGACACCGAAGACCAGTATTTGCATTGCTTGGTGAGGTGTTCTCCCTGTTGCAGCTGACCTCTGCGGAGATTGCAGCCAAGGACCGTGCGGCAGTGCTGGTCAACGCCATAGGTGAAGTGTTGGCAGGTCATGCAGATGCGTTCGCCCTTCCAGCCTTGAAGCTCGTGTTCGTCGATGAAATCCCATTCCTCCATGAACTAAATGAGTAGTACAAATGTATTAGTACTAAAGGGCTGTATCCGTCAACATGTTGGGGCTTTCGGTAACGCTGGTTTTGCTTACGGCTTCTGCGCCTGCTTGGGTCGGGCTTAGCGATAACGAGTACCTCGATCTACTGCGCAAGAAGGCTGTTGCGGTAACCAAGCGCGACAAGAAGCGTGGTGGCACTTACTCGGTTAAAGAAGCGATAGGAGCTATCGATCAGGCATTTCACCGCTGCAATGGCTTTGATCCCTACGACGGATCAAAGCTCGACCCAGAGCTATTCAATCAATACAACAACAACGAGGCCAAGCAAAAACGCGCGGCTTACAAGAGACGCTTCGCCTTAATTCCAACGATTGATCACCTCAAAGCGGAGCCGGTGGCTGACTTTCAAATCGTCAGCTGGCAAACCAACGATGCCAAGGGAGATATGGCTCCCGATGAGTTCATCGCTTTTTGCCACCGAGTTGTTCAGCTCGCGGATAAACGTACTGACATTCATCAGTAATGCTTGCCCCGGTTCTCAAGCGCATCCCTCTTAAAGCATTCCAACTCCTCAGGCGTGTGGAGCAGTGGCTTCTCTGCTTTACCAATCAGTCGCTGAAGGAACACTAGTAGTCGTTTCATGCCGCCATTTTGCGGGAACGTCCCGCAGTACGGACTTTGGATTTTTTTTACGCAATTGTTGTTGCGACTGTTTCAGCCAGAATGAGTCCAGCATCTTTACTTGGATGAAGCGCCTTCTTGCATTCGGCACCATTGCCCTGACATTGGCCGCATGCGGTCCTAATCAAAAAGGCGGAACGTTGTCCACTTCAACCAAGCCTTCAATTCAAGAGGTTTATAAAAGCTCTGAGACTCTGAACGGAACTGCTCTTAAATACCCTGCGGGCAAACCAGAGTTACGCCTTTACCGAGTTGAAATTCCGGCTGGGGGCAAGATTCCCCTCCATACTCACCCCGCCCCAATGATGGTTTACGTGCAAGGCGTGAGGTCGGGTTCTTTACTCAACACTCGGCTTCAGCCTGACGGCACTGAAATTAAAACTAGTTTCAAGCCGGGTGAAGCATTTGTGGAAGGCGCAAATGAGCCTCATTACGTTGAAAATGTCGGCAAAGAACCAACAATTGTTTGGGTGACAGTGTCTTCTGTCGAAGGCATGCCTACAACAGAGTTCATTGACCAATGAACTTGACATAAGGTCCTTTCTGGAAAATCACCGTTAGCCGCCCTTGCAATACCTGATTCTCTCGGGAGACAACGGTGGATCCCAACCAGTTCTTGGGGACAACAAACAGATAGCGGAGGGGATTGTCTGAATCAACAAGCAGAACGCAATGACCAACAACGCGAATCCTGTGCCGGGCGCGTGGATGTTGGCTTGGAACCAGGGTTTTTGTGCCATAGATTTGTCAAAAGAGGGATTACGCCCCCCCCCATGAGGGGAGACGTAAACTTTTTAGCGTCGGTAAATGTTTAGAGAACTCGCCAAAATCCACGACGAGCCCGCAAAGGCTAATGGCGAGGGGTGGCTTGTCAGTTCGGAACAGCAGCAGCTCGTTCGCTTCAGAAATGACACTCCGTCTGCCAATGCTGAATGGGTCACGTTTTGTACTTACAGCTGGAAACCGTCGAGGCCAACGGTGTCGATGGCCCAGCGCTGGATGCTGCAGCATCACTCCATAAGTGTTTCGGAAACCATGAACGGGCTGGCGGCAATGTCGCCGCAGATGTAATGATGAATAAAATAAAGCAGAAATTTACTCTATTGAGATCACTAATTGTTAGCACTATTCCAATAACAATCTATCGCAATGCGACCCTTTAATGGCATAATTAATTTCCTATTAATTAAATATTCAACAATCGTCTCTCCATTGGGAGAACGAACGATAAACTTATAATTAATAACCTTAGCTTGATCAGGTGTGAATCCTACTGTTGCAATCCAGGTGTTTTCATTAACAAACTCCATCCCATATGATTTATCGTGATCCCAATTTCCAAGCTCCTCACAATCTCCAATAATTGCAAGTGATTGGCCAGGTTGTGTTTCAAAGCCATTAATTTGAAGGACTACCACCAATGGAGCCTCAACAGGTTGTCCATCAGCGCTAATGACTAGTGCCGTTTTCCCGGGAACGGTGTATCCATGTAAGCAGCCATTGAGAATTTCGACAGGAAATCCAGTCAATAAACATGTATAAACGCCATTTGGCATATGAATATTTTCAGCATCAACAACATGATCATTTTCACTTTTGTTAACCATAACCATCACAGCAGAATCACGGAAATTACGTGTATATAGGTAGAAATCATCGTTGACCCATGCAGTGTTATGAGAGCCAAAAGCCAGTGACTGATTACTACTTCGAAGCTGGAGTAGTTTACTAACCAACTGATAGGAATGGGCTTGGGTGTCCCACTGATCCATCATGGGTCTGTTGTAAGGATCCTGACCACCATTCGTTCCATTATTGAGATACTGTTCAGTTCCATAGAACAGACAAGGAACCCCTCGAAGAGTGAGCATCATCACAAGCGCTAAATCAAGTTTTTTAGTATCAGGAACAATCGATAAAAATCGAGGCATATCGTGATTGTCAATGAATGTCACAAGCTCGTTAGCTTTGTGATAGACCTTGTCATAAGCAAGTACACGTTCGACTTGGCCGAAGCCACCAGGCTCTTGACCAGAAAAACAAAAACGAATTCCGTCGCAAAGACCAAAATCAAGTATCGACATGCCAATATTATTTGCATAATCAACTGATCTCTGCTCCCATGGTTTACTAAAACCATATTCACCAAACATAAACAATCCAGGTTTATAAGCTTTCATCGCAGTTGTAAATTCCTGCCAAAACCAAATTGGCATATGCTTCAGAGTGTCAACACGCAAAGCATCAACTCCTGCATCCAACCACGTGTGAATTGCAGATTTTATATAATTCCGGTAATTAATATTTTTCTCATTAAAAGTAGCTAGACCCATCATCTCAAGATGAACTAATTGATATTCATCCTCCCAGTCAGTTATTTCACCCTCATGGTAATAAAAATCGTTTGAATCATTATTGAAATCTGCAATAGGTTTTCCATCATCCAGAACAACACCCTTGCTACCATTAATATCTGGCGAGCTATGATTGCAAACAATATCAAGTACAACTTTAATACCTGCTGCGTGACAGGTGTCTACAAGTGTTTTCATTGTGGGAGATTCTTGAATAGTATTCGATTCACCCACCTTCAAGAAACGAGGATTGATCCGCTTAAAGTCTCTCGTCCAGTAACCATGCATTGGTGCACGGCTAAATTGAAGATCACTCACCTGCTCAAACAATGGAGAAAGCCAAAGCGCAGTAACACCTAGCCCTTTCAGGTAGTCAATCTTATCAATAATTCCCTGGAGATTCCCCCCCCAGTACTTACCCCAATCCTGACGAGATTTATCATATAGTCCTTTCGATTCTTCAAGTTCTGAGCCTTCTTTCACACCAGAACTATGCCCATCATGAAAACGATCAACAATCAAGAAATAAATAATCTCTGATCTGAAATCAACAGGAGAATCGAATAGTGAATGCTTTATATCAGATAACGATTGTGCCGAAACAGCAGTAGACATAAGTGAAATCTCCTAATTTCTTTCATGATGGCAAAGAAAGCGCGAATAAACCGTCACTTAGCAAATTGTTACTCTGCAAGGCCACTACGCCTAGATGAATAACCTAAGCATACTGCGATGAAAGCATTAGATTTTTGATCATTGTCATTGACTTGACCCATAACTTTTCAGACAAGAGGAATAATAATATTATATTGAGTTCTCAATTTGTTGCTAAGTTTGTGTTTATCTCTTGTATCCGGGAACATTTGAATGTCCAGCAAATACATCTAAAGCTGTTGCCGTGGGTTGGAGATCGTCGCCGATGTAATCGCTAAGTGTTGAACTGCTGTCTATGGAGTCGGTCAGAGCATCTATTGAAATTAGCTCACCTAGCGTTTTACACATCTAAAACGGTCGGTCCCCATTAAAGGTGAGGGCATAATCCAGGATGATTCACAACTCCGGCTCAATCAACTATCGGAGCACTTGGTCAAAATAGCAGAGCAGGTGTCGCCGCTTACATCACAACCATAATTAGTGAGAAAAAACAGAAGTTGAGGATACTTTGTGATAAAATAAATAACTCATCTTCAGCGGGAAAATATTGACGCAACATTGAATCCAGTAAATATTCTCAACGCCTCTAGATAGCCTGTGCCTACTTACTCTCTCTCATCTTCTACATCCTCCATTGATGAGAAATCTCAATCCTCTATTCGCTTTAACATCTCAACAACCGATGTCGATTCCAATACTCAGCTCTATTACACAGCCTCTGGCTCAGGAATTACTTCTTCAGACTTCTTATCCAGTGCTACTAATGACTTCTCATCCGGTACTATAAAAAGTTCAACGCTCATAGGTTCTGATGGCAAGTCAACTTTTGTTCTTTTTGCTGCTGCAGATGAAACCACAGAAGGTCCCGAATCCTTCGATATCAAGCTCTATTCCGATGATCTGCGTACAAATTTAGTTGCCACATCCTCGTCAATCTTGATTGCTGATACTTCTAAGGCTATACAATCGATTGCACTCCTTTCAGCCTCTGTCAACGCAAAAATAATCACGCTCAACTTTGATTCATCACTGAGTAATACCCAGCCAAAATCTCAACTCTTCATAGTTACAGCTGACGGGGAATCGATAGACATCAGCTCATTCACTCTTGATGCTGATGCGGGCAGCCTCAAGCTCAACCTTTCATCCGCAATCAAGCCCAATCAAACCGTCAATCTCACCTACACCGATCTCAAAGGTGATCAGTCCACAGGTGTTCTACAAACAACCGATGGCACGAATCTTTCTTCTTTTTCAACCGCTGTATCCAATAACAGCCTAGATAGTGCTGCACCGATAGTTACAGATGCAACGATCAATCAAAAAGCTCTAACACTATCTTTCGATAAAACCATTGCCAAGACCATTCCTTCGAATCGTGCTTGGACACTGAAAGAAGATGGCAAAACTATCTCTATTACATCAGTTTCCATCGATAGCAGTTCTGCTCAACTTGACCTCATACTTTCAACTGCTGTTGATCGTGGCAGCAACATCAACCTCTCCTATAGCGATATAAGCGGTGATCAAGAAGCCAATGTTATCCAAGACATAACTGGTAACGACCTTGCATCGTTCAATAATTTAATCGTCGAGAACCAAACAACACGATCGAGCGATCCACTTGATCTAAATACAGGTGAAATTAATGGGAATAAAATTGTTCTTGCCTTTAACCGAGAACTCAGTTCTACAACACCTTCAAAAGGTACCTTCCGGCTAAAAGCGAATAACAAAGCCATCAAAGTTAAATCGATTACTCTTTCTCCAAATGACCAAGAGGCAGTTCTTAAGATTCCCTCACCAGTAGCCCATGGAGATAACGTAACCCTCTCTTATACTGATGCACGGGGCAATCAAAAAAGAAAGGTTATTGAAGACGTAGATGGCAATGATCTTACAACAATTAGTGATTTTAAACTAACCAATAACACACGCAAATCAGCAAAAAATTTCGAGGTTGACTATGCCGATGCTGATAGCAAAACCATCAATATCTACCTTACCAACAGTCTCTCCTCCTCTATTCCAAATGTCTCTCTCTTTAGAGTTATTGCTGATAGCAGAAAACAACAAGTCAGCTCGGTTAGCACAACTCAGTCAGAGGGAATTATTACGCTGAATCTCAGTAAATCAATCAATCCAAAACAAGATATACTAATTTCATATCGAGATCTAAAAGGAAATCAAAGCTCAGGCGTCGCAGAAGATTCTGATGGGAATGACCTTGTCACCTTCAAGAATCTACCTGCTATTAATGACACATCAGATGATGACGAGATAATTGATAACAATCCACCAAGCCTGGAAGATGCCTATCTTGATAGTACAGAACTCGTGCTTGAGTTTGATAAAACACTTCAAACAGGGAAAGTCAGTCCATCACACTTTAAATTAAGAGCCGGCAAAAAACGTGTACGTGTTGCTTCTGCACTAGTCCCACAAGATGACGATTCAACCGCAATCGTTACTTTAAAAAAACCACTGGCTGCTTCAGCAAATTCTCTTTCTCTTACATACAAAGATCTCAAGGGTGATCAATCCTCAAACATCATCCAGGATGATTCCGGAAATGATCTCGCATCACTACGAAACTTCAGTGTCGAAATAATTTAAGTGCTGAATTTTTGGCGTAAGCCAATCACTATATGGGCATTTAGTACCTTGCTGCGGCTCATTTATGCACTCGAGCATTCATTTCAAACGGTCCAACTCATGAAGGCATTGGGCAGACCCTTAAACGTTGAATAAAAACTCCAGCAACCAGCGGCTGAGCCCCTTTTTTCGTTTGGGGATCAATACTCGTTCCTATTCAGGACCTAGAAATACGTGTAACCGAAATTGAGGCACGCCTTGGTCTTATCCCTAGGGCCAAATCAATCGAAATGGGTTACGAGCCTTAAGAGGACAACCTCTTTTGAGCCAGTCCAAGAGACAGTTGCTCCGTTTGATACTGATCGTCTATCTACTAATCGGTGCGGTCATAATAGGAAGCTTTGCCGGCACTACCACCAGAAAGATGCTTGAGCAACCCATGAATCAAAGGTTGAAAGGTTGCTTGTGCAGCAAGGCATATAACTAGGGCGACATATGACGTCCATAAGCGAATAGTCGATCGATTTTGCATGCAGAAATTTGCAAATTGCCCAAACCCATTCCTCTGACTGAGATGACCACTACTTTTTAAGGAGTCGGTCGTGTGTTCGAATCACACAAAGGGGCGTCAATTAGACAAAGGGCACTCAGCCAGACTTCACCAGCTACCAGACAATCTTTCAGCAAAAACAGCCAAAACAAAACCCCCGCCAAAGGCAGGGGTTCCGAAAACTCAACAGAAGTGTGACCTTGTTTCCACTCCGTGAGTTTTTTTCCTCACCCATGAAGATTAACGCAGGCAATTGGCACAGTGCCAGTTTGGGTGGACAGCATCGGAGTTGGCAACCCACCTCTGGGCTCAGCCTGTCGATGCCGATATGCCAAGTAATCATTCCTGTTCATTGAGGTAGTCCTCAGGAGGGCAGACAGGAGCTACCGAATATCGCTTTTGAATATGGCGTTGTGCCCATCGCTCCAAGACAAAAGAGCTGAGGTGACTCTCGCCTAGGACGTTGGTGAGGCTAGGCATTTGGCTTGTGGAGATTCCTGGAGTCACTTAGGTGATGAGCACTTTCTGGTTCATAGCTGTAGCTACATGCGCATGCAGCGGAGACCTGCAAAACGTTGTATGAGCTTGAGCAGAAGACCAGGCACAGAAGAATGGGCCGATGAAGAACTCACCGGTTCACCGACAGATGGAATGGCCACACTCACGCATGGCATCCCTTGGGCTGTGCTTCCTTGTAGTGCTTCTTTTCCCGAAGGCCGCAGTTAGTCAAACCTCAGAAGAGGTTGTCATCACTACTTGCTACGACGGAGACACCTGCACCAGCAGCACGGGAGAAAAGATCAGGTTGGCTTGCATAGATACCCCGGAGTTGCGGGGTAAACGCGCAGAGCCTGTCCCGGCAAAAGAAGCGCGCAATTACCTCAGAGAACTGGTGATTGGACGCAAGGTCACTATCCGCCGTATCACCACTGATCGTTATGGAAGAACCGTGGCCGAGCTCTTCATAGATGGATCCAATGTCCAGCAACAGCTAGTAGCCAGTGGACATGCATCGATCTATTGGCGTTATGCAGATCAGTGTCCCTGGATCCGGTAGCAATGCAAAGAAGGATTCAGTTCAAACCCTCAAAAGGTTCATTCGTTATTTAAGAATGACAAAAATTCTTAAATCCATATTCGTACAAGCAGGGTAGCTTTCGAATTATTGCTTGAAGAAAAGCTTGAAAAGCTCAAGATTTTGATTCCTAAAGACGTTAATTAGCTACCTCTTTCAATTGAGGCTGGTCTCCTAAGCTCATCTTTTATGAACCCCGAGACTCCTGCCACTAGCGGGATAGTCATGCCAGCAACAGCAAGAAAAGCCATGGCTTTGATGAACCATTTTGGTGAGAGTGGTTTATCTTCCATTAGTCAATGGATCCTTGCATTCACTATATTCACAGCTCCATATTAAACGCAAATTTAGATTTCTATTTGATTCAAAGAAGTATTGCTCCTCTGCCCAGCTCT
>QCVM01000051.1:0-9572 GCA_003210375.1 Synechococcus sp. AG-686-B21 | reverse complement strand
CAGTTCCTGCCAATAACCTCTCCAGGAAATCAGGAACATGAAACCTGTCGCCCATACCAGGTGACCGAACAGGAACATCCAAGACCAAACGGCCAGATTGTTACTGCCAAAGGGGTTATACCCGTTGATCAACTGGGAAGAGTTCAGCCACAGGTAGTCACGGAACCAACCCATGAGATAGGTGCTGGATTCGTTGAACTGAGCAACGTTGCCAGACCAAATTGCAAGGTGCTTCCAATGCCAATAGAAGGTCAGCCAACCCACCGTGTTCAAAGCCCAGAACACCGCGAGGTAGAACGCATCCCAAGCTGAGATGTCGCAAGTACCGCCACGGCCTGGCCCATCACAAGGGAATGAGTAGCCGAAATCCTTCTTATCTGGCATCAGCTTGGAACCACGGGCATCCAACGCACCCTTCACAAGGATCAGGGTTGTGGTGTGGAGTCCAAGAGCGATGGCATGGTGCACCAGGAAGTCACCAGGGCCGATCGGAAGGAACACATCGGTATTGCCATTGATGGCTCCCATCCAACCGTCCATATAAGCGGCATTGGCATTGGCAGCAGCGCCTCCAGCATTGGAGAGCAGCACATCAAAGCCATAGATCGCTTTACCTGAAGCGGCTTGAACAAACTGAGCAAACACGGGCTCCACCAGGATCTGCTTCTCAGGAGTACCGAAGGCAACAACAACGTCGTTATGGACGTAGAGGCCCAGGGTATGGAACCCGAGGAAGAGAGAAACCCAGCTCAAGTGGCTAATAATCGCTTCCTTGTGCTCGAGCATCCGAGCCAGGACGTTGTCCTTATTGGCTTCGGGGTCGTAATCACGAATGAAGAAGATTGCACCGTGAGCGAAGGCACCACACATCAAGGCGATGGCGATGTACTGGTGGTGGGTGTAGAGCGCTGCCGAGGTTGTGTAGTCCTTCGCGATGAAGGCATACGAAGGCATCGCATACATGTGCTGCGCCACCAAACTGGTCACTACGCCGAGTGAGGCGAGCGCCAAGCCCAACTGGAAGTGAAGGCTGTTGTTGATGGTGTCGTACAGGCCTTTGTGGCCAGCACCTAAATCCCCAGGAGTGCCCTTGGGAGGGTTATGGGTCTCGAGGATCTCCTTAATGGAGTGGCCAATACCGAAGTTGGTCCGGTACATGTGACCGGCAATCACGAACAGACAACCAATCGCCAAATGGTGATGGGCAATATCCGTGAGCCAAAGAGCTTCTGTTTGGGGGTGAAAACCACCCAAGAAGGTCAAAATCGCAGTGCCAGATCCCTCTGCAGTTCCGAACACCTGATTCATCGAATCAGGATTCTGGGCGTAAACACCCCAGTTGCCGGTGAAGAAAGGGCCAAGTCCTGCGGGATGCGGCATCACGCTGAGGAAGTTGTCCCAACCGACGTGCTGACCACGGGCCTCAGGGATCGCGACATGGACCAGGTGACCGGTCCAAGCGATAGAGCTGAATCCAAAGAGGACAGCGAGGTGATGGTTCAAACGCGACTCAGCGTTTTTGAACCAAGCAAGTGAAGGGCGGAACTTGGGTTGCAAGTGCAACCAACCAGCGAATAGGGCCCAAGCTGACAGGATCATCATAAAGATGGATCCTTGGTACAGCTCGGCATTCGTGGTCATGCCGATCGTGTAAAACCAGTGATAAAGGCCTGAATAGGCAATGTTCACCGGGGAGGAAGCACCCGCTTGGGTAAAGGCGTCAATGGCGCCTTGACCGAAGTGGGGATCCCAAATTGCATGAGCGATGGGGCGCACGTGCAGCGGGTCGGCGACCCACTGCTCGAAGTTGCCCTGCCAGGCGATGTGGAACAGGTTTCCCGAAACCCACAGGCCGATGATCGCGAGATGGCCGAAATGCGTGGAGAAGAGCTTTTGATAAAGCCGCTCCTCAGTCATTCCGTCATGGCTCTCGAAGTCGTGAGCCGTGGCGATCCCGTACCAAATACGGCGGGTTGTCGGGTCCTGGGCCAGACCCTGGCTGAACGAAGGAAATTTCGTTGCCATTAGAGGGAGAGGTCAGGTGAGGTCAGCCGACCACAAGAATGTGGGCGTGGAAGAAAGCCCAAGTGGTCGCAATACCACCCAAGAGGTAGTGGGCAACACCCACTGCACGGCCTTGGATGATGGAGAGAGCACGGGGCTGGATGGCGGGAGCCACCTTCAACTTGTTGTGGGCCCAAACAATGGACTCAATCAACTCCTGCCAATAGCCGCGGCCACTGAACAGGAACATCAGGCTGAAAGCCCAGATGAAGTGAGCACCTAGGAACATGATTCCGTAGGCACTGGTGGACGATCCATAGCTGTTGATCACCTGTACGGCCTGAGCCCACAGGAAATCACGCAACCAACCATTGATGGTGATGGCGCTCTGAGCGAAGTTCCCGTTGGTGATGTGCGCAACAGAACCATCCGCATTCACCGTCCCCCAAATGTCGCTTTGCATCTTCCAAGAAAAGTGAAAAATGACAATCGAGAGGGAGTTGTACATCCAGAACAGGCCAAGGAACACGTGGTCCCAAGCCGACACTTGACATGTACCGCCACGACCAGGGCCGTCGCAGGAGAAGCGGAACCCGAGGTTTGCCTTGTCTGGAATCAGACGAGAGCTACGGGCATACAGAACGCCCTTCAGCAGGATCAAAACCGTCACGTGAATCGTGAAGGCATGAATGTGGTGCACCATGAAGTCAGCGGTGCCCAACGGCATTGGAGCCGCTGCGACTTTTCCGCCGACAGCCACAACAGAACCGTTAAACACTTCACTCACACCAGCAAGAGCGTTGGGAGCAGTACTACCCGCGGCGGCTGCGTGTGCGTTTTGGATCCACTGAGCGAAAATCGGCTGAATTGAAATCGCCTTATCGCTGAACATGTCCTGGGGACGTCCCAGGGCACGCATGGTGTCGTTGTGGATGTAGAGGCCGAAGCTGTGGGCTCCGAGCCAGATGCACACCCAATTGAGGTGGCTAATGATCGCATCGCGAGCCTTGAGAACACGATCGAGCACGTTGTCGATGTGTTTTGCCGGGTCGTAATCACGAACCATGGCAATAGCGGCATGGGCCGCTCCACCAACAATTAAGAAGCCACCAATCCAAATGTGATGGGTGAACAATCCGATTTGAGTCGGGTAGTCAACCGCCATGTACGCGTAAGGAGGCATCGCATACATGTGCTGAGCAACGATGATGCTCAGCGAACCAAGCATTGCCAGGTTCACGCCCAACTGGGCATGCCAGGAGGTGGTCATGAACTCATAGAGCCCATCGTGACCATTCGGTGCAGGGAACAGGAGGGGATCGCCCTTCTGATTCTCCTGAATTTCCTTAATTGAATGACCAATGCCCCAGTTGGTCCGGTACATATGACCGGCAACTATGAACAAGACAGCAATCGCCACATGGTGGTGAGCGATGTCGGTCATCCAGAGGCTTCCTGTTACTGGATTCAACCCACCTTTGAAGGTGAGGAAGTCCCCGTAAGCGGCCCAGTTACCTGAGAAGAAAGCGGAAACACCAGAACCAATACCTGGATAAAGCTGTGCCAATAAGTCCTGGTTAAAGAACTCATGGGGGAGAGGGATGTCAGCCACCGAGGCGATGGTGGTGCCGTTTAAGACCAGCGGTTCGCCGGCGTCAATGGCATCCATCAACTTGGTGACAGGGAGGGACACATGGATGAGGTGCCCTGCCCATGACAGCGAGCCAAGACCCAGCAAACCTGCCAGGTGGTGGTTCAGCATGGACTCAACGTTCTGGAACCACTCCAGCTTTGGCGCTGCCTTGTGGTAGTGGAAAACTCCAGCGTTAAGCATGAGTCCGGCCATCACCAACGCACCGATGGCCAAAGCCATGAGTTGGGTTTCGCTGGTGATGCCCCATCCACGCCAAACGTGGAAGAGACCTGAAGTGATCTGGATGCCGTTAAAACCGGCACCCATGTCACCGTTCAGGATTTCCTGGCCAAAGATCGGCCACACCACCTGAGCACTGGGCTTCACGTGGGTGGGATCAGCAAGCCATCCGGAATAGTTGGAGAAGCGTGCGCCGTGGAAGAAAGCGCCGCTCAGCCAGATGAAGATGACGGCCAGATGGCCGAAATGAGCTGAGAAGATTCGCCGAGAGACCTCTTGGAGGTCACTCGTATGAGCGTCGAAATCGTGAGCGTTGGCGTGAAGGTTCCAAACCCAAGTTGTGGTTTTGGGACCCTTCGCGAGGGCTCGGTCGAAATGTCCGGGCTTACCGAACAATTCAAAGGTTGCTGGATTGTCAACCTTTTCAACCTGGCTCTTCGCGTCACTCCCACGTTCAGGTGGGCTGATGGTCATCGAGTCGTTCCTCGAGGGACGGGATCGAGGGTGGTGGGCCACCCCTCCGACGAACCGAAGCTCGTCGGGGCCCCGAACACAGCTCCGCAAGGGAACAATGGTCGGGCGTCAATGCATGAAAGGAAGCCGAAACCCCTTTACTGCACTGAAGCTGGGGCCCCAAAGAGGGGACCTCTAAAAAAAGCATAGGAGCGGACCACGACCATTCCGCCACCGGAGTTACAAAGGTTCAATCCTGCCGCTAACCAGTCAGCGACAGGGCTCTGCAGAACCCCAACAGGCCAGCAAAATCAAGAAAGGTAGAGCTTGTTTCATACAATTCAACTCAATTAATCGCCCTGTTTGATAACAACTCTGTTCAATGGCGTTCCGCCCGTCAAAATGAACTCATTGCACTGACGCGCCATGTCACGCCCAGGCCTAATGCCATTCATGGCATTTCTGACGGCGATACTGCTCATCACAGGCATGCCAGTTGCAGGGTTGGCTCTGCCAACCTGGCCGCTCCGTGGGGACGGTAATAAGCAAACACCCCTGGAGAGCAAGCCACCATCGGGCCGGTTACAAGAAGTCGCTCCCCCTGGCGCAGTACAACAACTGCGCGAAAAACTGCAGCGCTATCAACCGAATCTGCGACTCGTCACCCCAACTGACGACAGCGTGATCAACGCCGACACGGTTGAACTCATTCTGGACGTGAAAAATTGGCCGATAAGTCGAGATGACCAACTGGGTCTTGGACCACATGTTGTGGTCCAAATCGACAATCAACCGCCACGTCGGCTACACGAACTCGAAGCCAATCGAGTGAGTGTGAGGCTGAACGATCTCGCTCCAGGGAGCCATCGCTTCGGCGCTTGGGCTGCATACCCCTGGGGCGAGGCCGTGAAAACTCCTGGCGCCAACCTTCAGGGACGATTCCATTTATGGCAACGCATGGAAGGGACGCAGCCAGGCAGCAACGCGCCATGGCTTGTTCCTGTGACGAATTCGGCAGATCCAGCCCTGCAACCACTGCTTTTGGATTGGCTTATTTGGAATGCTCCCCTCCAAAACCTGCGCGATGGTGACGGTCGCTGGCGGTTGCGACTCAGCGTTGATGGAGACAGTTTTTTGGTGGATCACCAAGAAGCCCTTTGGCTGAAGGGGAATTCCTCAAGCCGTGGAAACTTGGTGCAAATGGAGCTCCTGAACGGAGTGGGCGAGCCGATCACGCCTGAATTCAACAACAGGCTGATCCATCAATCAGGCCAAAGAGCGACATCCCCGACGTGGCTCAAAGCCCAGCTAACTGAGGAAGAGCTCACACGGCTTAGCGGAGCACCTCGCATCCGTTCCGCAGACTTAGAACCAGAAGTAATAGACAAACCTGAGTCATTACTGAATAGAACAACAAAACAAGAAGCCAAACCACTCTCATCACCAAAAGCAGTGTCCGAATCGCCGAACGGGGACGACGCCAAACCTGATTCAGACATCGAGCTAACACCCGGCGCCAAAAATGTGCAGGAGGCAGCAAAAGCGCCAGAGGCGGAAAAAGTTGCAGACACCAAAAAGGGGGCCACGACTCTCATCGAACCTGATCCCACAACAAGTCCCAGGAATGATGCGTTGGTCGATGAGCAGGACACACCAGAACAGACAGAGGACTCGGCCTATGAACAAGCCCCCGACGTTGTCAGGGAGGACGTTATGGGTGAAGACGTTGTCAAGGAGGACATTGTGAGTGAGGACATCGCGCCCTCAAACGAGCCAAGGGCATCAGACGATCAAGCGCCACGCCTTCAACGTGACAAGCCATCCATGCCTGTTCCTTCGGCATCAGAGGAGCGCCTCGTACCGACAAGTCGCCTGGGAGGATCAGCACGAGAGTTGCTGAATGACGACGGCAGCTTGCGAAAGCCCTGAACAGTTTCTGAAGCTCTGACTACCTCCTCGAATATCACCTTTGCGGGCTTTGGCCTCTCCTCTAGCAGCGACGCTCTCCTGCAAAGACTTGCTGCTTATGGCCACATCGAACGCGTCATTCCGCATGATGCCGATTTGAAGTCTGAGCTTGCCCATCAATGGCAACAAGGCCAGGGCATCCTTGTCGTGGGATCAATAGGAGCCGTAACACGGTTAATTGCCCCCCTGATTCAAGGAAAGAGCATCGACCCTGCGGTGTTGGTCGTAGACCCAAGAGGGGACTACGTCGTCCCACTTCTTGGTGGCCATAGCAGTGGGGCAGATAAACAGGCCCTGGAATTAGCCGCAAAAATCGGAGGCACAGCAGTTATCACAGGCGCTTGCTCCCACGAGCAACGGCTTCCCATCGACTGTTTTGGAAAAGGTTGGGGTTGGCGCCGCAGCGGAACGGTGGAATCATGGCGCCAACTCATGAAAGATCAAGCCAACAAAAAGCCTTTAAAAATTAGACAAACCAGCGGCCATCAACATTGGCTGAAGAGCTCTGCTAATTCTGGGCTCGATCTCGTTGAAACAGACGATTGGGACCTTTTCATCGGCCCCCAAAGCGTCGGTGGTTGCTCATGGCATCCGCCGACGCTTTGGATCGGGGTGGGCTGCGAACGCGGCACAAGCGAGAGCCTTATTGATCGTGCGCTTCGCCAAACCCTCGATGAAGCGGGATTGGCAATCGAAGCAGTTGCCGGATTGACAACTGCAGATCGCAAAGCTGATGAGCCAGCACTAATCGCTCTTTGTCAAAACTACGACTGGCCATTACGCACCCATACAGCTGAAGACCTAACCGTTGTTTCCGTGCCAACTCCGTCTCAAGCGGTGTATGTGGAGATGGGTACGGCATCAGTCGCCGAAGCTGCTGCTCTTCTCACGGTGGGGATTAGCGGGACTCTCCGTCAAAGCAAACGCATTCACCATGCGAACGACTCTGAGCAGGGTGCCGTCACCATTGCCATTGCCGAAAGTGCGGGACCAATAGCGGCGAATCAAGGTGAGCTCCACCTCATTGGGAGTGGTCCCGGAGATCCGGTTCTGATGAGTGGTGCTGCAAGCAGCGCATTAAAACGCTGTACGGCCTGGGTGGGATACGAGCTGTATCTGGATTTGCTGGAGCCATTGCGACGGCCGGATCAAATTCGATTCGATGGGCAGCTCACCAAAGAGTGGGATCGATGCTCAGAAGCACTTGAGCTGGCAAGCCAAGGAGCGAAAGTAGCTCTGATCTCATCAGGCGACAGTGGGATTTACGGCATGGCAGGTCTGGCGCTCGAACTATGGCTTCAAAAACCAGAAGCAACTCGACCTCACTTTCAAGTACATCCCGGCATTTCAGCTCTGCAGCTCGCGGCGGCGAAGACCGGCGCACCGTTGATGCACGACTTTTGCACCATTAGCCTCAGCGATAGACTCACGCCCTGGGACGTGATTGAACAACGCATCCAAGGTGCAGGGCTCGGAGATTTCGTCGTTGCTCTCTATAACCCGCGTTCGAAAGGGAGAGATTGGCAATTGGCAAAGGCCAGGAAGATCTTGCTTCAACATCGACGGAACACAACTCCAGTTGCGATCGCTCGACAGGTAGGACGACACGACGAAGAGATACGGATCACAACTCTTGGCGGCCTTAACCCTCAGGAGATCGACATGCTCACTGTTCTACTGATCGGGAACAGCAGCAGTTACAGCAAAGATGGACGCATGGTGACGCCAAGAGGGTATCCAGGAGCCGAGCTGAAATAATCGGGATTAACAAACAATTCTAGCGAAGGAGAAGCAACAAATATCACCAGCATCTGCAAGATTTAAAAGGCGAAGAAATACTTCTAAAGCATTATACAAACCAAGCAAAGATAGACCATGCAAATTTTCGAATATGAACGTCCTTTTTCAAGGAAGCACCATCTAATAGACATTAGAAATTGGTGCTTGAGCAGAATATCAATGCATTCTTTAGCCGGAGATCATGAGAATGCCCAGGCAATAACAAACGAACATATGGAATTGCTCAAGCAAGTTGACTCGTCCCAAACGATGTGGATAACCGAAACGTCGATTGACTGTTAGAGCCTGGATCAAAATGAAACGGCTCATATCTCACCCAACAGAACGCGCAGGCTACAATTACAAACAATAATGGGAATACAAGTCGTGATAAAAGCATCCTGGCTAGTATCAATACATAAGTATTAATGACAGCCGAACGCCAGCGATCCGTAGCTCATGTCACAATTCATTGCGTCAATCGCTACAAGCTTGAATGGCAATAAGTGCAAGAGCAGGATCACGCTCAACTCCCCTTGATTCTTGTGTTCTTCAAGCAGGACAGAGGCTCATCCTCAGCAGGCCAAATCACAACTGGTCAACAACAATAGTTGTGGGGCATGGGATTATTCGCTTATCAACCGTTGCAAACGAAGTCAATCCAGAGATCACAGTGGCTCTAATTTCCCCTCTGGACAATTGCACATTTCACCATCCCAACTCCGAAAATCTGCAAATCGAAGCGATCACGGATACCGCCATCAAAATCATCAACGAACAAAAGATTCATACAGCTAATGATGACTTTTTACAAGAATGGATTTTCCAACTTTATACAGTAAGGCATCCAATTAAAACAGAAGAACGACTCAAATCTCTGCTCAGACTCTTAATCATTAAGATTGGAAGCCGGACTCCAGAAGGATACAAGCTTGAATTTTTACTATCCCATTCTCGGCTCGCCGAAATGATAGGTGCAACACGATCAACAGTGAGTCGATCGCTGGGGGTATTGAAAGACAAAGGAATTATCTCGATTGACGAAATGAAAGGTGAACTTGTCGCAAACAATTCCAAATTAATCTCGACCGCAGCGGCAGGAATTACCCTTCCACTTTGAACACTTTGATTTCTTACAACCTTTCTTTTTATAAGGCTTTTTCAGAAAATTTTTAGAAGCTGAAAAATCGTTCACAGCGTAATTCGCCTCAATTTCTGCCCTTAATACTCAAAATACAAGAGCGTGACCCTGCTAAAACATCGCAGACAGTCAAATGAAAGAAAAGCACTTCCAGTTGAATCAATAAGCACACCCATGACGTGGCTGAGTAGTAGATGAACCCCAGAAACGGCAAACAGAACCTTAAAAGCAATCAAATGCTACATTAAATTATATGGTTTTGTTACGCCGAATACTTTCCCGATAAAGCAAAATATGCGGGCTCAAGAAAATTGAGCATTCCTGTGTGAGGAACTAATGAAACTTTTCCAGCAA
>QCVM01000050.1:0-10200 GCA_003210375.1 Synechococcus sp. AG-686-B21 | reverse complement strand
ACCTCGACTCCACTGGCTATGCCTGGTGGTCTGGAAATGCCCGCCTGATCAACCTTTCAGGCCGTTTGCTTGGCGCCCACGTGGCCCATGCCGGTTTGATGGTGTTCTGGGCTGGCGCAATGATGCTGTTCGAAGTGAGTCACTTCACTTTCGATAAGCCCATGTATGAGCAGGGCTTCATCTGCATGCCCCACGTCGCCACCCTTGGTTACGGCGTAGGACCCGGCGGAGAAGTCACTGACCTCTTCCCATTCTTTGTGGTTGGTGTTCTGCACCTGATCAGCTCAGCCGTTCTTGGCTTGGGTGGTCTGTACCACGCTCTGCGTGGTCCTGAGATTTTGGAGAACTACTCCTCCTTCTTCTCCCAGGACTGGCGCGACAAAAATCAGATGACCAACATCATTGGTTATCACCTGATTCTTCTTGGTGTCGGCTGCTTGCTGCTGGTCTTTAAGGCCATGTTCTTTGGCGGCGTCTACGACACCTGGGCCCCCGGCGGTGGTGATGTTCGTCTGATCACGAACCCCACCCTCGATCCCGGTGTGATCTTCGGTTATCTGTTCCGCGCTCCCTTTGGTGGCGAAGGCTGGATCATCGGTGTGAACTCCATGGAAGACATCATTGGTGGTCACATTTGGTTGGGCTTAACGCTGATCTTTGGCGGCATTTGGCATGCGATCACCAAGCCCTTTGGCTGGGTGCGTCGTGCCTTCATCTGGAATGGTGAGGCCTACCTGAGCTACAGCCTGGGTGCCTTGAGCTTCATGAGCTTCATCGCATCGGCCTACATCTGGTTCAACAACACCGCCTATCCATCTGAGTTCTGGGGTCCTACAAACGCTGAGGCATCCCAAGCTCAAAGTTTCACCTTCTTGGTGCGTGACCAACGCCTTGGAGCCAACATCGGTTCTGCCATGGGCCCCACCGGCCTTGGCAAATACCTGATGCGCTCACCAACCGGTGAAATCATCTTCGGTGGCGAAACCATGCGTTTCTGGGACTTCCGTGGTCCTTGGTTGGAGCCCCTCCGTGGCCCCAACGGATTGAGCCTCGACAAACTGCAAAATGATATTCAGCCATGGCAAGTGCGCCGCGCTGCTGAATACATGACGCACGCCCCCAACGCTTCACTGAACTCTGTTGGCGGCATCATCACCGAGCCAAACTCGGTGAACTACGTAAACCTGCGTCAGTGGCTGGGAGCAGCACAGTTCGTGCTCGCTTTCTTCTTCCTAGTGGGTCACCTCTGGCATGCAGGCCGCGCCCGCGCCGCCGCAGCTGGTTTTGAAAAAGGAATCGATCGCAAAGCGGAACCCGTTCTGGGAATGCCGGATCTCGACTGATCATTCAGACGAATCCAACGATCCTTCACAACCAACCCCCGCCAAGTTTGTGGGGGTTTTTTATGGTCAATTCGATGTCAACCAACCGATCAGCCAACCGAGGCGCAATCATATCGGCACGACATCGAGATCATTTAGCATCTATTTCGCATACATATCGAATCAATATCGTGAATCGTTGCGATTTCTTCGGCCAGAGGGGCTCCGATTCGTAGCCTGAGTGTGCCGCTGTGACTGACGCCGCTGTGACTGACCAGGTGACTGCCCCGATGTCTGAGCCTGGATCCAAGCCCCCCGCCGTGGGAGTGAACACCCGGGTGATCCATCACGGTGAGAGCTTCGCAGGTGAGACCGGCTCAGTGATGCCGCCGATCTTCCCCACCTCCACCTTTGCCCACGGCAACCCCGGAGGGTTCGATTACACCCGTTCGGGCAACCCCAACTTCCGCATCCTTGATTCAGTGCTGGCGTCGGTGGAAGGCTGCGACCACGCCACTGTGTTCAGCTCCGGTGTGAGTGCCATCACTGCCGTGGTGTCGCAACTCAAACAGGGGGATTTGGTGCTCTGTGAAGAAAACCTATACGGCTGCACCGTGCGGTTGTTCGAACAGGTGTTCGCAAAATTCGGACTGCGCACCGAATGGGTCGACTTCACCAAGCCCGAAGCTCTCGACTCCATTCGGAACAGTCAGCCAGCCATGGTCTGGCTGGAAAGCCCCACCAACCCACTGCTGAAGGTGATTGACCTACAAGCCGTTTGCGCCGTAAGCCAACCGCTTGGCATTCCCGTTTTAGTGGACAACACTTTTGCCACAGCACTGGTTCAACGTCCGCTGGAACTTGGTGCAACGCTTTCGCTCACCAGCACCACCAAATACATCAACGGACACTCCGATGCCCTCGGCGGTGTCGTCTGCACCAATGATCCGGACTGGCATCAAAAGATGGTGTTTTCCCAAAAGGCTCTGGGATTACAGCCCTCCCCCTTCGACTGCTGGCTGATCACCCGCGGCATCAAGACCCTGCCGCTGCGCATGCGTCAACAGATGGCCAATGCAGCTGCCCTCGCCGATCAGCTGGCCAATCACCCCTCCGTGAACTGGGTGCGTTACCCCCACCGGGCCGATCATCCCCAATACAACGTTGCCCAACAACAAATGAAAGCTGGGGGTGCAATCGTGACCGTGAGCTTCAAGGCCACGCAGAAGCAGACCTACACCCTGTGCAAACAAATGCGCTGGTTCACGATGGCCGAAAGCCTTGGTGGCATCGAAAGCTTGATCTGTCACCCCGCCACCATGACCCACGCCGCCGTGGCCGCAGAGGTGAAGGCCACACTCGGCATAGATGACGGTTTGGTGCGCTTCTCTGTTGGCTGCGAAGACTTGGTGGATTTACAGGCCGACCTGGGGCAGGCCCTGGAGCTGCTGGCGTGAATGAGCGCAACCTGCTGAAGGAGCCTTGCTGGCAGGGATCAGACCTCGGCCATCCTCTTCCCGATCACCCCCACGCCGTGTCTATGGCTCTACCTCGTTGGCGTGACGTGATTGCCTACGAAGAACATGAGCCCAGCTGCCGTTCGGCACTGCAAACGATTTATCCCCGCTTTGGTCTGCACCCATTCCTGCAGGAGTTGGCCAGCCAAGTGAACAGTGAGGGCATGGATGTTTGGCCCTTCGCCAGCAAGGCCGCTGCCCAGGCAGCCCAACTGCATTGTCAGAGGACATCACCACAATCGAAGCTTCGCTTGGTGGATCACCACACGATCAGCTGTTTATGCACGGATGCCGCGGCCAGCCCCCATGCCAAAGCCTTCTGGCAGCACACCGGACTCGGAGCCTCCTCGCGGCAAGCAGCCATCGCCCTTGGACGCGAGCAAGCGCCATCTACCGATCAGGGGGAGCAGGCTCGGGGCCTCGTCCGGCAACGGCTCGCAGCAATCCACCATTGCGCTGAGGAGCACATCAGCCTCGTTCCTGCCGGCATGGCTGCACTCCACGCTGGATTAGAGGCCGTTCAAACCCTGCGGCCTGGCCGGCCCACCTTGCAGCTCGGCTTCCCCTATGTGGATGTTCTGAAACAACCTCAAGTGGTGTTCCACGGCAGTGAGTTGGTCAGCAGCACGGAGCTGGGCGACATCGCCGCAGCATTGGACCGGCTGGAGCCCTCAGCGGTGATTTTGGAGCTGCCCAGCAATCCACTGTTGCGCTGTGTGGATCTGCCGGCCGTCGCAGAGCTAGCCCATGCCCGCGGGATTCCTCTTATCGCGGACGACACCATCGGCACTGGGATCAACCTCGCGGTACTGCCGTACGCCGATCTGATCTTCACCTCGCTCACCAAAAGCTTTGCGGGACGCGGCAATGTGATGGCGGGCTGCCTGCTGATCAGCCCCAACTCACAGTGGATGTCCACCCTGCTGGAGATCGTCGCACCAAGGGCGAGCCTGAGCGACGCCGATGCGATCGCCCTGGAACGGAACAGCCGCGACGTAACTGAGCGAGTGCCACGCCTGGATGCCAATTGCCTTGCGCTGGCCCAAAAGCTGGAGAAGCATCCCGCTGTGAAGCGTGTGCTGCATCCCAAAGATTGCAAGAACTTCCAGGCCATCAAGAAACCCGGAGCCGGAGATGGTTGTCTGCTGAGTTTCGAACTGCACGAAGGCGAACTCAATGCCCAAGGGGTGTTCGACGCCCTACAAATTTGCAAAGGGCCCAGCCTGGGCACCTCATTCAGCCTGGTGTGTCCTTACGCCCAATTGGCTCACTACAACGAACTGAACTGGGCGGAAGCCTGCGGTGTTCCAGCCCATCTGCTCAGGGTTTCGGTTGGACTCGAAGAGCCAGAAGAACTCTGGAACCGCTTCCAAACAGCCCTGGATTATGCAACGGCCTCACTCAAAGTCTGAAAATGCCGTTAACAACAGAAGTTTTTACGGCCTAAATCACTAGGTTGACGACGTCGGGCCCATCCCAATACAGACGCGTTATGTCTCGCATTTACGACGACAACAGCCTCGCCATCGGCAACACCCCATTGGTGAAACTGAATCACGTCACCAAAAACTGCAAAGCTACCGTTCTGGCGAAGATCGAAGGGCGCAATCCCGCTTACAGCGTGAAGTGCCGCATCGGCGCCAACATGATCTGGGACGCAGAAAAGAGTGGCAAACTCACCAAAGATAAGGTGATCGTTGAGCCCACATCAGGCAATACAGGCATCGCATTGGCCTTCACCGCGGCAGCGCGTGGCTACAAATTGGTGCTCACCATGCCGGAGTCGATGTCGATCGAACGGCGTCGTGTGATGGCTGTAATGGGGGCCGAAATCGTGCTAACCGAGGCGGCCAAAGGCATGCCAGGGGCTATTGCGAAAGCCAAGGAGATTGCCGATAGCAATCCCACGAAATATTTCATGCCAGGGCAATTCGATAACCCGGCCAATCCAGAGATTCACTTCAAAACCACGGGTCCTGAAATCTGGAACGATTGCGACGGTGCCATCGACGTCTTCGTTGCTGGCGTTGGCACCGGCGGCACGATCACCGGTGTATCGCGCTATATCAAAAATGAAGCCGGTAAAGCGATTGAATCCGTTGCGGTAGAGCCAACCAATAGCCCGGTGATCACCCAAACCATGAATGGTGAGGCCGTCAAGCCAGGTCCCCACAAGATTCAGGGCATCGGCGCTGGCTTTATCCCCAAGAACCTCGACCTCTCCGTTGTCGACAGAGTGGAGCAGGTGACCAACGAAGAGTCCATCGCGATGGCGCTTCGATTAGCGGAAGAAGAAGGCCTATTGGTTGGCATCTCTTGCGGTGCTGCGGCAGCTGCGGCGATCCGCCTCGCGGAACAGGATGCCTATGCAGGCAAAACGATCGTGGTGGTTCTACCCGACCTCGCTGAGCGTTATCTTTCCTCAGTGATGTTTGCTGAAGTGCCAACCGGCATCATTGAACAACCCATCGCTGTTTAACAACCAGCACTGCGCCTCAATCGAAAGGCTTGGTTCGCCCTGCACTGAGTGCAGGGCTTTTTTATTGGGCGAAGTGCCACCACTAAATCATTACCAATGAATCGTCACCACTGAATCCACATCAAAACACCAACATTTATGAATTTGGTGTTACTCCGGGCAGAACAGCTTCAGGGGAAATCCACATCGCATCACCATAGGAAAAGAAACGATATTCACGCTCAATAGCATCGTCATAGAGAGCCAATAACCTTTCGCGCCCAATCAATGCACTCACCAACAAAAGAAGAGAACTTTTTGGCAGGTGAAAATTGGTTAATAGTCCTTGAACAACCCGAAATTGATACCCCGGTTGAATCACCAGATTCACAGGTCCGGTGAATGGTTTTAACACGCCACCATGCATTTGTGCTGCCCCCTCAAGGGCACGAACACTGGTGGTCCCAAGGGCGATCACGCGGCCACGGCACTGCTGAATCGCCTTCACCACTGACGCATTCACTTCAATCCATTCGCTGTGCAATGCCAACTGCGTGAGATCTTCTATTTCTACAGGGCGAAACGTACCCAGCCCCACATGCAGCGTGATACGTGTCAGCTCGACGCCCTTTCTCTGCAAACCAGCCAACAGTTCATCGCTGAAATGAAGGCCCGCCGTGGGTGCCGCAACAGCACCGGGCCGATCCGCATAACGGGTCTGGTAACGCTCGGCATCAGCAGGATCATGACGATCGATGTAAGGCGGCAATGGAACTTCTCCGCACTGATTGAGCAGCGCTTCGATCGACTCCGCATCGCTGCAATCAGTCGGAAACTGCACAATCCGTCCCCCACTGGCGGGGTCTTCCGCCAGCACCTTGAGCGTGATTGCGGTGCCATCAATCGTGAGCTGATCCCCCGGACGCATGCGCTTTGCCGGCCGAGCCAAACACAGCCATCGGCCATCACCACGGGGCTCCAGAACCAGCAATTCAGACACCCCACCTCCGGATCGCCGCACCTTGAGCCGCGCCTTGAGAACCCTGGTGTCGTTCACCACCAGCAAATCACCGGGACGCAGTTCCTCCAGGAGATCCCAAACGGTTTGATGGCGCGCTGCCTCCACACCATCAGCGTGGTTAGGTGCCATCAACAGCCGCGCCTCATGGCGCGGGTTCACCGGCGCCTGAGCGATTCGCTCAGGCGGTAATAAATAAGCGTAACTGCTGAGCTGTTGGTCTAAAGACTCCGACACCCGAATCAGAGCGCCAAGCTCTCCGGACGGTTTTCAATCAAATCAGCCAGATCTTTCAAGAACGACGCTCCATCAGCGCCGTACACAACCCGATGATCTGCGGTGAGGTTCACCTGCATCTGACGTTTCACCGCAATCGAGCCATCCTTTCCGGCCACCACCATGGGTCGCGAGGCGGCAACAGCCAAAATCGCCCCAGTGCCGGGAGGAAGAATCGCATCGAAGCGATCCACTCCAAACATGCCCAAGTTGGACAGGGTGAACGTTCCAGTGCTGTATTCCTCGGGCAAGAGCTGCTTGCTGCGCGAACGCTTGACCAGATCGGCCCATTGACGCGACATCTCATAAAGATCAGTGCGATCGGCTTGGCGCAACACAGGCGTAATTAAGCCACCGTCTTCCATGGCGACGGCGACGGCCACATTCACCTCGGCGGGGTAACTCATACCCGCTGCGGTGGTGGCCGCATTCACCTGAGGGTGACGGGCAAGGGTGACGGCCACAGCCTTGGCCAATAGGGCCGTCATCGTGACGCCCTTGGGCTTTACCTGTTTATAAAACGCATCCAATTTGTCGGTGTTGATGGTGTATCCGACGCGGAAACAAGGCACAGCCAGGCTGGCTTCCATGTTGCGGTTCACAGCCCCTTGCAGGGTGTTGAACGCCACCGTTTCACCAGGACGGCCAAAGCTGTTGCCAGCAGGTGCCGCTGCTGCTGGAGCTGCGGTTGAGCTGGCAGATCCCCCAGCGGCTGGGGCCGTTCCTTCCGCTACCCGCGGCACCGAAATGGGCTGACCGCTGGCCTGTTCCACGTCTTCGGCCTGGATGCGCCCGTGAGGACCACTGCCCCGCACCGTTGCCAAATCCACTCCCATCTGGGAGGCCAACTTCTTGGCGCGGGGACTTGCCACCACCCGACCATTACTGACGACTGGAGCAGCCACCACTGGAGCAGCCACCACTGGAGCAGCAGCCACCGGAGCCGGAGCTACCGGAGCAGCCGCCGCCACTGGAGGAGTTGGAGGAGTGGCTGCAGGAGGCGCCGCTGGAGCTGCAGCTGCGGCAGGGGCTGCTGGAGCGATGGCTTTGGCATCAGCGATCTCAGCTTCTGTCTCCACAATCAATCCGATGGTTTCCCCTACCGGTGCCGTGCTGCCAGCCGGCATCAAAACAGCTGCCAGAAAGCCATCTTGAAACGACTCCACATCCATGTCGGCTTTATCCGACTCCACCACCAAGACAGATTCCCCACGGGCGACCTTCTCGCCAGGCTGTTTCAGCCACTCGACGATCTTGCCCTCCGTCATGGTGGAGCTAAGGGCAGGCATGAAGATGTCGTGGGTCGCCATTGAGTCCTAATGCCAGGGGGTTTAGAGATGCTGTCCAAGTCTTTGTCCAAGACTTGTTCAACTCGTCTCTCAATTTTAGAGCGGTGCCAGCAACTCCCCTATTTCACTACCGGCACCACTTCAAGAGCGATTGCTAAACAGGCGCGCACAAACCCTTCAGCGAGGGGCGAAGACACACAGAGAGACAAGCATTTCAGATTAGACCGAATCAATATTGACTTGCTAAATACCATTTACCAGCGTGCTTATGTCTTATCCTAAATGTATTCATAGCTGCGACTAGGCTATTTAGTCCTGTGATCACACAATGCGGCCCTCCATTTTTAATCGGAGATTGAACCCAGCTCGACTCATCCAGGATGCATGGGAGACCGAGCTGGCAAAGCAGAACGGCCAAGCAAATGTCCCTGATTAAGCACTCTATGAAGATGTTTGTAGGTGATGGTGCACTTGTCGGCAGGGACTCCAAGGATGAGGAGCAACTGCTCTAAAAAGCTTGTCTCCATACGTCTACATGCTTTCAGAAGGACAAAAAGTCAGCATGGATGTCCACCCTGATGCGGTGATTACTGAGGAATTCTACTTAGATGCCAATGAAGTGGTTCATGTCGTGATCGGGCAAGAGGAGGAAGAGAAGTTGGTTGCTCTCCAAAAAATCCTGAATGAGAACGATTGAGACTCTCTTGCCTTGATGCATCAAAGTCGAAGTCGAAAAGAGGAGTTGATCTTCCGACATGCAGAACATCGTTAAACGGGAAAGACTGCATGAAGCATGTCCTTGATCAGGACATTCCCGTCACGCCAAGCAAGTCAGACAATTCATCAATTTGAACAGGTCCCTTGTCTCTATCTTCCACAAAAGTAACTTCATACCCTTCGTAGTTTTTCATCAAATCAAGCTCAAGCAGCTGTCCATTCAGAAACATCCTGATGTTGATCCCCCAGTCGGCACATTGAACCAAGAGAGATTCAACTTTATCGCTTTCACACGCATTAAATAGATTTCTGATTGTTTCTTCCGTTTCGTTGCTGTCCATCAGAAATACTCCTCTTTCGGGTTTAGTGCTTTCCGTTAGAACATACCAAGAACGTTTA
This sequence comes from Synechococcus sp. AG-686-B21, assembly GCA_003210375.1. Lineage (GTDB taxonomy): Bacteria > Cyanobacteriota > Cyanobacteriia > PCC-6307 > Cyanobiaceae > Parasynechococcus. The sequence goes on along the minus strand of QCVM01000050.1, from coordinate 1,204 downwards.
AATATAACCGTATCAAAATGATCTATGGGATCAGCAGGTCCATGGGATCTCCAGCTTCATCAATGATCCCCTGAACCCTAGAAAGCCTTCTTCCCATCAATCATCCGATTCACGACACACCAGTGAACTTCAACGCTTCATATATGCATTGGCATACTGATCAATCACATCTGGATCATAGTGCTGCCCAGATAAGAGCTCAGTAATCTTGTATGCCATAGCCCTAGATGTGGCAGCATAACGAAGTCCAAGCGGTTTAAGCTTCTTCCCTTCCTCTCTAAGCTGATCAATCTTCGAGATACGATACTGTTCTTCAGTCAGATCAATCACATCGCCAGCACTATTTTGCAACCACCAGTGATAGTCATGAGATTCGTCATATTTGCAAGTACCTCTATAACAATCGAAATCTTTCCAAAAAAAGCGATGAAGTGTACTCACCACGAACAAGCACCATCCCCGAGTTGAATTATCAGAATCAGCTTTTTTGCCTTTTATAGTTGAATCTTCGGCTTGAACAGCAGCAGAACTTGAATAACTTTGCGCGATATCAAGTGTTGAATGCAACCACCTCTTTCCCGAAGGCCTCTTCTCTAGGACAATCCCCATGGGTTTAATAAAAAGATCTAGATAACATTGAGAAACCATCTTTAGATTAATATCAGTTGCAGGCAAGGAAAGATCACCACTCGTGAATTGATCATCTGGGAACATGCCTTCGAAATAGGGTGTCATGACTCTCTTGCCATCAACACAAAGACGACCTTCACGGCTGGAAAGAAGAAACCCCATCTGACTTTATTAAAACCTTTTATTTTATTGATTAATGTTTAGATTGTAGTGCAAGCGCATTGGTAAATCATCTCTTTTTACGGACTTCCGCATACCCACATGCTTGTCTTGATTCCTGGCAACCTGTTGAGCGTTAAAAAGACCCAAGGTAATCATGCCCACGCGATCTAAAATCAATGCTCAAGCAAAAGATGTCGATGAGGCTTGTATATTCCTCATGGCGTCGAATCTGAGTACGGCTGAAGAACTCGAGACAACACCTATAGTCACTCTAAAATGTGCTCTATGCACCATATTACGTTAGACATCTTCATGCTTATTATTTAATATCTGACTGGTATCGCTTGAGCTCGTTCTACGAACTCACAATTGCATATTATTTACACTAAAGAACACCTCATCACCGCTCTTC
>QCVM01000049.1:0-10415 GCA_003210375.1 Synechococcus sp. AG-686-B21 | reverse complement strand
GAGTGCAACGAAGAAGGTGGCAGTTGCGTAGACGACAACCTAAGCATGTCGTACCGCTATACCCTCAACCTGAATACATCTTTCACGGGTAAAGATCTTCTTTACACGAGATTGAGAACAGGAAACATGTCAAATGTTTGGGGTCAGAAGGACTCACAACTATCAGATCAGAAGTCAAGCGACAATGTTCTGAAAGTTGACAAGCTGTGGTATTCATTCCCAGTTGGTGAGGAGTTCAAGGTAACCCTTGGTGCCTTGGTTGAGAACTACTACATGGTTGAGACACCTACTCGCTACAAACCAATCTTGAAAGCATTCAAGCTTGGTGGTTATGGCGCACTTATGGGTGCCAGCACGGGTCAAGGTGCAGGTATCCAATGGCGTCAAAACGTAGCTCCGGGTGAAGCTGCTTTTAACGTTGCTGCCAACTACGTTGCTGATGGCGGTGAAGGCGCCAGCAGTGATTCCACCAAGGGACTGTTTGGTTCGGCAACTGATGGCTACTTCCTAAGCCAAGTCGGTTACGGCAACCGCAAATGGTACGTCTCTGGCCTTTTTGCACACAAACAGGGTGCAGACGGTTCAGACCCAGCCATGGGTTATTCAACACCAGCTGCCAAGAATCAAGACGAAGCATTGAACGTCTTTGGTATTCGTAGCTACTGGTCACCAGAAGAATCCGGAATCGTACCAACTATTAGTGCTGGTATTGATTTTGGTACTTCTGATGCAGACGCTGAAGGATCCGTCGAAGACACCTTCGGCTGGATGGTTGGTCTGAGCTGGGATGATGTATTCATCGAAGGCAACAGACTGGGAGCTGCAGTTGGTAGCTACTCCAGCTATGCAACTGAGGTCAAAGGTGATAGCGACCCAGAAGACGAAAACTTCGCCTTTGAAGTCTGGTACGACTACCGAGTCACAGACAACGTCAGCGTAAAACCTGCTATCTTCTATACGAGTGACGCATTCGGAAAAGATGCAGTCGATGGACAGAACAAGTTTGGAGCTCTTGTACAAACAACCTTCAAATTCTGATTTGACAACTAGCTTTAGTTAGTTGATTTCACAAAAGCGCCCCTTGTGGGCGCTTTTTTTTTGCAAAACAAATCAAAGAAATCAGATAATGACCATTGAATTAGATCTATCAGGTTCAAAATGTTAATCAACAAAAAAGCGCCCTTAGGCGCCCATAAATCAATTATTGAGATCTGCAAAATAGCAGCTCTCAGAGGGCGGTGAAAACTACCAGCAGTTTTCACCTTCTCCGATGGGAACGCAAACATCCTCTTCCATAGCCTTTTTGTTCAAGGCACGGGCATCAGCATCGGGAATACTTTTTTCATCTACCGACTGATCAGTAGACCATTCTGTAAGACCGCCAGCAGGGTTAGCTTGAGCAACGAGACCAGCAGAGGCGGAAGCCACAAGCAATGATGTGGCAGCAAGAAAAACAGATACGGGCGAGCTCTTGGCCATAATTAATGGATAAAAAACTATTATGAAAAGCTCGAGCCGGAAAAAGACAGCATCAAGCACTTCATGAGGTAACAAAAAGCACTTTACTGCCCAGAAAGGCGCCTGACAGCATTGGCATACGATTGAAAGATTAAATCCAGTTCGTCAGAACGTCCGTGCCGAGCCAGCAATCCTTTAGCCCCAGCATCTAAATTAAATAACATCGATCGATCTTCAGAAGATTGAATATAACTTTCAATCCAACCAACACAGACCAGTCGTGTACCACGAGTGACCGATTGAACACAGTGCAAGGATGAACTCGGATAAAGAATGATATGACCAGCAGGAAGACGAATCTCTTTCGAACCCTGTAAAAGCTGAAAAGTAAGTTCTCCCCCATCATAATCAGAAGGATCACTCAAAAAAAGAGTAAAAGAAAGATCACGACGTCCATGTTTAGAAAATGGATTATCAACATGCCATCCATATCCGTCTCCTGCTTCGCTTCGTGAAATCAGGATGCTATGGACCTTACGAATCAGTGCGTAACTCTTCAGGAGAGGGCTGGCGATGATTGTTTGCTCAACGATCTCGGCAATCGACGTTGCCAAAGCCGAGGAGGGCTCAAGTTGACGATTGTGCTTAACAAGGGCTGCATGCTCTCCAGCAGTGAGTCGCCCATCAAGCCAAATCGACTCACTGTTGCTCAATTCACCGTACATTTGGCGCGTCTGTTCAGGGCCGAAAAGTTCCGATGTCAGAAAATCCATAGTGAAAACAAGAAACCAGTAAACACAGCCAAAAGGGCTTGTATCATTTGATTCACTGAACGGCGTAACATTCGACAGACCTGAAGCCGGTCAATCAATAAAATCTTAAAAACTAAGTGCTGTGATGGGTAAATCATCGTTTTTGCTGGCTGTCTTGGCATTAGGGATGCCTCTTGCCAACACACTACCTGGCTTCTCCCAAGAAGTTCGCGTTTACTCAGGTCGGCACTACAACACTGATCGTCAGGTCTTTAAAAAATTTAGCGAAAATACCGGGATTAAGGTTCGATTAATTGAAGCAACTGGCATCACTTTAATTGAAAGATTGAAACGCGAAGGAAAGAACTCAAATGCAGACGTCATTCTACTTGTGGATGCTGCTCGTATTAACAATGCCGCAAAAGAAGGACTTTTAGCGCCCATTCAATCAGAACAAATCAAAAAGAATGTTCCCGCACGATATAGAGATCCAGGGAATCAATGGTTTGCTCTCACGCGTCGCGTGAGAGCAATCATTGTTAATCCAAAGCTTGTTGATTCAGATAGCATCAAAACATATGCAGACCTCGCCAAAACAAACCTGAGAGGGAAAGTATGCCTTCGCAAACGCGAGAATGTATACAACCAGTCTCTTGTGGCAGATCAAATTGTCTTAAAAGGAGAAACTAGTACAACAAACTGGGTTAAAAATATGATCGCAAATGTCAATCAACCATTTTTCGGCGGAGATACATCACTGATCAGGGCTGTTGGGCAGGGAAAATGTGCAGTTGGTGTGGTTAATCATTATTACTTAGCCCGAATGCAAGCGGGTGCAAGTGGAAAAAATGATCAGCAACTAACCAAGTCAATCAAGCTGATTATGCCAAATCCTGCCCATGTAAACATTAGTGCAGCAGGCATGGCGAAGTCTGCCAAAAACAAGAAAGAAGCAATTGCATTGATTACTTATCTAACATCGCCCAAAGGCAGCTCCTCAATTGCCGGACCAACATACGAATATCCTTTAGATGGTTTTGGAACGTCGAGCCAACTAGAGGCATTTGGTCGATTCAATCCAGACAACGTACCCATCAGCAAGCTTGGAGAATCGCAAAAACTAGCCATTCAAATCATGGCAAAAAATGGATGGCGATAACGAAAGCTAGCGGCGAACATTCGCTAATGATAGTCAGTGTCGATAATCTGTTGATAATGACTATCAGTAAACAGGGTGAAATCAACACTTAAGGAGCACAATCGTGGTGCAATGAGTTATGTTGTTTAGACGTTTAGACAGTAATCCTTAAAATGACGCAATCAACAACCACGAAAACTGCACTCAGCACTGTTCTTACAGGGCCTGCTGGCCGAGCTCTTGCCGAACCGATAGCAGAGGATCTGCTCGGTGGGTTGCAGCATCATCTCAACATGGAGCGTCAAGCCCATGCCAACTATTTCGCAGCAGCCATCTGGTTTGCAGAGCGTGAACTCAGAGGATTTGCTCGTTATTTCCGCGAAGAATCACAAAGCGAACATAGCCACGCCGCACAATTTGCAGAGTATTTAATTGCTCGTGGGCAATCGGTCGACTTACAAGCACTTGAGGCACCAAATCAAGTGTGGAAATCTCCGACCGATGTTTTCGCAACATCTTTTCTGATGGAAGCCGACATCACAGCCTCCCTACATCAACTGTATGCACTTGGCGAACATGCATCAGATGTAAGAACGACTGTCTTCCTAGATCCCATGGTTGATCAACAAACTCAGGCCGAGAATGAGTTTGCATATCTCCTGGGTCGTGTCCGCTTTGCAGGAGACGACAAATCTGCATTATTGGTGATTGATAACGAGCTTTATCAGGGCCAACATCAACCAGCCACACTCAAAGATTAAAGTTTAAATACTATTTAATCAACTAAAGATCTTGCATATTTCATGTACGCAAGATCTTCTTATGATGCTAAAAATAACTCTATTCAGAACAAATCTGCGATGCATCATTTCGCACGCCCAAATTAAATCAATACATACGTGGCATGCTCTCAATATTTACAGCATGCCGAGCTTTGGGCTTTAAGATCTTATTTATTAAATAAGCATTCTTGAGCGAGATGAGCCTTCACGCTTCATGGCTATGGCTTAGAAAAGGCACATTAACATGTTTTTTACTCTCAACCCTTTTAATCAATCCAGAAGGTAAAGCACACCAAAATTTTGATGAGACTAAAAATCAGTCTACTGATAGTTTGATCGAAGAACTCAGGGAAGGGGGGAAGATCATCTATATGAGGCATGCAACAACAAAGACAGATTGGGCTGACCAAGCGTCTACTGAATTATCACTTGATGACTGTTCAACACAAAGACAGCTTAGTGCAGTTGGTCGACTCGAAGCTACTCAAATTGGAAATTCACTTCGAAATCATAAAGTACCCATAGGAAGTGTCATATCAAGCGAATATTGTCGAGCCATTGATACTGCACAACTTTCATTCGGAGAGCATAAAACGAACAAAGCACTTAATTTTCTTCCATGCGAAGTGTGTACAGAAAGTGACAACGCAACTTATAGGAAGAGGCTTTTACCCCTCCTTTCTCAATCAGTCGATCAAGGAAATAATCTGGTTTTAGTGGGTCATGATGACCCATTTGAAGCCGTCACAGGGATTTATCCAGAACCCATGGGAGTCCTCTTTATTATCGAACCAGAAGGAAGCCAAGACTTCAACATACTGGGATCCATTCACCCACAAGATTTAATGAAGTTTCAATCAAGCCGGGGCACGAAGCAATGATTCAAGCAAACAATCAATCAAAAGTTATTGATATTTATCTTGCGTCAATGACCTCTAGAAAAATCACACAAACAGCATATCTATTGGCGCAAAAGCTATACCAGACAGCTGACAGATCAGAGCAGAAGCTGATTAAGCACCTGGAATCAAAAATAACAAACGGTGCAATACAAATCAAAAGAGAAGGTGCCTGAATGACATCATCAAGAGTATCATTCGAAACATCAAAATGTAGAGCGGTATAACTGTCGCCTAGTTGGGCGAGCATACTTATGAAAATGGCACTTATAATGAGTCTATCGACGATTCTGTGGATTGATCTACAGCCGACTCTTCATTGCTTTAATCAACCACTTACAAGAAGGCTAGTTAAAAATAGAGCCATAAAACGTTGGTCTTTCCAACATGAATTAGATGAAGCATGCAGCATTGAAACGATTCATTCACTAATGCTTGAAACCATTAATAATGGAAAGGAAAAATTTCATTTAATGGGGCATGGCATTAGTGGAACTATAGCTCATTTATTTGCATGTAAATATCCCGAAGCAGCACATTCGGCAACTTTGCTATCAGCCGATACTGCGATAACAAACCAATGGACATCTCATTATCTAAAAATGAGAAGCCAGCTTCCATGCAGCCGAGAAAAAATATTACTGCATCTCTCTTCTCACTTATTTGGAAGCAATTTATCCAAAAAATATCCTATCTTCGCATCACTTCTAGCTAAATGTTTAGATGAAGAATATATTTTTGGTTCCATCGCTTCTCAGATCAGGTTAGGAAGCCTTAAGGCATCGGATGTCCCCACCCTAGTAATCAATGGGAACAATGACTTCGTCGTTGATCGGAATGCTAAAACACGATGGGAAGAACAACTCAAGCCTGGTGATCACTATCGTTCAATAAAAAATGCTCGTCATTTTTTCCAGTACCAACAAGCAGATCAAACTACAGATGTAATTGAATCATTTCTAGACATGATTCCTGAAGACGGAATTGACAAAAGTTTAACAATTAAAAACGACTACTTGCCTACCAAGATCTCCCAAAATGACTGATTTCATCGACACAGACGTCCTCATCATTGGTGGAGGTCCCGCCGGATGTGCTTGCGCTCTATACACAGCACGATCATCAATCAAAACACAAATACTTGATAAAAATCCCGCGGTGGGCGCCTTAGCCATCACCCATCAAATCGCAAATTATCCAGGAGTCAGCGGATCACCATCAGGTGCTGATCTATTGAAGTCGATGCGAGATCAAGCTGTGGAGTATGGGGCTGACTATCAACAAGCTCAAGTCTATGGAATTGATTTAAGCTCTGATAAAAAAATTGTATACACGCCCGAAGGAACATTTCGGGGCAAGACTCTCGTTTTAGCAACGGGAGCAATGGGCCGTGCGTCGACATTACCAGGTGAGAATGAGTACCTAGGTAGAGGCGTTAGCTATTGTGCGACATGTGACGGCGCTTTCTATAAGCAACAAGAAGTTGCTGTTTATGGATCTAATCAAGAAGCAATTGATGAAGCTTTGGTATTAGTCAAGTTTGCATCTAAAGTCCACTGGATCACGAAGAGCAAGCCCCGATCATCAGCACAGGGTGTCGAGTTGTTGATGAGTTCACCAAACGTGCAGTGGTGGAAGAGAACACAATTGATGGAGATTGAAGGAGATGACTCAGGAGTCAATCAAATCAAGGTGTTGGAGAGTGGGAAGCAAGAGCAGCAAACACTACAAACCAATGGGGTGTTCGTTTACTCAAGTGGATCTATGCCAATTACTGAATACTTACAGGGACAGATTCCTTTAAACAAGGAAGGTGGGGTTCAAGTTGATGAAAATATGAAAACCACCCTTGATGGTGTTTGGGCGATTGGTGATATTAGGAATACTCCATTTAAGCAAGCCGTCGTCGCCTGCTCTGATGGATGTATTGCTGCAATGTCGATAGACAAATACCTAAACCAGCGTAAGGAAATTCGGGTGGACTGGGTTCACCGATAAAGACCCTGGATGAATCACAAGGTCTTTATCGGCTTCTCAATCAAAAAGTAAGTTTATGCCTCACTATTAATCTGTTGAACCCAAGCTGATAGGCGTTGATCTGACAGCTCAGATTCATTATCTTCATCAATCGGAAGACCACAAAATTTTCCATCTATAACGCTTTTCGAGGAATCAAAGGTATAGCCAGCGGTAGGGACCTTACCAATTAACTTAGCACCAGATTGAAGAAAAGCTGTATAGAGTTCTTCCATGGCATCACAGAAAAAATCTGAGTAGCCAGAGGAATCACCTAAACCAAGAATAGCGACGGATTTGCCGGCGAAATCAAGATTTGGAATCTCTTGTGCAAGATCATCCCATGCCGTTCCAGACCTTCCTTCGTCAGCACCTGTGTTCCATGTCGGAACGCAGCAAACGAGTGCATCAGCCGCAACAAGTTCTTCAGAAGAGTCAAGATTATCAACATCTTTAGCTTCTGCACCTGGAAGAAGTTCTTTCAAGCGGTCTGCTACGTCTTCCGTTTTACCGGTTGAAGTCGCAAAAAAAATGGTAAAAGTCATGACATTAAATGAACTTTGTTATTCTGGCCTTTGTCTCAACCCCCTTGTTTTCGTGTGATGCATTTGGGAGTCATTATTACTACATATGATTCTCTCATTATTTCAGCGAGCAAGACGCTCAGTTGAAATTAAATCGTGCTCCGCAGGGTTCCACAATCGCTCGCTCTATCCGGTCCCATTTTCTGATGAGCCAGGAATTGCCTGGCTCCATCAGCAACTCTGCAAACTCCATAAGAGCTTGGTCAAACCCTGCTGTTCTCACCCGAGTGAGCCAGCGCCGACGCTCAAGCGACGAAGCCTCGATGTGATCAACAAATATTTCTATAACAGTATTATCAGTAGGTCTCATCACTTGGCTCTAGCAGTAAACCAACTTAAATATTCGAGGGCAATACTGATGTTTGCTATGAACATATTCCAGTATCTTTTTGTTCAATTCAATAAAAAGAATTGCAACGCTAAAAGCTTGAAAAGCAGGCAATTGCATTAACAATTTTAAACACAAAGCCCTTCAATTGCCTGCAAAACATAATGCAAGCCTGATGACAAATGATTGGAATTGGCTCAAGCCTTGAACCAATTAATTTGATGCGCAACAATCAAAAAATTACCGCATTCTGAAAAATAAATCTTATTTATGTCTGCTTATTTGATATCGGATTAATCAGAAATCAAGAGCTTGAGTTGTCAATACCTTGATAGTGAGAATGCATAGTTTTCATTCACCGACCTATCGATGAGCTCTTTCAACAAACATAGCTGGCAGGATTTAGATAATCCAAAAACCTCGATCCCGCTAACAACAGTCCGCATCTCTAGGCAGCGTTGAATGTGGGTATTGATCTCACTGGAAAACCGTCGCCGCAGCCCAGAATTATTGCAGCGCTCAAAAGCAACTTGGACTGTGGCTAATCTTTTCCAGAGATACTCAGCTTCTCTACACAAGTCACCAAGAAGTCCCATCGTTTGAAGACTCATAATGATCAAAAAGTCAGGGGAGAAGACTCCACTAAGGATGGAGACAACCTCGTTGTGAGGTCGATCGACGACATTTCGACAAGATCAGATTGACGCCATTTGGACAGCAAACGAGTTGTTGTCACACGAGTGGCACCGATGAGCTCACCAAATCGTTCGTGAGTCAGACGAAAAGGCAGTTGAAAACAATCACTGCGTCTCATCCCGAGTCGATTCACTAAGAGAACCAACAGAGCATGCAAGCGCTGCTCAGCCTGGCCTAAATGGCGAACGCGCAACAGCTGCAACGTCCATTCGTTGACTGCATCCATACCAAGCTCATCCGCACTCACAGCGTCTCTCCGAAACTTGAGAGCCGTCAATGCTTCGACACAGGCACCATCACTACACAGGCGGTCAGTCCGCAGGCGATCTCCAGACTGAAGAAACGCCAAAGTCATCCCCTCGGTTTCTTCGCATGGGCAATACACACGACAAACCCCTTCCATGACTTCAAGCACAGTGGCTTGCTCACGACCTGCAGGGTCGAGCAAAACAGTCTGTTGGCGTGGCATCGACATCGGAGCGACCGAATCGTCAGGCAAGAAGCGGTAGGCAGAAGCCGTCACAACTATTGCGATTGAGAATTGGTTGCAACAGTACTACTGGCTTGCTGAAACTGCAAGTCATTCTCAATAAGAGTCCGATCTTGAGATTTACTGTGTTGAAATTGAGACAGGGGCTCGCATAATGACTCGAGAAGGAGAGTTTTCAACAGCTGAGCATCGCCCTGAATTCTCAGCATGGCGCTAGGAGATCGGTGATCGGCCCAGCATGTGCTCTCAATGAAAACTCCCGTTAATACATTCCACATCCGCGTGTAATGAATGAGAGAAAATCGTGTGCCAACGCTTTTGAAGCATTAATCGCAGAAGCATGAGCTGCCCTTAATGTGAGATTTCTGGTTTCAGCAGTGATCAGCTGCTGATGGAAACGGGGAAAGAACGGTGAAAATCCGTCGCTGTCCCGCAGCTGTGAATCGTCTCCTCAAGAGTCGTCAGTCAGAACGCCCGCCAGAACATCAAACGACGAGGATCGACCTTTGACTCTTTCAATCAAGGCCTGCCAGCAGCCGATCAAGTGGGCTGCCCTAGGAATTATTCCTTTGCTTCTTCTCGGAAGCCCCGCTTTCGCCCATCACCCTTTCGGTATGGGGGATAGCAGCCAGCTCACCGGATGGACAGGTCTAGTGAGTGGTATCGGCCATCCACTGCTGGGGCCAGATCATTTGCTCTTTCTGCTGGCCATCAGCTTCATCGGCCTCAAGCGACCGATTGCTTGGATCCTGCCAATGCTGGCCATCGGCTTAGGTGGCAGCCTGATCTCGCAGTTCATCCCCCTACCCGATGCGGTGGCGCCATGGGCTGAAGCTCTTGTGTCGTTAAGCATGGTGGCTGAGGGGTTGATCGCTCTTTCTGTTGCACCGGCTACCTGGCTTTTACCACTCTTCGGACTGCATGGCTTTCTTCTGGGAAGCACCATCGTTGGGGCAGAGCCCACTCCTCTGCTGACCTATTTCTTGGGATTACTGATTGGCCAAGGTGTTCTGCTAGCCCTTGTTTGCTCCTTATCGAAAACCGTGATCAATCGCCTTGGAGAGCAAGGACGACGTCTCGTTGCTGGGATCTGGATCGGCATTGGGATTGCATTTGCCTGGGTGGCACTGATCGACTAACACTGCCGTTATTGATACAAACGAACTTCGTACGATCTCCTTCTTGTCATTAGATAAGGAGGATTTTTTATCTGACAATTTTGTTTAAACGGTGATGGGATTGATTCGGAGAGCACTCATAGCCTCTGCTGCC
>QCVM01000048.1:0-10492 GCA_003210375.1 Synechococcus sp. AG-686-B21 | reverse complement strand
TCGATTTCGAGTCAATTAGGCTGACCTCCAACCCGTGTTCAGAGTCTTCAAGCTGAATTCAGCACAACCTCTTTAATCGGGTTGTTGACGGAGGGCAGGGCGGCAGTTGATACTGGTCTTGTCGCTATGCGACACAGGTCAGGTTCTTTCAAGCGCGTCTTGGTCGAATCAAATCAAGCCTGGGACCGTAGTTCAATCGGTTAGAGCACCGCCCTGTCACGGCGGAAGTTGCGGGTTCGAATCCCGTCGGTCCCGTTTTTAATTTTCGATGCGGCAATGGTGCGCGTTCGTCTGGCCCCCAGCCCAACGGGCACGCTCCATATCGGCACAGCACGCACCGCTGTGTTCAATTGGCTTTACGCCAAAAGCCAAAACGGAGTCTTCTTGCTCCGCATCGAAGACACCGACAAGGAACGATCCAAGCCGGAATTCACCCAAAATATTCTTGAGGGCCTCCAATGGCTAGGAATCGACTGGGCAGAAGACCCTGTCGTTCAAAGCGAACGGGTCGCCCAGCATCGCGACGCCATTCGGATACTTCTCGACAAAGGTATGGCCTATCGCTGTTACGCCAACGAATCTGAGCTGGCGACCATGCGGGATGCTCAAAAAGCATCCAACCAGCCACCCCGTTACGACAACCGCCACCGACATCTCACGGCCCAGCAGGAGGCCGCATTCCAAGCAGAAGGTCGGGATGCTGTGGTCAGGTTTCGCATCAATAATAATGCAGAAATCCAGTGGAATGACTTAGTCCGCGGAACGATGCGTTGGCGAGGAGGCGATCTTGGTGGCGACATGGTGGTCGCCAGACGCGCCCCTGCAGATCAAATCGGTGACCCCTTGTACAACCTCGTGGTTGTGGTGGACGACGCCGCCATGGCGATCACCCATGTGATTCGTGGTGAAGACCACATTGCCAACACCGCCAAGCAACTTCTGCTCTACGAAGCCCTCGGTCTTCCAGCACCAACCTTCGCCCATGCACCACTGATCCTCAACGCAGATGGCAAGAAGCTGTCAAAACGTGATGGCGTCACCTCCATCAACGAGTTCCGCTCGATGGGATATACCGCCGAGGCAATCGCGAATTACATGACCTTGCTGGGCTGGTCTGTGCCAGAGGGCATGGAAGAGCGCTTCAGTCTGAAGGAAGCCGCCGATCAATTCAGCTTTGATCGGGTGAGTAAAGCCGGAGCACGGTTTGACTGGGACAAGCTGAATTGGCTCAACGCCCAGGTGCTCCATGGCTGGAGCTCGGAACAGCTCTTAGAGGTGCTTCATCCCCTGTGGATCAAGAACGGCTGGTCAGTTCCCAATGACAACGGTTGGAACCTGGAGCTCTGTGAGTTGCTTGGCCCTTCTCTGACGCTGCTCAACGATGGCGTCGAACAAGCTTCACCATTTTTTGAATGTCCGGCTCTTGAAGACGACGGGATCAAACAGCTTCAAAGCGAAGGAGCCACAGCCGCCATCGGTCACCTTGTCGATGCACTCCAAGCGGAGCGTTGGACGGGAACTGATCTCGACAAGGCCAAAACATTGCTCGGCGATGCGGCGAAAGCTGCTGGAGTGAAAAAAGGCGTGGTGATGAAGTCGCTTCGCGCTGCACTTCTGGGTCGATTGCAGGGGCCCGACCTCCTGACCACCTGGTCGCTTCTGGCAAAAATTGGTGACGACTTACCCCGCCTTCAGCGCTGCTTCAGCTGATTCCTTCTCGCCTGGCTCTGAATCCGTTTGAATCAACCCCAGAATTCGAGCCAGAGGCTGGGCGGTCAGACCCTGCAAGCCCACGGTCATCAGGATCGTCAGAAACACCAAACCCTGCAACCGGCCGGCTCCAAGAATTCCGGCTTGTTCCAGACGAATGGAGAACAACGAGGCCACTGACGCCGTAACGATGCCTCGGGGTGCTAGCCAACCCAAAAACAACCGTTGCTGGAGCGCCAGGGGCAATCCAATCGTGGCAACACCAACGCCGATCGGCCGCACCACAAACATCAACGTAAGAACACAAAGGATTCCACCCCAGCCCAAAGGGCTGAGCTCAGCCCAAGACACATCCGCCGCCAGCAAGGGGAAAAGCATCGTGATCGACAACTGCGCCAGCTCTTGAATCAAACGTTCAAATTCAGCTGTGTAATAGCCAGGCCGCCGACCCACAACGATGCCTGCGGCAACGGACGCAGGCAATGCTGATTCCGGCAACAGCCACTCACTGACGCCGTACATCAGAAACAGCATCCCCAAACTGAGTTGTAAGGGCAAACCAGAGGATTGCTCAGGCTTAAGACGACGCAATACCTCCGAGAGAAGCCACCCCACTCCCGCACCAATCAACACTCCACCACCAAGCCGCGATAGCAAACCAATCGCCAGCTCCCTCCAGCCATGAAGGTTGCCCAGCACTAACTCCAGCAGCAGCAGAGCAAGAACGGCACCAATGGGCTCTAAAAGCAGACCTTCCGCTTCCAGCACATCCCCCAACGGAGCGGACAAGCGGATTTGGCGCACCAACGGGGTGACCACCGTGGGGCCTGTGGCCAAAACGATTGCACTGAAAACAGCCGCCACCGACCAACTCAGACCCGCTAGCCAATGGGCCGCCAGCAAGCCACCACCAAGGGAAATCACCAACCGCAAAACAGCAATGCGCTGCACGGTTGCCTTAATCGTGTCGCCAGGCAGACGAAGGTTCATGCCCCCGTCGAACAAAACCAGGCTGACCAGTAATCCCACAATTGTCCCGAGGCCCGGGCCAAGATCGAGCGGTTCAACCAGGCCCAGTCCCGACCGCCCAATCAAAAGGCCTGAAAGCAATAACAGAACCACCCCAGGCAACCCAGAGAAGGCCGCTAGCAAACGTGCCGCGGCCCCGGAGAAGACGGTGATTCCCCACAGCAGACCTAGCCGCTCAGGCGTCATCGACTGCCGAAAACTGTGGTTCCACGCGAACACCAATCACCGCCTGCGGACGCACGACGAGGTATTCCCCATCAAGGTCGCTCATCGGCACATTCACAAAACCTCCCTGGGTCTCCGCGTTGACAACCCCCTGGTACCACTCCTGAAAGGTTTCTAATTTTTGGGAAAAAACTCGTTCGGTCTGCCTTCCCACGAGGTGGAGATGCACGGCATAGCGACGGGGGGTGCGAGGCATCAGCGCAGACGTCAATCCGTAGTAATTGATTCAGGATGGCGGATTGCTCCGGTCTCTGCCCAACGAAAAGGGCTCAGGGTCGATTGCTTGGGGGCATAGAGCGGATGCCGCGGTTGCCCCGATCGCGTTAACGCCAAGCTGAGGGGACCATGGGAGTTTGGACAATGGATTCGGCGCTGGCAGCTCAAGGGTTGAAGCTTGCGAAGAACATCACGCGCACGCAAGCCACGGCCACCGTTCACACCCCAGCCACACCACAAATCCACCTGGGGATCACAAGCCCAACGCTCGAAACAGAACTGCAGAACCTGGTCATTTTTAACGCCTACCGGATCACTGGCGCGCTGCAAGGCGGCTGGATGGGGAGACATTCGCGCAAACAAATTAACCACCAATAATTCTTGGTAACCCCACGACTTCGCGAATGCCTGCAACCGCCTCAGGGTGGGGTCGTCACGCTCTCCATCAGCTCGGGAAGGATTCAGGCCAATAAACAACAGAATGCCCGAGCCCAACGACCACTGCCGATGAAGCCACCAGCGGTACTGACGATTGGCACTGAAGCCTGCTTTAGACGCCGAGATGGCGCCTGCAGAGATCGAGGATGCGCGCACTTGCCTGTCCATCGCCAAAGGGATTGACCGCTCGAGACATCGATTCGTAGGCCTTTGAATCCCCCAGAAGGCGGGAGGCTTCCTCCACGATTGCAGCTGGATCCGTGCCAACCAGACGAGCCGTTCCGGCCTCCACCGCTTCAGGGCGTTCGGTGGTTCGACGCAACACCAACACAGGCTTGCCCAGGGCCGGCGCTTCTTCTTGGAGGCCACCTGAATCGGTGAGCAAGAGCGTGCAACCCTTCATCGCCGCCACGAGACGGTCGTAATCAAGCGGCTCCGTCAGAACGACCCTTGGATGATCACCCAACATGGCTTTCAAGGGGTCTCGCACCGTGGGATTGCGATGCAATGGAAGCAAGAGAGCAGTGTCGGGGAAACGATCCAACACCTGTCGAATACCCGATGCGATATCAATTAAACGGTCGCCCCAATTTTCGCGTCGATGAACCGTGGCCAAAATCACGCGCTGGGATGTCCAATCGAGCCCCTCGAACTGCATCTCAGGCGCTTTTTCGGCCATCAACAGCAACGCATCAATCACAGTATTTCCTGTCACCGAAATGTCTCCAACAACCCCAGAGGCACGGAGGTTCTGCTCCGCCTGCAGGGTCGGAGCGAAATGCAAGGTGGCGATCTGAGACAACAACCGCCGATTGGCCTCCTCCGGGAACGGATCCAACAGGTTGTCGGTCCGTAAACCCGCCTCCACATGACCCACAGGAATCTGCTCATAGAACGCCGCCAAACCGGCAGCAAACGCCGTGGTGGTGTCCCCTTGAACCAGCACGATCTGTGGGGGGAAAGCCTGAAAATCATCCCGCAAGCCCTGCAATGCAACGCAAGTGACGTGGGTCAACGTTTGGCAGGGTGCCATCAAGTTGAGATCCTGATCGGCTTGTAAACCGAAGAGATCCATCACCTGAGTGACCATTTCACGGTGTTGACCCGTCAGGACAACCCGGGTTGTTAGGGCCTCACACGCTTGAAATGTGCGGATCAGAGGAGCGAGCTTGATTGCCTCGGGGCGTGTCCCTAAAACAATGGTGACGCGGGGCTGATCGGCCATGGGATCCGCAGTTATGGGTGGATCCTACGGGCGTTAAGAAATCGCAGACCTGCATCAATCACTTGCCAGCAGCCACATCAGAACGATGCTGGAATCACTTTGTCTCAATGATCGTTGGATCAGCCGGTGTTTCCCCCAGCTTTCCGACGCGCTCTGCCGGCACCCCTCCTCCAACAGCACCCACTACAGCGCCAAATAAAGCGCCTCATAAAGCCCAGGGCGCAAAACCGGGCGCAAAAGATTCGCCATCCCTGGAAGCCATCCTGCGCATCGCCAATGACGCGGGACATTCAGATGTCCATCTTGGTGTGGGGGAACGTCCACGCTTTCGAGTGCGTGGCGAAATTCAGGCCACCGACTGGCCCGCCACCTATTACTCGGTGTTTCAGGGATGGCTTCATGAAATTCTCTCGCCGCAGCAAATCGACTCGTTTTATCGCGACAAAGAACTCGACAGCGCCTATGCCTTCCCATTCGTGCGCGTGAGGATCAATGTGCTCGATTCATTGCGTGGCCCAGCCATGGTGCTGCGGCTCATTCCTCAGACCATCCTCACCATGGAGGATCTCAAACCTCCCGAGGTGCTCAAAGATCTAACAGCCCGCCCCAAAGGTCTTGTGCTCGTTTGTGGACCAACTAGATCTGGAAAGAGCACAACCTTGGCGGCCATGATCGATTGGATCAATCTCAACAAAACCTGTCACATTCTCACCATCGAAGATCCGGTGAAATTTGTGCATGAAAGTCGAAAGTCCCTCATTCGTCACCGCGAAGTGGGCTTGAACACCCTCCAGTTCCATCACGCCTTACGGGACGCACTGCGAGAGGGCCCAGATGTGATCCTGGTCGGATAAATCTGTGACCAGGAGAACCTTTCCACAGCGCTTGAAGCGGCTCAAACCGGTCACCTGGGTTCGGGACGTTGCACACCAACTCAGCGGTCAAAACCGTCGAGCGAGTGCTCGGGATGTATGCGCCAAAAGAGCAACCCAGCATTCGCCGTTCACTCTCCGAATCCTTAGTGGGTGTCATCGCTCAAGATCTCATTCGCACCAACGATGACAAGCGAGCTGCTTATCACGACATTTTGATCAATACAGATGACTGCCGGGATTACATCCAGCGAGGCTCCCTTGATGAAGTGGAAGAAATCATGTCGCGCAGCAGCTTCGACGGCATGGTTACAGCCAATCAATCACTTAAAGCGCTTGTTGATGCGGGATGCCTCAACTCAGACCGGGCGATTGGATTGAGCTTGAAGCCCAATGAGCTTGCTCAAGCGTTACGCGGGAGGGATTAATCAACCAGCGTTGAACACCCTGGAAACCAGCAACACGGCGAGTCCTGCGGATAAACCGATCATGGCGAGCCGCCCATTCCAAATCTCCGCCTGAGGAGTGAAACCGCGCTTCCATTCATTCAGTTCAGCTGCTCCTACTGGTTCTGAAGTCTGAACTGCTGTTTTTTGCCCGGACTGATTTGCCATGCCTCCCCTTTTTTTGATTGCCACCTTACGGGCATTTTTCAAAAGGCTGGTAACGCTTCGTAAAGAGCATCTGCCCGTTCCAACGGCCAACGAGCTGCAACTCCGATTTCATCGCTTGACGACAGCACCCCGCGCTTCAACCGGCTGAGCGCTGCCGCACCAATCATGGCGGCGTTATCGGTGCAATACGCCAAAGGAGCAATCGAGACTGCAACGCCATGCTGCTGGCCCTGTTTCTGCATGAGCAGTCGTAGACGCTGGTTCGCGGCTACACCACCCACCATCACAAGTTGCTTGATTTTGTGATCGTTAGCACAACGAAGGGCCCGTTCCACCAAGACATCGGCCACCACCTGCTCAAAACTTGCCGCGAGATCGGCCAGAGGCAGGTCAACTCCAGAGCCTTGGCAAGACTCAACAGTGCGCAGCATGGCTGTCTTCAATCCACTGAAAGAAAAGTCGTACGGATGAAACCCTCCGCCTCGCAGGGAAATGCGTCCTTTCGGTAAGGAAAAACGTTTGGCATTCCCCGAGGCAGCGATGGCCTGAATCGCGGGACCGCCGGGATATCCAAGGCCAAGTAAGCGGGCCACCTTGTCGAACGCTTCACCAGCAGCATCGTCATGGCTTCGGCCGAGTCGATCCATCTCCCCATGAAGACCCACACGAATCAGCTCGGTGTGGCCACCACTTACTAAAAGAACCAAATAAGGCGGAGCGGGGGCGCGCTCGCCCAGAGCAGCTGAAGCTAAATGCCCTTCAAGGTGATGAATTCCCAGAAAAGGCACCTGATGCAATGCCGCAAGGGTGCGACCCGTCACCGAAGCAACCATTAATGCTCCGGCAAGGCCAGGCGCCACGGTCGCTGCAACCGCATTCAGTTCAGGGATCGACAGCGCAGAGTCCTGCAGAACCGCCTGCACCAAAGTTGGCAAGGCCTCCACATGACGACGCGAAGCAATTTCTGGAACAACCCCACCCCAGAGGGCATGCTCCTCAACTTGTGACGCAATTTGAGACGCCAACACCTCAACGCTGCCATCGGCTTTGTGGCGTACAACCGCAGCGGCTGACTCGTCACAACTTGTTTCGAGGGCGAGCACTGTTTGCATTGTGGTCAAGGCCCTCCCGTAATGTCCCCTTGAGACATCCTGCCTTTCACCGGGCAGTTAAAAACAGGAATCGTCCGATGCGTCGTCTTTTAGCCGTTGTGCTTTCGACCCTCCTGGTGTTCGGCTTCGCCCCCGTCGCAAAGGCGGATGTGGCCGGCTTAACCCCGTGCGCTGAAAGCGCACGCTTCCAGCAACGCGCTTCTGCTGCCTCAACACCCCAGGCGATAGCCCGGTTTGAGATGTACAGCCAAGCGGTTTGCGGAGAAGATGGTTTGCCCCATCTCATCGTTGATGGCCGCTGGAGCCACTCCGGTGACTTCGTCCTTCCCGGGATTATGTTCCTCTACATCAATGGATGTATCGGCTGGGCTGGTCGCGAATATCTCAAAGCTACCCGCGGTAAGAACGCAGCTATGAATGAGATCCAAATCGATCTCAGCATCGCGTTTAAAAGCCTTTTGGCAGCCGCTAGCTGGCCCCTGGCAGCCTTCGGCGAATTGACCAGCGGAAAACTGACGGAAGACGACGCCAAAGTGACCGTCTCCCCGCGCTGATCCACTGCCCCCTCACCACCGTCGGTACCCATGAAAAAATTTCTCACCACCGCACCAGTTGTTGCAGCGATTTGGTTTACAGCCACAGCTGGAATCCTGATCGAATGGAACCGCTTTTTCCCTGATCTTCTTTTCCACCCTATGTAGTGGGTCCCCAACGCACACATGACGAATGTCTGACGAAGCCCCCTTCAAGAGGGGGCTTTTTTGATGGCTGATAACTGGGGCATCGCTTAAAGAGCGAGCAGTTGCATGTGCGTCTCGAGTTGTTGCAACGCCTGATCAAGGTCGTCGTTGATCACCACCGCATCAAATTCGTTCTGGGCATTGAGCTCCTCGCGGGCTCGGGCGAGTCGACGCTGAATCGCATCCTCCGTATCGGTTCCCCGACCTCGAATCCGACGCTCTAACTCCGCAAAACTGGGGGGAGCGAGGAACACCTGAAACGCATCAGGAAAGCTAGTGCGGACCTGTCGGGCACCCTCCAACTCAATTTCTAAAAGCACAGGCCGACCAGCTGCAAGATGCTCCTCCACCGGAGCCCGGGGAGTGCCATAGCAATTGGTGGCGAACTCGGCCCACTCGAGCAATCCCCCAGCTGCTACAAGGGATTCAAAAGCATCCCGGGAATGAAAGAAATAGCTCACTCCATCGTCTTCCCCCCCGCGCGGCTCCCGTGTTGTTGCTGAAACCGAGAGCCAAATTTCAGGATGTTGATCCAGCAGTCGCTTCACCAACGTTCCCTTGCCAACGCCGC
This sequence comes from Synechococcus sp. AG-686-B21, assembly GCA_003210375.1. Classification (GTDB taxonomy): domain Bacteria; phylum Cyanobacteriota; class Cyanobacteriia; order PCC-6307; family Cyanobiaceae; genus Parasynechococcus. The sequence goes on along the minus strand of QCVM01000048.1, from coordinate 1,740 downwards.
TCGGACCTGTAAGCACGGTGAGCCTGCCGTTGTCTGCCATCCGGGGAACTGCGTGAGCAAGCAGAGTAGGAAGGTTCCCTCTGCCACTCGGTGATAGCGACGGCCAGCCTTCAACCCATGGATCTCACAACCCTGCGGGCGGTGCTGTGGGATCTGCGCGGCCGTGTTCTACCCAGTCGTTTCGAAAAAGCACAACAACCCAACCCAGGCACCATTCAATTGGGGTTTCGCAGCCTTCAGGGCATGGTGTGGCTCGAATTGAGCTGGCAGGCCGATTCACCCCGCCTAACGGAAGTCGCAGCCCCACCTCGACAGGGGGCAGGCAGCACATTGGCGCAGCAACTTCAACACAGCCTGCGCCAATTAGCCCTCGTGAACCTCCACCAGGAGGGGTTCGAACGCGTGGTGGAATTTCAATTCGCGACGCGACCAGGAGAGGCCATTCAACGGGTGCTGGTCTTGGAAATGATGGGTCGCCACAGTAATCTGCTGTTACTTGATGAGCAGAGACGCGTCATCGCCCCCGGACGCCAGGTCCGCGACCATCAATCCAGAGTTCGTCCGATCAGCACTGGCGACGATTACTGCCCCCCTCCACCACTTCAGGGGTATCGACCGGATAAAACGGAACGATTCGAACGCTGGAAAGAGCGGCTGAGCTTGATTCCGATCCCGCTCAAGAAAGCTCTTCAACAGACCTATCAAGGGGTTAGCCCCGCGCTAGCCACTCAATTGGCGGGACGTTGGCTAACAATCCCTGTGGATCAGCTGGAGTCCGAACAATGGCAAACCCTGCATCTGCTCTGGTGTCGATGGCTGGACCAGATGGACCGAGAAACCTTTGCCCTACAAATCAATTCCAATGGGAGTTATTGCGTTTGGGGAGAGGATCCAACGGATCCAGCGACAAAGCCAGCCGGGCAGCCAACGAATGATTCACTGGCCCTCAAGTTGGGCAAGTTTTATCAAAAGCGCCTCGGGCAAAACGTCTTAGCCAAAGCCCAAGAGGAGCTGCTGCGCAAGATCGAGCGCTGGCGTGCAAAAGAACAATCAGAATTTGACGACCAACAGCAACGTCTCAAGGCCACTGAGAACCATGCCGAGATTCAGCAACAAGCTGATGCTCTCCTCTGCTTACAGCAACCCAACCGAGATCAAATCAACGAAGCACAAAAGCTCTACAAACGTGCCCGCAAATTGCGTCGTTCCGTCGCAATCCTGAATGAACGGATCGATCATCACCAACAACGTCTCGCTCTGATTAACGGCAGCGAAGGCTTTATTGAAGAGCAACTCGATGCGTTATGGCAAGACGACCTGGCTCGAAAACTCGGCTTACAAGAGCTTCAACAGGAACTCGATGAGCTCCTATCGCCAAGGGAACAGCCCCATTCAAAACGTCGGCAAAAACAGAACCAACCACAACCACTAGAGCTCTCGACCCCCAGTGGTGTGATGGTTCAAGTGGGTCGCAATCATCGACAGAACGACTGGATCAGCTTGCGCCAAGCCCGCAGTGGCGACCTTTGGTTTCATGCCCAGGAGTGTCCGGGTAGCCATGTCGTACTCAAAAGCTCAAACGGTCTGGTGGATGAGGACGACCTTCAACTTGCGACTGATCTGGCCGCCTACTTCAGCCGAGCACGGGGGAACTCCGTCGCGTCCGTTGTGATGGTTCCAACCGATCAACTGCAGCGGATTGCTGGGGCTGGACCCGGCACAGTTCGCCATGGATCCGGC
>QCVM01000047.1:0-12794 GCA_003210375.1 Synechococcus sp. AG-686-B21 | reverse complement strand
CTGTAGAGGCAAGGCAGGACTGAGGAGATTGAGAACTGGCAACGCGTAGATTAGGTATTTACTCTCATGCTAGTGCGATATTGCGATCATGAGGATCTCTGAAGAACAGCAGACGTTTAATGTTGCAAACACAGTCGTATCAAAGACTGCATAATTATTAAGTTCAAGCCAATGGTGAATTCACTGTTGACTGGTATTGATGTCAAGTCGATATAGGCTGTCATTTCTTTATTGAGCCTTCAAAATTGTCCTCGCAATTACTCAAGTAACGATTGAATTAATTCAGCTTTAATGGCTGCTGGCGGCAAAGAGCAGTTAATTTGAGTGATGGCAAGTGATCTGAGTGCAACTAAGGGCATCTCGCCAGCCGATCAACGCTGGCCTTGGTGGCCGCTGCTGCCGCTGTATCCCTACGGCAAGCGCGCAACCCATGTTGAAGAGCTGATCCCCGGACAGGTGTGGAGCTTTGAGCAGCTTCAAGGCGTTTATTACGTGGCCGTGCCGATTCGACTCACCGTAGTGAAGGTGCCCGGCGGATTGATGTTGATCAACCCGTTGCCCCCCACCGCGGAGTTATGCGCCGCTATTGCTGCGCTCGAAGCCGACCATGGCTCAGTCCGCACGATTGTGCTGCCCACTGCTTCCGGTTTGGAGCACAAACTGCCGTTGCCGGCGCTGGCGCGTGCCTTCCCAAAGGCCGAGCTTTGGGTGTCGCCTGGGCAGTGGAGTTTTCCGGTGCAACTTCCACTGAGTTGGCTCGGCATCCCTGCGGGGCGTACCCGAGTGCTTATCGACGATGGTGTTCCGCATCCCGATGTTTGCGACTGGATCTCACTGGGACCACTGGATTTAGGCGTGGGTCGTTTTCAAGAGATCAGTTGTTTGCACCGCCCGTCCGGAGCCCTTGTGGTGACCGATGCATTGGTTGGCATCACGGCCAACCCCCCTGCCATCTTTGATCGCGATCCAACCCCATTGTTGTTTCATTCCCGCGAGCGGGGCGATGAACCCATGCACGACTCCCCAGACGCCCGTCGCCGGGGCTGGGCGCGGCTGGTGTTGTTTGCCTCCTATTTGAGGCCCGAACCCTTGGTGGTTCCATCAATTGCAGACATCCTGCTCCATGCGATGAAGCCTGGCTTGCGTTCCGCCCGCGCCCATTTCGGCCTTTATCCATTTCAGTGGGAGCCTGGATGGACCGCTGCTGCCGACACGCTGATGGGTGAGCAGGAACCGCATCTCCAGGTGGCGCCGGTGCTTGAGCGCTTGGTTATGCCGCGGGCTCAGGCCACGCTGCTGGACTGGCTGGATCAACTGTCGCAACGCCCTGGTCTGCGCTGGCTGGTGCCCGCCCACTACAGCGCACCGCTGAACTTCACCCCGGAGCGCATCAAACAACTGCGCGAGCAGTTAATCCAACGCGATTGGGCCCCCAGTACGGGCAATTGGGAATTTCTGGGTTCGATCGACCAACAACTCCTCGATTTAGGTGTTGTTCCAGAACATCCGTAGAGATCACTGAAGTGATTCAATGAGCAGATGAATATCATCCTGTTATCACCCAATGATCACTGGCTGGATGACCATTCAGTATTGCTGATTGATGAGCGTGCCATCCATATTTGTAAAGTCCTTAAATCAAACGTAGGGGATCGTCTGCGGGTGGGTTTGAGAGATGGACTGCAAGGTTATGGAGTGTTGAAATCAATCCAAGCGGGTGCTGTGCACTTAACCGTTGATCTGCACGATCCGCCGCCGCCGCGCCATCGTTTTGATCTGATCTTGGCCTTGCCTCGGCCCAAAATGTTGCGTCGTATTTTTCGTGCTGTTGCTGAATTTGGTGTGAACGATCTGTACTTGATTAACAGCGCCAGGGTGGAAAAAAGTTATTGGCAGAGTCCTTTATTGAAACCCGATCAAATCGATCATGCCTTAATCGCTGGTATGGAAAGGTCCCGGGATACCATCGCGCCGCGGGTTCATTGTTGCCCCCGATTTCGACCGTTTGTTGAAGATCAGCTCACTCAGATTTGTGCCGGACGCCCCTGTTGGATTGCTGATATGGATGCCCCATTGGCCCTGTCGGATTGCTCAGCAACTCCAGCTGTGGTGATGATCGGACCGGAGGGGGGGTTTGTGCCGTTTGAAATCGATCTGGCGAAAAAAATAATCGCGCAACCAGCCCATCTCGGTCAGCGTGTTCTCAGCGTTGATACAGCACTCACAGCAGTCCTTGCCCAAGCGTTGCCGGGATCGAACGCCGCTTAACTGACTATATAAGTGTCTTTTTGGCCTAACGAAGGCCAATCATCAAAGGTTTAATTGGTCGTCTTCGACAGCCATTTGCTCATCAGCAAAGAGCGTTTCTTCCAACTCCTTGCGCTGCTCCATTTGACGCAGGAAGTAACCAGTCATCATTGCGGAAGCGAGCATGTTGGCCAGGTTGTCGCGATTCGCGGTGACCTTCACCTCGAAATGTTCACCAGGCAACACGCCCAACAAACCCTGGACGTTGTGCCGAATGATGTCTTGAATATCGTTGCTGGCTGATTTCGCGACACGTTGAAGCGTGTCCGGAGACTGATCCTGAAGGTACTGAATCAGGCTGTTTCCCGCTTGTCCTTCACTGTTGTCTGTGGCTAGGAACTCGGGGTTAAACATCCCGTATGCTCTGCATCCGACTTTGACACTAACTCAGGCCCTCGGACTTAACCCACATTTGGTGTGGGGGAGAACCGTATCGGACCGAACCGTTTGAGTGGCCAGTAGCGCCAGATCGCTGTGCCGATCACGTTCTGTTCGGGCAGCGTGCCCCATAGATGGGAATCCAGGCTGGCATTGCGGTTGTCTCCCATCACCCAGAGCTGGTCCTCCGGCACGGTGATCGGTTCCATGGCGTAATCCATCGTTTCCGAGAGCCATGGTTCATTCACGGGCTCTCCGTTTCGGATCAGGACGCCCCCCTCAACGGCCAGTACATCGCCGGGCAGGCCCACCAAGCGTTTGATCAACGCAGCATTGGCGTCGTACCCCGAGGCAATCAGTTGCTCTGGCGGTTCAAACACCACCACATTATTGCGCTGCAGGTGGCTGTGTTGGATCCGCTGAATTCGCGGACGCAGTTTCTCCACCAAAATCCGATCCTGCAATTGCAGGGTGGGCAACATCGATCCGGATGGAATCCAACGCGGTTCCACCACGTACCAGCGCAGGAATAGGGCAAGAACGGCCCAGAGAATCAAGCTGCGCCAGAAGCCTTTGTTCGGGTCAGTCTTAGTCGGAGGCGTGGGATTGGTCATCGTTGACCGAAGATCGCACAAGCTTGGCTTCTACCCCTGTCGATTGCTCGCGACAATCTCCACTCCTCCCTAACTCTGTTGCAGGGGTTGATCCAGTGTGGTTTGCGGCGTCTGGTGCTCTGCCCTGGGAGTCGCTCTGGATCGTTGGCAACGGCGGCGGGTTTGCTGGCGTCGTCCGGGCCTCTCCAGCTCATAACTGCCGTTGATGAACGGTCGGCCGCTTTTTTGGCGCTGGGTCTGGCCACCGCTGGAGGCACTGGCGTGGCTGTGGTGACCACATCGGGAACGGCTGTGGCCAATCTGCTGCCGGCTGTGGTTGAAGCCGATCGTTCCAGCCAGCCTTTGCTTCTCATCACTGCCGATCGTCCGATCCGACTCAAGCAGTGCGGTGCAAACCAAACCGTGAATCAGGAGGACTTTTTGCGTCCCGCCTGCCGTTGGTGTGGCGTCGGAGCCAGTGAGGGTTTGCATGCCATGGCCTCCCCTGCCGTTGTTGAGCTCGCGGCTTTGGCATGGAGCTACGCCCACGGGTCGGATCAAGCGGCACCGGGACCGGTGCATCTCAACCTTCCTGTAGAAGAGCCGATCCACGCAGACCTGGCGGAGCAGCAGGCCGTTTTGGCCAATGCCGTTATGGCCAAATACGAGGCATCGCTGTTGCCCCTGCGGAGGTCGACGACCCAGACCAATCCCGATGCACCCCGCTTGGACCCATCGCGGCCCGGTGTCGTTATCGCTGGCCCGTGGCGTGGTTTGGCCCAAGATCTCTCCGCTTTTCAGCAGAGCGTTCGCTCTTGGTTGTTGTGCAGCGGTTGGCCTCTACTGGCAGATCCCTTGGCTGGTCTGCCTGTCGACCTACCTGGATGCTTGCAGCATTGGGAATTGCAGCTCGAGCAGCTCACCAGCCCTGAGCCTTTGCAGGTGTTGCGGCTTGGCCCTTTGCCCGCGAGTCGTCGGTTGGAGTCATGGCTGCAACGCCAAGCAGGGGTTCAAGTTCTGATTACGGAAGGGGAACCGCGCCATTTGGATCCCTTGGGTTTGTCGCAGCAGTGGAGCGGCGGACTCGCGGCGTGGTGCGCGCAGCAAACGATGGATCCCTCGCCTCTGCCGCCCTCGCCTTGGTTGAAACGGGATCAGGCGATCGGATTGTGGCTTGCTGATCAGTTGCCAGCCGAGGGGCCCATTAGTGAACCCGCTTTGGCATTTCAGCTCGCACAACTGTTGCCGGCTGGCCTCCCGGTGATGCTTGCCGCCAGTTCTCCCGTCCGCGATTGGCTCACCTGGAGCGGCCGGGCCGGAAGTGACCGCCGCTGTTTCAGCTTTCGAGGAGCCTCCGGCATCGATGGCACGTTGTCGTTGGCCATGGGTCTCGCGATCGATACGGGTCCGATGCTTCTGATCACAGGCGATTTAGCCCTGCTTCACGACAGCAACGGTTGGTTGCATGGCCAATCGGATGGGCCTCCACTGGTGGTGCTGCTGATCGATAACGGCGGGGGCGGCATCTTTCAGCAATTACCGATTGAACAAGCATCACCCCAGCGCTTTGATGCGTTGTTTGCCATGCCCCAACCGGTGAATCCCATCGCCCTGGCGGCGGCCCATGGAGTGCCAGGGCGTTCCATTGCTGTGATCGACGATCTGCCTGAGGCGCTCGCCTGGGGATTGGCGCAGCCAGGTCCGGTGCTGCTGCGGGTGTGCACGGATCGCAATGCCGATGCTGCATTTCGCCGCAAGCTGCGTTTGGCTGCCCAGAATGTTGGCCTCGGGGTCTAGGAGCTATGGCTGAGTCGCAACAGGTTCTGCCCGGAGCGTCGTTGACGCAATGGCAGCCGTGGGGCACCTACCAGGACATCCTGTTGGACCGTTCCGCTGAAGGAATCGCCAGGGTCGCGATTAATCGCCCCGCCAAGCGCAATGCCTTTCGCCCGCAGACGGTGAATGAACTCTGTGATGCGTTCACCCGAATCCGTGATGACCGTGCCATCGGCGTGGTGCTGTTCACGGGGGTTGGTCCGGCTGAGGACGGTGCCCATGCCTTTTGCGCTGGGGGTGACCAGAGCGTGCGTGGTGATGGCGGTTACATCGGTGATGACGGCCTGCCGCGGCTCAACGTGTTGGATTTACAGCGGATTATTCGCAGCCTGCCCAAGGTGGTGATCGCCCTAGTGGCTGGTTACGCCATGGGCGGTGGTCAGGTGCTGCATCTGTTGTGCGATCTCAGCCTCGCGGCTGAGAACGCGGTGTTTGGTCAAACCGGCCCGAAGGTGGGAAGTTTCGATGGGGGGTTTGGGGCTGGTTATTTGGCCCGAGTCGTTGGTCAGCGCAAAGCGCGTGAGATCTGGTTTCTGTGTCGGCGCTATGGCGCTAATGAAGCCTTGGAGATGGGTTTGGTGAATGCCGTGGTGCCACTGGATCAGCTCGAAGCGGAGGGGGTGCGCTGGGCTCGGGAGGTGATGCAACACAGCCCCACGGCAATCCGTTGCTTGAAGGCCGCCTTTAATGCTGAAACCGATGGCCTGGCCGGCCTGCAGGAATTGGCCGGCAATGCCACTCACCTCTTTTATCGAACCGATGAGGCGATGGAAGGGCGCGATGCCTTTCTTGAAAAACGGGCTCCCGATTTCGGCAAGACGGGCTGGTTACCTTGACCCCATGATTCCGTCGCCGTTGCCCGAACCTCTCCCGCTGTTGCAGGCAGCGTCGATGGACACCGTGATGGGACGCATTGGTGGCTGTGCCCCAGGAGCTGCGTCAACAGCCCGGTCTCCAAGTGGTGATGTTGCGCGAACGCCGTCGCTTGTTGCTGCTCGAGAGCGGCGCGTTGCGTCAATCGTTTCCCGTTGCCATCGGAATGCCCGGCTGGGAGCCCCCCACCGGTCGCTTCAAAGTGCTGCAGAAAATCGACATACCGGTGTGGGTGCATCCAGTGTCGGGCGATCGCGTCGCCGACCAGAGCAGCGCCAATCCCCTTAGCAGCCACTGGATTGGGTTTCACCGTGATTGCCGTGGCCGTGATGCCCACGATGGCGATCAATGGATCACGATTAAGGGCTGCACCAGCACTGGATTTCATGGAAAACCCCATCGCTGGACGGTGGGTCGGGCGGTGTCCCACGGCTGTGTTCGCCTCCTGAATGAAAATGTGCGCACCCTTTACGGCCAAGTGAAGGTGGGAACGCCAGTCACTGTGCTGCCTTGAGACGGGAGCAGATCGCCAAATCCCCCTTACAGTCGCCGCGCTAATGCTGTATCTCATCCATGCGCATCCTGTTCGCTGCCGCGGAATGCGCGCCGATGATCAAGGTGGGTGGAATGGGCGATGTGGTGGGCTCCTTGCCACCGGCCCTGGCCAAGCTCGGCCACGACGTGCGTTTGATCATGCCTGGCTACAGCAAGCTCTGGAGCAAGCTCCAAATCCCTGATGAGCCGATCTGGCGGGCTCAAACCATGGGGACTGAATTTGCCGTCTATGAGGCGAAGCACCCCAGCAACGGCATGACAGTTTATTTAGTGGGGCATCCTGTTTTCGATCCGGAGCGCATCTACGGCGGCGAAGACGAGGATTGGCGCTTCACCTTTTTTGCTAGTGCTGCAGCGGAGTTTTCATGGAATGTGTGGAAGCCTGATGTGCTGCATTGCCATGACTGGCACACCGGCATGATCCCGGTCTGGATGCATCAAGACCCCGACATCAGCACAGTTTTTACGATCCATAACCTCAAATACCAAGGTCCATGGCGCTGGAAGCTGGACCGGATGACCTGGTGCCCTTGGTACATGCAGGGTGATCACACCATGGCCGCTGCCCTGATCAACGCTGATCGGGTGAATGCTGTATCGCCTACTTACGCCCAAGAGATCCGCACCGCCGAATACGGCGAAGGTCTCGACGGGCTGCTCAATTTTGTGTCGGGCAAATTGCGCGGCATCTTGAATGGCATTGATCTCGAGGCTTGGAATCCCGCCACCGATCAGGCCCTTCCTGCGAACTACAGCGCCGCAGACCTCACCGGTAAGGCAGTGTGCAAACAGGTGCTTCAAGAGCGGATGGGCTTGGAGGTGCGCGACGACGCGTTCCTGCTCGGGATGGTGACCCGCCTGGTGGACCAGAAAGGTGTCGACCTCCTTCTGCAAGTCGCCGACCGCTTGCTCTCTTACACCGATTCGCAAATTGTGGTGTTGGGAACGGGCGATCGTGGCTTGGAATCGGGCCTTTGGCAGTTGGCCTCACGCTATCCCGGTAGGTGCGCTGTCTTTCTTACCTATGACGACGATCTCTCCCGTCAGATCTATGCCGGCAGCGATGCGTTCCTGATGCCGAGCCGCTTTGAGCCCTGTGGCATTAGTCAGCTGTACGCGATGCGTTACGGCTCGGTGCCTGTGGTGAGGAAAGTGGGTGGTTTGGTCGACACCGTTCCCCCCCACGACCCCAACGCCGAGAGCGGCACTGGATTCTGCTTCGACCGCTTCGAGCCAGTCGATTTCTACACAGCATTGGTTCGTGCTTGGGAGGCCTACCGCCATCGCCGTAGTTGGCAAGACCTGCAGAAGCGCGGCATGACCGTGGACTACAGCTGGGATAGTTCCGCCGTGGAGTACGACTTGATGTACAAAGACGTGTGCGGCATCAAGGAACCCACCCCCGACGCAGCGCTGCTTGAGCAGTTCTCCCGTGGCCAGGAGGCGGATCCGTCTCGAGCTGATCAGATCGCTCTGGAGTCGTCCAGCTCGTCCAACACTGCGCCGATGACGCCTCCCGGTCGCAACCCATTGAACCGCCTCTTTGGCCGTCGGTCTGGTTAATCCCCCTTGAGCGTGCAGGTTGGCAGCGAATCAGAGCCGCGTCATGAGCCGGGCAATCTCCCGGCTCCTTACGTCAGCCCATGGTCGGAATTCGCGCGAAATTTGCGGGCGTTGTTGGCTGATCTGCAGTTAAGGGCGCAAGAGCTTTGGCGTCGGAACCGTGAGGGAGATCTCTCTGTTCCAGGCTTTTGGCCGCGAAACCTCGCTTCGATCTTTTGGCCTCTCGTTGTTGTGCTACTTGTCGCCGTTCCTGTGGCAGGCCTGCGCTGGTGGCAGAGCGCCCATCCACCCGTTGCTGAATCAAAGCCTGCGGCTGTGGCCATCGATCAGCGTGTGCCTGTTGCTGTCCTTCCTGAAGCGGTGTTCCCAGAACCGCTCATTACCCCGCAACCGGAGCCAGCGTTCGCGCCCGAGACCACGCTGTTCGACGTTGAAGAACCTCCCCTTCCGGTGCTGGATCTCAATCCTTTGATGGACTTATTCCTGGATGGTTCTGCCCCTGAGGGGTTGTTGGCATCCGCCACACCCCAACCGGCGCAAAACCGATTGGTGCTCCAGGTCACGGAGGCCTGGATCAGCCTGGTGCCATTGGCCCGAACGTCAATCTCAGAAGACTGGCAGCGCCGTTCCCTGGATTTGGGCTACAGCAGCCTGCAACTCGTGGATGGTGAGGAGAAACTCCTGGCGCGCTCGGCTCGCATTGGGAGCGGCATGATCGTGTTTGATTCCAACCCAGTGGAATGACCATCACTGTTCGTCAGTTGATCGCCTGCTGGGGGCCTCCGTTGGGGCCAAGTCCTGATCCCGATATTGCCCTCGGTCGCATCTGCACCGACAGCCGCTCGCTCCAAGCCGGCGACTTTTTCGTGCCGCTCGTTGGTGAAAGTTTTGATGGGCATCGCTTCCTTGCACAATTGCCAGCGCTTGGGGCTCAGGCGGCTGTGGTGGGTCAGTCGTGGTCGAACCGCGTACCGTCGGATCTGCTGCACTGGCGTGTCGACGACACTTTGCAGGCGTATCAGCAGTTGGCTTTGCTGCACCGCCGAGCGATGGGGCAACCCGTGGTCGCGGTGACCGGTTCAGCGGGAAAAACCACCACCCGTGAATTGATTCGGGCAGCTCTGGCTCCCTTGGGTCCTGTGCACTGCAGTGAGGGGAACAACAACAACGACATTGGCGTTCCGCTCACCGTGCTGTCCGCGGACACCCATCACCGCGCCTTAGTAATTGAAATGGGTATGCGTGGTCCTGGTGAGATTGAACGGTTGTCCCGTTGTACCGAGCCGGATGTGGCGGTGATCACCAACATCGGTACAGCCCACATTGGTCGTCTTGGCAGCCGGGAGGCGATCGCCGCCGCGAAATGTGAAATCACAGCCGCCCTTAAAGCCGATGGTGTGGTGGTGATTCCAGCGGGTGATGCGTTGCTCGAAACAGCGCTGTCGAAGGTCTGGATCGGGCGGGTGCTGCGGGTTCGGTTAGCGGACGACGCCCCAGTAGCGGCTGATTGCATCGGTGCCGTCGATGCAGGCCAGCTTGAGGTTGGTGGGCATCGCCTGCCATTGCCGCTTGAGGGGCGCCATAACGCCCGTAATTGTTTGCTTGCCCTGGCTGTGGCAGACCAGCTTGGTGTGAGCAGCGCTTCCCTCAACGCGATGGAGGTGTCGGTGCCTGGTGGCCGCAATCGACGCTTGGTGCAGGGGGGACTCACACTTCTCGATGAGACCTACAACGCATCCCCTGAAGCGGTCATGGCCGCCCTCGCCTTGTTGTCGTCCCAGCCCGGTCGCCGTTTTGCGGTACTCGGCACGATGCTCGAGCTGGGAGCAGAAAGCCTGCAGCTTCACTGCGCTGCGGCGACGCAAGCTGCAGCCCTCAAGCTTGATGGTTTGGTGGTGGTGGATGGCGGTGAGGAGGGTCGGGCGATGGCGAACGCCGCAGCTGCTTTGCCCCGCATCGCTGTGGTGTCTTCACCGGAGGACGCTGCAGAACCGTTAAGCAAATGGCTCAGGGCAGGGGATGTGGTGTTGCTGAAGGCCAGCCGAGGTGTGGCCTTGGAGAAGCTGATTCCCCTGTTGCCGACGTTGTAAAATCCCCGGGGTTAGGTCGAGCGATTGGCCCAGTTGTCCTTGGTCATTTGACGGGCGCGGCCAATCGAGAGCGCTTTGCTGGGTACGTCCTTGGTAATCGTTGAACCGGCTCCGATGGTGACGTGATCACCAATCGTGACTGGCGCTACGAGAACGCTGTTGGCACCGGTTTTGCTGTGGTCTCCGATCACGGTTTGGTGTTTGTTCACGCCGTCGTAGTTCGCGGTGATCGTGCCGGCGCCCCCGTTCACGTTCTCGCCCAAGCTGGCATCACCGATGTAACTGAGGTGGTTCACCTTGCTACCGGCTCCCAAGCGGCTCTTCTTCACTTCAACGAAGTTGCCGATGCTGCAGCCATTGCCCACCTCTGCAGCGGGTCGTAGGTGAGCAAATGGACCAATACTCACGTCATCCCCCACCCTTGCGTCCCGCACCACCGACTGCACCACATCGACCCGAGCGCCCAAGCTGGCATTCTCGATCAAGCTTCCAGGCCCCAACTTGGAGTTGTCTCCGATTGAGCAGCAACCACGCAAATGGGTTTGCGGTTCAATCACCACGTCACGACCAAATCTGCAGTCTTCGCTGAGGGTGCAACTGGCTGGGTCAACAAACGTGACCCCTTCATCCATCCAGTAATCCCGAAGGCGTTGCTGCAACACCCCTTCGCATTGGGCGAGTTGTTTGCGGTTATTGATGCCGTTCACCTCATCGGGATCATCCACCTCCAAATGCATGGCGCGGGGCAACATTGCCACGGTGTCGGTGAGATAGAGCTCCCCTTGATCGTTGTCGGTGCTGAGCTTGGGCAGCACTGCGGCTAAAGCGGCCCAGTTGAAGCAATATATGCCCGCGTTGGTGAGGTTGTTCTGGCGCTGTTCCTCACTGCAATCACGGTGCTCAATAATGCCGCTCACCTGGCCGTTGGAATCGGCAAACACCCGTCCATAGCCGGTTGGGTCCGCCAGTCGCGCTGTGAGCAGGGTGACATCGGCACCGCTATTACGATGTCCTTCCACGAGGGCATCGATCGTTGCTGCCCGCAACAGCGGAACATCACCGTTAAAAACGAGGAGTTCCCCCGCGAAACCGTCCATCACCGGCAGGAGTTGTTGCACCGCATGGCCTGTGCCGTTTTGGGGCGACTGCAGCACAAATTCCAAGCCGCTCAGATGAGCCAACGTTTGTTCGACCCGTTCAGCCTGGTGACCAACGATCAGCAGACGTCGCTCTGGCTGAAAGTTCTTGGCGCTGGCCAGAACCCGTTCCACCAAGGTTGCTCCCGCAAGGGGTTGCAGAACTTTCGGTAGGGCACTCTTCATGCGGGTGCCTTTCCCGGCGGCAAGAACGGCAACAGCGAGCATGCGGAGCAGGAATCTGACCGGCGGAATCTACCGGGAGAGTCCTGTGCTGCAAATGCCCCCGTTCGCATCAGCATCACGCCAGCGTCGTTGCCACGTGTTGGTGGATTCGAGACCGCAGTGAATTTGCTCTTGTTGACGGCGCTCCAAAATCGTCTGGGTCAGATCCCGCTGGTCTGGATCGCGAAAGGGAACCGCGGCACGCGTGCGCAGATGTTCCTGTTCCATTGTCGAAAGCGGCCGCCAATTCACCCCTGCCCGCTCCATAGGTTCATAAATATTGAGCCCCTCATTAATGGCCCACCCTTTGATAGCAACCGTTCCACTGCTCCATCCCATCCGTTCTCCCGGAGTGGGTCGAAGCGATCGAAGCTCCAATCCGGCACGCTTCAGGCTGCCCCGGATCGCCGCTGCTCGGCTGTAGGTGAGCAGTCGCCCCCCAGGTGCCAAACGCTTGGCTAGCGCACTAAGAAATTCTTCCGACCAGAGCTCCGGACATCGTTGCGGCGAAAAAGCGTCGTGGAGTATCAGATCTAAGTGCACCGCCTCGGGAATGCTGGACAGCATCCAGCGCGCATCCCCCCAGAGTTGTTGCCCTTCGTCCCCGGGTTTCGACCAGCCACCTTGATCACGGATGGCAGCAAGTTTATGCAGCACAGCATCGGACCACAGCGCTTGAAAACTGGGCTGCTCTAAAGCGATCTCGAGCGGTCGACGATCCAATTCCAGTCCCCACCAGCTCAGTGCAGGGGATGGTGTCGGCAGGGCCTCTATCACCGCGGCGGTGTTGTAGCCAAGCCCAAGGCAGACATCAAGAATCCGCAGCGGTTTGCCGGCAGTAAAACGGTCCAGCTCGGCGGGGTTAACGAATTTGGATCGTGCCTCGTTGAGCGCTCCAGCGGAGTTGTGAAAGGCTTCACCGAAGCGCTTGCTGTGGAGACTGAAGCTGCCGTCAGCAGTCGGAAAAGCCTGGAGTTCCCCTAGATCGGTCCAATGGCCTGAGTTAGCGATGCAGTCGCCCAAGCTCGTCCCAGAAGGTGGGATACGACACGGCTGCCGCTTCACTGCGGGCCAGGGTTGATGGGCCACTGGCCATCAAGGCCGCGACGGCCAGGCTCATGGCCACCCTGTGGTCGGTTTCACTATCGAGAGATGCTCCTCTCAGAGGCCTGCCTCCACGGATGGTCATTCCGTCTTCGTGCTCCTCGATATCGGCCCCCATCGCTTTGAGCTGACGG
>QCVM01000046.1:0-13485 GCA_003210375.1 Synechococcus sp. AG-686-B21 | reverse complement strand
AGCTGTGTTTGGTTTATAAGAGATTCGTGTATGGATAGCATCAATATCAACAACTGGTAAACCACAAGCCATCATTTCATTGGGAACGAGAGAGTAATTGGTACCTGATAAAACAAGACCAACTGTGCATATTTGATACAGCTTCGATAATGACTCAGCATTCAGAATTCCCGCATGTGTAATTTTTACTGGGATCCCTAGGTCAGGTAAGTCGTCCTCTCCAAAGGTAATGATCTCAAAACTATCTCCTAAGTCAAAGAGTGAGCGTAACGCCAACAGACCAAGCTGATATAAGCGACGTGGTGTGCTGCGGCGAACATAAAAAGCGATGGTGTTTTCAGACCTTTTATTAATTTTGGATTCATAATAAGTATTAGAATCAACAGCCAATGGGAATGAAATAGCAGGATTTCCCTGCTCGATCATCATGTTTTTGAGCCAAGGGCTTGCGCAAATACAAGCAAATTCATGCTTAGACGCGTAGGTTTGTTCCGTTAAGATCGTTGATGTCCCTTTTGCGAAGAAAAAGGGTTCATAGTCCTGAACAAAATAAAAGCGCTTGCTAAACTTTCTCATGCCAAGTACTGGATAGGCACTCATTCGATCGGTGGCAATAACAACATCGCCGCTGACTCTTTCTAGATCTTCATTGGTGTTGCCAAGCATATATACTTGATCAGTTTTTAGCTTGATAAAATATTGATCTATAATTCTTTTATGAAGAGAACTTAGTCTGCTTGGTTTCTCCCCTTTTATTTCAGAGTGAACCCATATTATGCAATCATGACCACATCTTTCCAGAAAATTGATCGTTCTGAAGATTGTCATATGGCCT
Organism: Synechococcus sp. AG-686-B21; assembly: GCA_003210375.1. GTDB lineage: Bacteria > Cyanobacteriota > Cyanobacteriia > PCC-6307 > Cyanobiaceae > Parasynechococcus. Next base: position 12,650 of record QCVM01000046.1, on the reverse strand, counting down.
CCTAGGCCAGGGGTGAAGTTTGGAATCACCCAATGAATTTGAAGTTTATTTGAGGAGGCATTGGGTCGATTCTTCCAGTTCCTATCCAGGGACTTCTCTTTAAATTGTATAACTTTTTCAAATCCATTGATTTGTAATTTATTTCGTCCTTCAATGATTTGCTTATCAGATTGATATTGCTTGGAATCTTTATACCCACAGTAGCTTGTGATAATTCCTTTGTGTGAATAGTCTGTGCAGCACAGACCAATTAATCGTTCAATACTGTGGGCCAATGTTCCATCAATTTGTCCTACTTCGTTGCCAAAATCTTTGAATGTGAGGTCCCAATCTAGAATTGGTTTTAAGACAGTTGGTTTGCACCAGAACATATTGCCGGTAGGGAATATAAATTCACTGTTGCGGTCTATCTGGTGAAGGCCTAGCTTGTCAAGTAGTGGCTTCGCTTTGTCGTAGTTCCCATCTTCATGCCCCCAGCAAGAATCGTGCTTAATTCCCAGGCTAAGGGCATAGTTTTCGACTGGATAAATAATAGCCACATCATCTTTGCTTAGCTCCTGCATGTTTGTGTAGAACACATCGACGCTGCCAATTAGATTGTCTAGGCAGTGCTCAAACCACCCACTTAAAGCATTGCTATGAGGACTTTTCTTGGAATGGAGCTTGAGGACAAAGTCATATTGAGTAATCTCTTCTTTGAAGCCAACAATAAATGGTGCAACGTCTCTGCCAATGTTTGGAAAGGATTTGACATTCACCTTCTTTGAATTATCTAGGCCATCAAAAATCTCTTTAAGTCTAATGACTGAGTCTTGGTTTGTGGATATATAGATGTCAATATTTGCGGGAATCTTTCCAAGATAGTCTGCGATTGTTGGAGCAAGTTCTGGATAAAATATGTGTAAAAATACCCCAATTTTTTTCTCTTTGATACTTGAATCTAGCTTGTGCACGTCAATGGCAGAAGCCTTCTTGATATGTGCAGTCTTTCTCATGAAATGGATGTCATCCATCGAATGTCGACCTTCTCGAATGCCAAATTTAAAGAAGTGAACCATTGGATTGATTTCACTTCCTTTGATATCTGGATATTTGCTGAAGTAATTATTGGTTTCGAATAAATTGCTGGGATCGATCCCCAATTTCCACCCTGACGTGCAGTAATGCTGAAGACAACTCCCTAGGTTGTTAATTTTTTTTGATTCTTCTCTTGTTAGCTGATTCTTGTAAAAGTTGATGTCAAATGCATATGCATAATGCGCTAATTCTCGTATGGCGCGACGCTCAGTCTTCCTGACTTGATTTTCGTCAATTCCTTGAATATAAGCTTGGAGTTCAGGAGATATTTTTTGACGTCGATTGTCCGGTATTTGTGAGTCTTGATTCGATGTGCGTTGTAGTCGTTGACGAATAAACCCCGGGATGATTTTTTGTTTACTCAGACGGCGTGCCGTCGAGCGTAGAAGTTGGCGCCCTGAGGCGATTGATGGTTTGAATTGATTTTTTTTGGATGCCTTGGCCATAGTTTTTAAATCAAATCAATCCTTCTTCGTTTGATTGATGCCAAGTCGTCCACCGTCGTAATCAGCCTTTTTACGGACTATTTGGCACCAATCGTCATGCGATAAGTACCAGGCGACTGTTTCAGCCAAGCCTTCTTCGACGTTATAGCGTGGTTCCCATCCCAGTTCGGTGCTGATTCTTGAAGGATTAATGGCATAGCGACGATCGTGTCCAGGACGATCGGTGACGCGTTGAATCAGGTTGATGTGTGGCGCCGCATCTGGCCGTTCCTGATCCAGTTGATGACAGATGGCATTCACCACTTCTTGATTGGTTTTTTCACCATGGCCACCAACGCAATAGCTGCGTCCAGGTGTTCCTAGACAGGCTGCTAATAGCAATGCGTCCACATGATCTTCAACATAGAGCCAGTCACGGATGTTTAATCCATCTCCATAAAGGGGAATGGACTCTCTCGCGGCTGCTTTAAGCGTGACCACAGGAATTAACTTTTCTGGGAATTGCCACGGTCCATAATTATTTGAGCAGTTTGTTAGAACAACTGGTAGTCCGAAGGTGTGGTGCCACGCTTGCACTAAATGGTCGCTGGCTGCTTTGCTGGCGGAATAGGGACTGCGAGGGTCGTAAGGCGTTGTCTCTGAGAAGCGACCTTCAGAACCTAGGGAGCCAAAGACTTCATCTGTGCTGATGTGATGCAATCTAAATTGCTCGCGCCGCTGTGGTGAAAGCTGTTCAAAATGTGATCGCACGGCTTGAAGAAGATTGTATGTGCCGGTCACATTGCTTTCAATAAAAACACCAGGTCCAGAAATGGAGCGGTCCACATGGCTTTCTGCCGCTAAGTGCATGACAAGGTCTGGATCAGCGTCCTTGACGGCTTGTTGAACGGCTTTCTCGTCGCAGAGATTAATCGCTTGTAATTGATGACGATTTTGATGCTCAATCCCAAGCTCTTGGATCACCTCGTTGATTGATGTGAGGTCGCTGGCATACCCCATCTTGTCGAGGTTGAAAACAATGGCGTTGCTTTCTCTCAAGAGCCGCCGAATGACTGCACCGCCGATGAAGCCTGCACCGCCGGTGACCAAGATGCGTTGGCGCTTTTCGAGCAGTTCTGCTGTGGTCGGCATGGACGTGGCCATTGAATCAGGATTGAATCAGCGGTTAAAAAAGATTGACGGGTATCAATCTGCTTCAGTCAGCTTGGATCCGAAGCAGAAGCTGTTTCAAGGCTTCTTGCCAATGTTCTCCATCAAGCTGCAATACCGATCGTGTGGTGGTGCAATCCAGGAGTGAATAGGTCGGACGCGAGGCGGGTGTTGGATAGTCTGCGGTGGTGATCGGATTCACCTTGGCCGGTGCGTCCACCAAGCCAAGGGAGTGGCCGAGTTCTCCGATGGCCACAGCCACGTCGTACCAGCTTCCGGCTCCTGCATCACTCCAATGCAGGATCGGTGGCAGGGTTGCTTGCGACCCCTGAGTGATCGTTTTCCAACATGCAGTGGCCAAATTCAAGGTGCTGCTAGGGCATCCCACTTGATCAGCAACCACACCCAGTTGGTCACGTTCGCGGTGAAGACGCAGCATCGTGAGGGCAAAATTGCGACCGACTGGCCCCATGACCCAGCTCGTACGAAGGATGATCCCTTTAGGATTTTTGCGTCCAAAGACTTTTTGGATGGCTTGTTCTCCGGCGGCCTTGCTTCCGCCGTATACACCAAGTGGTGTTGTGGGTTGATCGACTCGGTAAGGAGAACCCTGTAGGCCATTAAAAACAAAATCTGTGCTCACTTGTAGAAGTCGCCCCCCCCCGGCGATCGAGCTCTTGCGCAAAGGCTTCCGGCGCTCCGGCATTGATGGCGTGGGCCAACTCTGGTTCGGACTCCGCTTTATCGACTGATGTGTAAGCTCCGGCGTTGAGAACCCAATCAGGCTGGTACTTCTGAACCGCGCTGCGGCAGGCTTCGCTATCAGAGAGATCAAGCTCCTGACGGGTTGTGGAGATGAGTTCAACGGTGTCAGGCGTTGCATCCAGTAACGCCTGGCCCAGCTGCCCTCCGGCTCCAGTGAGCAAAACCTTCATGGGAAAAGATCTCCTGATGCCTTGGCCGAAAGGAAGTCAGAGGCTTCAGCGTCTTTGTCAGACAGGCTGATGGTATTACCTTCCAATTCGGCTTGTGGCCAATCAATGGCCAAGCTTGGGTCGTCCCATCGAATGGCACGTTCACACGCTTTATTCCAAAAACCACGGGCTTTGTACTGCACCTCTGCGACGGTACTCAAGGTGAGGAAACCATGGGCAAATCCCTCTGGGACCCATAACTGTGCCCTGTTTTCAGCGCTTAAGACCGCACCAACCCATTGACCAAACGTGGGCGACGTTTGTCGAATATCGATCGCTACATCAAAAATAGATCCCACGCTGGACCTCACAAGCTTGGCTTGAGGTTCTGGTGCTAATTGATAGTGCAAACCTCTTAAAACCCCTTGAATCGATCGTGAGTGGTTGTCTTGGGAGAATTCCACTGTTTGTCTCACGGCGTCGTTGAAGCGGGTTTGGTTCCAGCTTTCAAAAAACCAGCCACGGTCGTCGCCAAAGGCCCGGGGTGTGATGAGAAGCGGGCCATCAATGGTGGTTCCTCGCACTGTTTGTAGGGCTTCAACATTCATGCGCTCTCCTCCAGGCTGTTTTGCAGAGCAGCATGGTCGCTCACATTTTCTTCGAGCATTTTTAGGAGATAAGTTCCGTAGCCGCTTTTTTGTAGCGGTTGCGCGAGCCGATTGAGCTGCTCGTTGTCAATCCACCCCTGTCTCCAGGCCACTTCTTCAGGACAGCCCACTTTCAACCCTTGTCGATGTTCAAGGGTGCGGATGTAGCTGGCCGCATCATTGAGCGAGTCGCATGTTCCAGTGTCGAGCCAGGCCATGCCTCGTCCCATAAGTTCAACACGAAGCTGTCCTTCTTCCAGGTACATCGCGTTGAGATCAGTGATCTCGAGCTCTCCGCGGGGGGAGGGCTCGACTTGCCGGGCACGCTCCACCACTGTTTCGTCGTAAAAGTAGAGCCCAGTAACGGCATAACGACTTTTTGGATGTTTGGGCTTTTCCTCCAGGCTTAAAACCTTCCCCTGGGCATCAAATTCAGCCACTCCATAACGCTCGGGATCGCGAACGGGGTAGGCAAACACTGTGGCTCCCTTCTGTTGTTCAGTGCTGTTCATCAGCTGGGGGATGAGGTCGTGCCCATGGAAAAGGTTGTCTCCTAAGACAAGAGCGGCGGGTGCGCCATCGAGGAAGTCGGCTCCGATCAGAAAGGCCTGAGCGAGCCCGTCTGGACTGGCTTGAGTGGCGTATTGGATTTTCATGCCCCAGGAAGAGCCATCACCAAGCAATCGCTCGAACGCATCGCGATCATGGGGAGTCGTGATAATCAGAACATCCCTGATTCCCGCCAGCATCAGGGTGCTGAGCGGGTAATAAATCATTGGTTTGTCGTAGACGGGCAGGAGTTGTTTGCTCACTGCTTGGGTGATGGGATGGAGACGCGTGCCGCTGCCACCGGCCAGGATGATTCCCTTGCGTTTCGGTGCCGTTCCCATCCCGTTGTCGCTAGTCCCAGTCTCGGTTCATTACAGCATGAGCGTTCGTTTGATCCCTTAAGAAGAGCGCTGGAGTCTGCGGTCTCGTCGTATTCCGTTCAGGTCTTGGGTCTCTGAAGTTGTGATCTGATTTGAGCGGCCAAGATGGGATTCCGCTCAGAGATCACATGCGCCCAAGTACGAGTGTCTTGATGTGTGGGATTGTCGCGTAAAAGTGAAACTTTCAAAAAAGGAAAGTTTTTTGTTTCAATCAACTCTCGCCAGGCTGTATGCAAAATATTTCCGTTGGCATGTTTTGTGTAAAGGCTCTCGGTTTTAAATCCGGATTTTTGCAGGAGGACTGATAAGCCAACCTCATATTTCTTGATCAGATCACGTTTTTTAGGCCATGACTCCAGTTGATTCCAAAAGTTTTTAAAGGCGGTATTTTGAATGACTGGTTTTTGAAAAGCGAGAAAAGCCGATTGAAGATGTGGTGTGTACATCTGATCGTCGGTGAGTCCGATGATGTCAGAATCACTTGATTTTATTTGTTCAAATAAATCATCGAGGGGAGAGATTGGTCCCCAAAAGCTGTCGTTTGTGAGAATGAGTTGATTGATATGTTTCAGATCCTTTTCAAGCCAATGTAGGGCCGCCATCCAGCTGCCAAAGTCATACCCTTCATTGCGGCGAATCAAAATGGCGCGGCAGCATCGTTTGAGCTTTCCCATGGTGTTCCAATGCCATCGAAGGCCTGGCGAAGCTGAGACCAAGACAACATCTCCGAATTGATCGTAGCTCTCCAAAAGGTTGAAAAGATCTGGACGTAAACGGTTGGATGGATCAAAATGAGCCACAATAATTAATGGCCTATTGTTGTTCGCTTGCCAGCCCTGTTGTTTCCATTGGCTGATCCGCTGAGACTTGACGGGACCCAATGAATGGGGTGGAGGATCTTTGGGTTGGAAGCGGTTGCTATGTGGATGGAGGCGCTGGCTAAAGAGTGGATCGCCTGTTTCGAAGAGCCCTGCGTGTTTGTGCCTCAAATAACCCGACTCGCGTTGATGTCGGGCCAGTGCTTCTCCTGATTGGTCTTTGCCGCGACTCACCGATTCATGGTGAATGATCTCAACAAAGGGTGTGACAACAATAGAGCCTTCTAATTGACGTAATCGCAGGCATAGATCTACATCGTTGAAGACAACGGCGAGTTGTTCATCGAATCCACCAACTTGATCAAAATCAGCGGTTCGCAGCATCAAACATGCAGCAGTGGCTGCAATCCACTCTTCCTGTACTCCCAAGGGAGTAAACATTTCGATAACACTTGCTTCGGTTAGGTGTTTGCCTGGTTCCAAGACACAGCGTCGTTCTCCCTTGATGAGCACAACCCCATGATGTTGGATGCTGTTGCTGGGGTAATGCAAGCGGGCACCTACGGCCATTGTATGGCGAATTGCGAATGGATCGAGGAGCTTTTGAAGAACATCATCAGAGCGGACTTCGATGTCATTATTGAGAAGTAAGAGGTGTGTTCCTTGGCAGTAAGGGCGTGCGAAATTATGAATTTGTGCGTAATTGAAGTCACAATCTATATGTACTACCGTTACATCGTTTTCAACCCGCTGCTCATTGAGCCAAGTCAAAGTTTCTGAATTTGTACTTCCGTTATCAATCAAGATCAGTTCATAGGGAACGTCTCCACCACAACGTCGAATTGATTCCACGCAAACTTTGGTGAGTGATGCACTATCTCGAAAGGGAATCAGAATCGAAACAAGTGTGTTCTTGGGGGGGGTCCAATGCACTTGATGGCATCCAGGCCAGCTTGGATGGGCGCTAATCCCCCCTCCGTTTGTTAGAAAATAGGCCCCGTGCTCTCGACAGATACTGAGGGCTTCCTGGGATTGCGATGCGCTGAAAATCCGTCGATCTCTGGGGGACGCCACATCTGGAATGGCGGGATTCGTTATGATATTTCGACTTAGTAAATCTTGTATTAAGTGCTCACACTTCTGGTTTTGCGTACTGACTTGCAGGCTGAGATCAAGAACCAGATTGTGAACACATAACCGTTGCTTAGGGAGTTCTAATTGGCGCAATCGGCTCAGTCGAATGGTCACCAGACCACCGATGCATCCTCGGGTGAGCAAACGCCAAGGCACGACCGCTACACGGTTTTGGCGGTTGCCAGGGCGCTGTGATGGCTCGGAGCTCCACTGCAACGTTTCATCAGAGCTGAACAACGCAGCTGTGGGTGAAGCTTCGGCGGCTTTACTCAGTAGTTGTGGCGCTTGTGGTGCCAAGCGGTCGTCGCTGTGGCAAAAACTCACGAGAGCCTCGTTGGCTGAAGGCAGTGCCGACCACACCGAATCGAGATCCCCCAGGAGGCCGTGGATGATCTGGTTCCAGCCAAGGATGTTCTCGCGAACAGTGTTCCCGCCAAGAGGCGACGCTGCGTTCTCGGCTGGATGAGGCTCCGTTTGTAAAACCACCAAAACCAGTGGCAATAAATTGTGTGTTGGGGTGACGGTTTGAAGGACGGCCTGAACGGTCTCATCCGGTTCCGGTTGGTAGCGGTCGAGGTCTTTACCGAGCGCACGTCCTTGGCGGAACCGTTTCCAGCCGAACGTGGCCAAGTGTTCCAGTGCGGAAGAGTGCTGGCGGTGAAGTTCTTTTTTGGCGCCTGGACGGAGACCTTCGAGATAGGCCTCCAAGTGAATGGGGGGTAGATCCGTATAGAGCGGTGCTTCCCCACGGATGATCTGGGTGAGTCGCCCAGAGCTCACAAGAGCTTTCGCTGTGACTAGCTCTGGATGGGCTCGCCCCAGTGCTTCTTCATCGATTCCGCTATCTCGTGGTGTCCATCTCTGGGGAGTTACCAGAAGAGGAATGGGGATGAGACGAGGATCGAGGAATGCCACTGGCAAGCCTGGATTTCGCTCCGCCAACTTGGGCTGCAAGCTTTCCAAGCCAAAGCCCAGCTCAACAACCTGTCGAAGAGCTTGGGTGAGCGACCGATCGGAACTACGTTGGCTGGACACCATGGGCCTGGGACTTCCCCTAGTCAAACCGACTTGCAAACAGGTAGGGAACGTTCTTTGACTTCTCGCATGAACTTAAAAGTCAATAGCACTGAATAGTGGGGCGTCGCAATCGGTTGATGGGGCGATTGATTCCCTTAGGCAAGATCACGATCGAGTTCTGAATTCGTAAGCGCTGTGTACAAAGAGTCATCAGATCGTGAAACCAATCCTCGATATCCGATCGAAACACCTATCTGTTGGACGCGCTTAGACAGATGATTGCCCCGCTTCATTAGCGCTTGTTGTGTCTTTGATTGGCTTCTGTTTGTTGTTGCTCGACGTCAGTCTGAGCTTAAGGCTACGGTTGTGAGTTCAAAGTGATCTGACTTGGCTTAAATCGTCTATAGCGTTGTCAATTAGCCGGTAGGCATCCTCTGGAGTCGGTGCGCGCATTAAGGCATGACGGAGTTGTGATGCGCCCGGGAAACCGGTGCATGTCCAGCTCATGTGCTTCCGAGCAATCAGGAGGCCGTGGGATCCCCTGGATGTCACTAAATCATGCAGTTGTTCTTTGGCTAAGTGAAGTTTGGCGCCACTATCTGGTGTTTCAGGAATTAGACGATCCATGAATGCGGCCTCGATCTGTCCCACAAGCCAGGGTGCACCCATTGTTCCGCGACCCACCATCACGCCATCGGCCTTCGTGACGTCTAAGCAATGGAGAGCATCTGTCGGGTTGTTGATATCACCATTGGCAATAACTGGAATCATTAAGGCTTGTTTGACCTCCGCGATGGCGTTCCAATTCGCGCGGCCTTTGAAACCCTGTTCGCGGGTTCGCCCATGCAGTGTCAACATTTGGGCGCCTGCATTTTGAAGTTGTTGGCACCAAGTGATTGGGTCTGAACTGGCTCCACACCAACCCAAGCGGGTTTTGACGGTGACGGGAATCGACACCGCTTCAACGACAGCTTCCACTATCTGAGTGGCGAGATCCGGGGCACGGATCAGTCCTGAGCCACCGCCTTTCTTCGCGATCTTTCGGACAGGACATCCCATGTTGATGTCGATTAAAAAAGCCCCGGCCTGTTCTGCGCGCCGTGCTGCATCGGCCATCGCCTTAGGTCGGTGATCGAAGAGTTGTATGGCGATAGGGCCATGCTCGGCCTTGAGGTCGTCCATCTTTCCGTAGTCGTGGCCGAGCTCCAGGCTTGTGGCGTTCACCATTTCAGTGAACAGAAGGGAATCCCGCGACCATCGCCGCACTAACCCACGAAAAATCTTGTCGGTAACACCAGCTAAAGGTGATTGCAGAACCCTTGAATGAAGCTGACGGCAGGTGCCATTGCCGGGAAGATGAATGGGAGTTTGCAGGCTGTGGTTCAGAGCTTTCAGCATCATTGAAGCTTGGTTGGGTGTGCCCTTTTCAGGGCTTGGGGATGATGAACAACACTTCGCTCAGTTTCGTCCGCAATGGGTGATCTTTGGCCTGTTAGTCGTGCTCTACTGCAGCAGATTCTTGAGGACCGTTGCACCGATCGCTTCGTCTGCGAATGCATCTGGGCGAGGCTGGGATATGTCCCCAAGGGTGATCAATGGCATTTCGGTCCCACCACATTGAAGGATTGGTCTGATGTGTTCCCGCTTGGCCCTGAGTTGATTGCTCAGCGTCCAGCCTCTGTCCGTTTAACCCGCTCGATTCCCAAGCCTCTCAAACAGCTTTTAAAAGAACAGCTGGGTTTCGCTGGATACAAGATCGGCGGGTTGTACCCCCGTCGCACCCGTCGTGCCACTGCGGTGAGTTGGTTGTTGGCATGGCTCGCCCAGCGGGGTGAGCCTCTACCAGATCATGGTCCTCTGGCCCCCGAGATGCCGATTCCCAGTGATCCGGTGAGGGGGCATCCGGGAGATCTCCCGATTTCATGAGATCAAAACCGCTACAGAACATCGATTCGATGGGTCTGTAGGGTCGAATATTGATTGGAATAAAGCTCCTTGGCGCGTCCTGTCGTCGCAATTATTGGACGCCCAAACGTTGGCAAGTCCACCTTGGTGAACAGGCTCTGCCGAAGTCGTGAGGCCATTGTGCACGACCAGCCTGGGGTGACAAGGGATCGCACTTATCAGGACGGTTACTGGGGTGACCGTGAGTTCAAGGTGGTGGATACCGGTGGGTTGGTGTTTGACGACGACAGCGAATTCCTGCCTGAAATTCGTGAGCAAGCTGCATTGGCCTTGGATGAGGCCAGCGTCGCCTTGGTGATTGTTGACGGAAAGCAAGGACTCACTGCGGCCGATGAATCCATTGCAGAATTTTTGCGACAGCAGCGCTGTCCCACATTGTTGGCGGTCAATAAATGTGAGTCCGTCGAACAGGGCTTAGCAATGGCCGCTGAGTTTTGGTCGCTAGGGCTAGGAGAGCCCTATCCCATTTCAGCAATTCACGGGGCAGGCACCGCTGAGATTTTGGATCAAGTCCTCACATTTTTGCCGCCCAAGGATCAGGAAGGTGATGAAGAAGAGCCGATTCAGATGTCGATTATTGGGCGTCCAAACGTTGGCAAATCCAGCCTTTTGAATGCCATTTGTGGAGAGCAGCGCGCCATCGTGAGCCCGATTCGAGGGACAACTCGCGACACAATCGATACCAACATCGTTCGAGAAAATCGCCCGTGGCGACTTGTTGATACTGCGGGAATCCGCCGCCGCCGCAGTGTGAATTATGGACCTGAATATTTTGGAATTAATCGCAGCTTTAAGGCGATTGAACGTAGTGATGTATGTGTGTTGGTGATCGATGCCCTCGATGGGGTAACAGAACAAGATCAACGATTGGCCGGACGGATTGAAGAAGACGGTCGGGCTTGTGTTGTTGTGGTCAATAAGTGGGATGCGGTGGAAAAAGACAGCCACACCATGTCGGCGACGGAAAAAGAGTTGAGGGCCAAGCTTTATTTCCTGGATTGGGCTCCGATGCTCTTCACCTCTGCTCTCACTGGACAAAGGGTGGAGAGCATCTTTGCGCTTGCTGCCCTAGCGGTGGAGCAGCATCGCCGCCGCGTTACCACTTCTGTGGTGAATGAGGTGCTGAAAGAAGCCTTGAGTTGGCGCTCACCACCTACCACTCGCGGGGGCAGGCAAGGAAAGCTGTATTACGGCACCCAGGTGGCCAGTCGGCCTCCCAGCTTCACCTTGTTCGTGAACGATCCAAAACTGTTCGGGGACACCTACCGCCGTTATGTGGAACGGCACATTCGCGAAGGTCTTGGCTTTGACGGAACACCGGTGAAATTGTTTTGGCGAGGAAAACAGCAACGCGACGCCGAAAAAGAGTTGGCCCGTCAACAAAACCGCCGGGGGTGAGCTATGGACTGGTTGCGCCAGATCCCTATGGGGCAGTACGTCGATGGCTCTGAAGGTTGGCTTCGGCGTCTCGACCCCCGTCTGAAGCTGGCCTGGTCCCTGATGTTTCTGCTGACTCCGGTCCTGGCCGGTCCTTTGTGGCGCGTCGGATTGGTGCTCAGTTTGCTTGTGCTGACAGCGCTCAGCGGCTTGCCGCGCAATCTCTGGTGGCGATCACTGCTGGTGCTGATGCTTCTTGCCGTTGCGGTTGGTTTGCTGTCAATGCTGCTCCCCGCGGTGGATCCCCCAGCGGCCTTCTCCCTGCGCAACCCTGCAGAACTTCCCAATGCCGCGACAGACGGGCCAACTTGGGATTTGATCAGGCTTGGGCCGCTTCAGTGGGGCAGCTTCAGTCTTGGTCCGCTTGTGGTGGATCGCGCCTCAGCTCTGCTGGGTTTGCGCACGTCGACCTTGATTTTCACAGTGGTCCATAGCGTCAACCTTGTGCTCATCACCACCACACCAGAAGATCTTGTGTGGGGTTTGAGCTGGTATCTGTCGCCGTTTGCAGTCTTCGGACTCCCCGTTGAGAGGTTGGGATTTCAGTTGTTGTTAGCGCTGCGCTTTTTGCCTCTTGTTCAGGAGGAGTTTCAAAACCTGCTTCGATCCATGGCAAGCCGAGCTGTGAATTTGCGTACTTTGGGATTCAAGGCTGGCTTTGGAATTGTGCTGGCTGTGGGCGAACGCCTGCTCGCCAATATTTTGTTGCGTGCGGAGCAGGGTGCTGATGCTTTGGTGGCCAGAGGTGGGCGGATTTTGGCTCCATCGCGGTTTCGCTTGCCTGCAGAGCGGCCTTCGCCCCTGCTTAATGCCCTCGCCCTTTTGGGCTTGATGTTGGTCGTGGGTCTGCGTGGTCAGTACGGTGCTCTTTAACTTGGGTCTGTAGCGATGGCTTCCGAGCGCTACCTCAACCATCCCACCTTTGGGATGCTTTATCGGGTCGCTCCGGCGGGAGAAGGGCGTGATGTCTATGCCACGTTGTACGCCCAGCGCATGTTTTTTCTAGTCACGCTGCAACCGCGTGGAGCGCAGTTCGAAGTGATCCCTTACGGGGATGCCCGTCATCACGCTGAGGTGAATATCAGTCGATGTCGGCGTTATGGCTCGGACGATTTGG